>CAYRRQ010000001.1:0-48108 GCA_964426715.1 uncultured Methanosarcinales archaeon
AACCTCTTCCTCGTAGATGGTAAATATCGGGTATCTGCCTCCTCTCCATATTGATTTGTCCTCAAAGCTCTCAGTAATCTTGAACTCCTGGTCTGCAGCACTTATACAAGAAATCAGGGCGGCCTCATCCACGCCTGTTTCTGAAAGGCATGCCTCTGAATCCCCGTCTCCTAAAAAGCATGTTAAGTAGGAAAGGTACTTGTCTGGCTGCTCCAATTGGATGCAGTACTGCCTGAGTTCCTCGTTAAGTTCTTTTTCACCGTGCATGGCATAATTACAGAACTTTACCTGAAAGTCTATCTTATCGCCTAACAACTCCACTACAGGTACGAATCCTTTTTCTATCTGGGTTCCGTACGGGCAGTGACTCATCACAAAGAGCTCTACTTCTGAGACTTCTTTTTTCTCCATGCAAATCCATTCTCCCTTGCAGTCATCGTCGTCGCAGTCAACCATGCCGTCATCATTATCATCCACACCATTATCACAGATCTCTGCGAAGGGCTCATAAGTGGCTCCTGTGGCTGCGTCTTTTATCTTGTATTTCTCACCTATCTGCTCAAAGGAATTTCTTACATCTTCTCTCTCCTGCCATATCTTGGTGTTCTGTACTTCCTTGTCAAAGATGAAGGCAGGCACGACTTCTATGCCGTATTCCTCTACTAGCTGCTTTCCTTCCTCGCTGTTAACATCCACTGGTCTGGGCTTGGCCCCCATGAATAATTGCTGGGTTACCTGGACTACGTTGGTAGTGTCGCATGCCTGGCCCTGGCAGTCAGCAGAGTTCAGGATAATGTAATCAACGCTCACCGGCTCCTCATAAGTGCAATAGGCATCCTGCTCGCCAGGGTTATTGCATATTCCTACCATTCCCTGCTCTTCTGTACAGTCAGCATCGCTGCCGCACTCAGGAATATTCTCGCATGCCTCGTGCTCTACATAGTTGCAAATGGCTCTCTTGAATGAGATCGCGTCTCTCTGACCCTTGTATTGCACGTCCTCAATGTAGATGGTAGGGCTGGCAGTGGCTTCTCTAACCCTAGTCTGGCTTATGGAGTTTCTCAGAAGATTTATTCCCTCGTCGCTTTCCAGGCAGGCCCTGATTTCTTCCATGTCCATACCAATCTCCACGGCACACTCCGCCCAGTTAGTGTCCACGTTTGCATAGTCCTTGTTCTGGCACACTATGAACTCCATGTACTTGTAATCCTCTGCATAATAACTCTTGGCGCAGAGCTGCACTATGGCTCCCTTGACTTCTTTTTCACCGTGAAGGCTCTGAAACTCACCCTCGCTGGTTTCCTGGATTATGTAGTTGAGCCTGAAATCAATAGCGTCTCCCATCTCCTCCAATACTGGCAGGAAGGCGTCTTCTACCTGGGTTCCGTAAGGACACTGGCTCATAACATAGAACTCTACTTTTACCTTGTCCTCATCACTTGTCCTGCCTTCTCCTCTAAGCACCAGGATTAAGATGAGTGCAATTATCACGATTATTATTGCGCCTGATATTATTGGATAGAACTTGCCAGGCATAGTCAATTTCTTTTTAGCAGGCTCTTTGCTGGCTGATTCTTTCTTAACTTCATTAACCCGCTTCTTATCAGGAGCCTTCTTCTTAGCCTCGTATTTTGCTGTTTTTTCCTCTGACTGAACTTTCTTGTTTTTTCCCGATGTCTTCAAATATAACACCCCCTTGACTAACTTAAAGATTAACCTTCAGATTAACCATAAAAGACTTCTTATTATGAACGGGTTAGAAAGCTTATTTAAAAAAGTTTGCTTCTATAAGGCAGATTCCTGAATATTAGCGTCATTAATTACTCTGCTCCTGTCTTTCTCCTGCGCTTCTCTTTCCATGACAACACCAGAAGAATCATAATCAGAAGCACAACAGAGGCCCCTAACAAATAACCCAGGCCGGCAAGGCCCTCCTTGATTCCTGTGCTGAACAACAACGCCTTTCTCAGAACCTCTGAAGCGAGCACATATGGGTTGAACTGAATCACGTTGGTAAGCCAGGGTGCCAGGCTTTCCAGGGGCACCACCAGGTTGGAGAGAAACAAGAAGACTGCTGCCAACACTATATCTGTCATAATAACCCCTTCCTGTGTTGAGAACAAGTATCCTATGAGCATTCCGAGGAGTATAAAAAAGGTTATGGTAGCAGTCACGATTACCAGGCTCATCAGGGTGTTCTTGAACAAGTTGATGCTCAGAAAAAGGTTGGCAAGACCTAAGATGATTAACACCTGGAATAACAGGGTTATCAGGCTTGTCAGGAACGTGGTAAGCAGGAAGAGGCCGCGCCTTGGCGGACTTATCTGGTTCCTGAAAAAAGCCTTGGATTTCTTTTCAAATATTATTAGTGTGCTTGACAGGAGCAGGGCCACGAACATTATCATTAGTACGAGCAGGAAGGGAAAGGTAAAGATGGCTTTTGAGTCCTCAGCTGTTATGGGCTCTATGCGGGTGTTGACAGGGCTTACAATGGTCTCTGCCCTAGTAATAGCTATGCCTTCCAGGGATTGCCTGGTCTGCTCCAGGCGGCTCTCAAGGTTTGAGATAAAAGCCTGCACTTCTACAAGCTTGTCTTTTGCAGATTCTATCCTGGACTGTGTGTTCTGATTAAGGGCTCTGCTCTGCTCCAGGTCCTCGCCCAGCTCTTCCAAAGACTTGCCAAGGTCAGACAAGGAGTTATACAAGCCGGCAAGGTCGTCAGATGTAGAATTGTGCAGTTTCAGGGTGCTATTTATGAGCTCATCCACTTCTTCCTCAAGCTCTGCTGTCTCGTTCTCATCCAGGCAGCCGCAGTCATCAATTAGTTCCAATAAGTCATTAGTTTGGTTGATTAAGAGCAGGCTCTGCTCCTGCATGTCTGCCAGGCTCTTATTCAGGGTTGTAACGTCTTCATCAACATCCAAAATATCAACTCCCATTTCGAGTTTCATGGACTCTGAATATTCCTCTGCCTTGCTCAGGTCAAGCAGCAACAGGTTCAGCAGGGGCTTTTTCTCCTCAAGCAATAAGAGCTCTGAGCTGACATCTTCCAAGGTCTTGTTAATGCTGGATAACAAGACTTGGGTCAGGGAGTAGCTTACTTCTTCTGATTCTAATTCCAGGACTTCAGAAACAGAGTCTATAACCTTGTAAACCAGGTTCATTCTTGAATAATCCACCAGAAACCTTAAATCCTGTGCTTCCTCTGTAATTGCAAAGCCCTCTGGAAAGACCACACAGGTGTGTATTAGCCCGTCCTCTATCTTCTTAACACATGCCTGCTCGCTCTCAAAGGCATGAACATAAAAATCCTGGTTTTGCAGGGCCTGCACAAACGACCTTGTGAGGTTGTTGTCCTCAGGAGAATAATAACCAATGCTCAACTCATAAGATGTCTTGGTGCTGAAAACCAGGCCCACCAGGAGGATTACTATGAGCGGCCCTAATAAGACTATGAAAGCAGAAGCCTTGGACCTGATTAAGAGCTTAAAATTCTTTTTTATGATGCTGAACAAACTCATGGTGTTTCACGCTCTTGCTTTTTCCTGGCAGAGGATTCTTGTCTTGTCCCATCTTCCTTATTTTCATCTTCTCTTCCATCCCTTCCTCCTCTTTCTAGTCTTCCTCCCCTTCCTTCTCTTTCTTGTTTTTCTTCTCGTATTTTTTCTTCTTGTCTGCTCCTGCTCTTCTTATCGTCAGCAGTCATCTTAAGGAATAATTCATCCAGTCCTGGCCTGGAAACATGGATGTCAATCAGCTCCTCTCTCAGAGAGTCAAGCAAATGAAATAACTCGTGCAGTGCCCTCTGGGGCTCGTCAGAGTAGATTATTAGTTCTGAGCCCTTTATCCTTATGTCAAATACTTTGTTTGAGGGCTTTCTAAGAGCCTTTGCAATCTTGGAGTAGCTTCCAGGATAAGTCTGGATTCTTATC
The DNA here is from genome assembly GCA_964426715.1 of uncultured Methanosarcinales archaeon. Lineage (GTDB taxonomy): Archaea > Nanobdellota > Nanobdellia > Woesearchaeales > SM23-78 > SM23-78. The sequence goes on from CAYRRQ010000001.1 coordinate 3,933, forward strand.
TGCTGGGAATCAGCGTACTTGGTCTTGAGCCGGGTCGGGCTTGCAACATCCAGTATCCTGCCTTCCTGGATAATGGCTATTCTTGAGCAAAAGGTCTCGACCTCTGACAAGTGGTGGCTGGCCAGGAGTATGGTAGTGCCTTTCTTGTTAATCTTTTTTACCAGGCTCCAGATATGCTCTCTCAGCAAAGGGTCAAGGTCTGCTGTGGGCTCGTCAAGTATCAGGATTTCTGGGTCGTGTATCAGGGCGCACGCAATATCTAGGCGCCTCTGCATGCCTCCTGACAGGTTGCCTGCAAGGACGTTCTCAGATTTTTTCAGGCTCATAAGCCTCATAAGTATTTCTGTGTTGGACTCAAGAGCTTCTCGTGGCAGTTTGTACAGGGAACCAAAGTATTTAAGGTTCTCCCTGACAGAGAGTTTCTTGTAGAATGAAGGTTCCTGGCTGGCAAAACCAAACAAGGTGCTTGCAAGCCTGGGATTCTTATAAACAGAAGCGTACAATGGCTTGTCAGGTTTTTTCTTCATAAAATAATCATACCTGAACTTAACATTTCCCTGCTCAGGTCTCAAATACCCCATGATATTCTTCAGCAGGGTAGTCTTGCCGCTGCCATTAGCGCCTACAAGCCCGAATACTTCTCCCTCCCCAACATCCAGATTGACTCGTCTGAGAACACGATTCCTTCCAAAACTCTTGCTTAAATGCTGGACTTTAAGAACCGGCTCCCTCTTCATAAGAATGACTGATAGGAGTAAAGGTATTTAAAGTTTGCTTTTGTTTAAGAAGCCTAAGCACAAATTTACAGTGCCAATCAAAACAATTATAAAAACCTCTTTGCTCCCTGATGTTCATGAAGATAACCTTACGCACCACCAAGAAGCAGGAACTGATTGACATAACTGAGCTTGTCAACAAGACTGTCAGGAAGAGCAGGGTGAAGAACGGCTTGTGCAATGTCTTTGTGACTCATGCCACTGCTGCACTGATTATTAATGAGAATTACGACCCGAATATCTGCATTGATTTTCTTAAGGCAATTAACAAGGCGGTTCCTGAGCACGCAGGTTACCTGCATGACAAGGTTGATAACAACGCAGGGGCTCATATCAAAGCCGCAATATTAGGTCCTGGAGTCACAATCCCTGTAAGGGATAACCAGCTCAGGCTCGGAACATGGCAGTCAGTCATGCTCGTGGAGCTTGACGGCCCCATGGAAAGAAACATAGAGGTCAGACTCGTCCTATCTGACTATTCCTGACAGATTCTCAGGCTTACCTCGACCTGACCGGGATTACGCGGGATTATTGAGAACCCAGATACCTGGTCGCTTCCAGGCTTGCACTGGTTAACAAAGCTTATGTCTGTGTTCTGCACACTCAGATTATAGTTTAAGCCCCACTCATCCAGGGTTCTGCTCAGCAGGGTATGTATGGTCTGGTTGGCTGCCTGGCAGCTGTTCAGGTCATAGCAGTTGATTTGGTGGTAGTCTCTGGCGCAGTCAGCTATAAGTGAGGAGAGAGTGAGGTTATTGCACTCCGCTACATTAGTATTGGTCATGGCAATCAGGAAGTTGGTCGCTATTTCCTTGTCCATGTACCTCTTTTTTATGTCCTCGCGGGGATTGCCTATCTTGTAAACCATGAATATCATCATAGCTATGATTACTATTACCACTATTACTGTGAGTCCTATCATTTCAAGTTGTGCTTTTTTCATGTTCTTCCTGTGTTTCATATTCTCAGATGCTTCTTTATTTTTCTTCTTCATTCATAAAGTGTTATTTCCATGACTCCAAAAGCATAGGTGCGGGATAATGGGTTGTAGAGGTTTACAGGCACCCATATTATGTTCTGGTGGCTGGTACTACCAGGGTTATTGTAGAGCCTCCAGTAATCCTTTTTATAGGTCTGGGTGTTAGAGGGATATACTTCTTTTACAATTATCTGGGAGTCTCCGAGCAGGTCGTAGTAATAATTAAAAGCTTGGCTGTCAGTGTGCCTGCTCTTATTGATAAAGTCGCTGAGCACGTTAAGCTTTATCCTGTCAAGGCACACGAACTGCTGGGCGCCTGAAGCAGAGCATTCTAGTTCTGGCCACGAACTCATCCTGTGAGCCAGTTCTATCACTTCTCTTGCTCTTTGTTCTCTCTGTTTTTCCTTTATAGTTCCCTCGTGAAACTTGGAGTAGATTACAAATCCGATTACTACGATTACAAGGATCAGGAAGATTACAAATATGGTTTCTGTTGTCTGCAGCTGGGCTTTGATTCTTTTCATTTCTCTTTCATTCATTTCTCTTTTACGTGTCTTGCTTTACAATGATTCCTTAATATATCTTAATATATTAAAGGGCATTCTGTTTTGGTCATTAAATAATTGTTTAGTGATTTAAGATTATTAATAGCGATCAGGGCGGATTTGAAATTGACTATGTTGTCTGTGGGCTTTTCTTGTATGCCCTCTAATTTTTTCATGCATTCCTTTGCTTCTTCATAATATTCTTTGCACGTATCCGGCACCTGCTTTGCATACATACTCATTCTCTCCTGGTACAACCTGCTCAGCAGACTGGTCCTTACAAAAACCTTTTTCAGGTTGCACTCATAGATTTTGTTGTTCCCGCTAATAACCGCGCCTAAAACTGTTGGCAAGTCTAAAAAAACAGATTTTCCCTGGTACTCGAATTGTTCTTGTAGCGCATCGTATTCATAAAACCTTATTTCGCCCTGGGTCAGGGAGTCTCCTGATGAAATTATCAGGGCGGCGGCCTTGTCAGTGTTAAAGCCAGTGTTAAAATTAAGGAGTCTGCCCAGAACGTCGCTAGTGCCTTTATCAGTTTCCTGCATTACAAAGATTGTTTTGTCATAATTCTTGTCAGGATAACCAGTAATGCTGCCGCTAATAATGTTCTTGGTGGTGTTGCCTGGCATGCTATTGTATATCAGGCTGAGCAATGACTGCGCCTCCAAGTCGTTGATTAAGAAGACGTATTCGACATCCTGATTAGTGATATATGTCAAGGATATTATTCTGAAGCCTGTGTTAACGTCTTTGTTCAGGATTAGGAGTCTCTGCCCGTCAAGAACAGGTGGTGAGAATAGGGCCTGATAATCATACCTTGCGTTGTAAGGTGAGCCCTCTACTGAGTAAGCCGAGTAGGACGTGTCAGTATCTGCGTCATAGCTGCTTTGAAAGGTTATCTTCTGATCAAACAACACGGTTTTCTGGGTTTGGTCAGCCGCACTGCTTACTCTGAGCAAGTCCTCTAATTCCTGGGTGCTCTTGGTCTTTTCCTCTTCATCCTGTTTGGCAGTTCTCTCGGTTATGAGACTGAAAAAAAATCCCAGGATTACAACTCCTGCTATTAATACGAACAACCAGTTGAACTGCATGGCAAAACCTTTTTTTGAAATTCTCGAAATTCTCATTTCCTTCACTCGCTTAGCTCCTGCTCCCACCCAGATATTATCATAGTTCTTCTGCCCGTTCCCTTGAACAAGAAATTGAACTCTCCACTCTTAGCAGAAAAGCACTTGAAAGGATAATCATTATCTGCTCCTCCTGTGCTTGACAAGGTGTTGCTCAATGAGACATCATCAGAATAAGCCACGGCTTCTGTGAATTCCCCTATAAAAAAGATGTTGGCAGTGCAGCTATCAACATTACTGTAAATCACTTTATCCTCCTCTGGCAGGTTATTTAATCCTGGGCGCGGCTCTGCCTCGCAGTAATCAGAATCTGCAAAGCACACCTCTATTATTTCGCACGGTGCTTCCATGACTTCCTGGTGCACGCTGCCCTTGTCAGTGTATTCCTCTATGAATCCGAGCAGATTATTTTCAAAGCTCACTCTCTGGTGTTCGCAATTAGCACTTAGAATGCTGCTTATACCTTTATATCCAAAAACTGCTATCACCCCTATGACTAGGATGATTACTATGTAAGTAAAGGCCTGGCTTACTTGGGCTTTGTTCTGATACATGCACACCCGTCCCCTCTCACTCTTTGCTCTTACGCTTCACTACTCTTTGCGCTTACTACTTTTTGCGCTTGCTCTTTGCTATCTTACTGGCTCTCTTACTTTTCGCTCTCTTACTTTTTGTTACTTTTTGCTTTCTTGCTTCTTATTTTTATCCTTGTCGCTTTTTATCAGGTCTTTCAATTTTTCAAAAGCAGGTGATGAAGTCTTTTGCAAGGCGGCTTGTTTCCCTTCTTCCTTATCTTTTTCCCTGGTTTTTTCCCGGGCTTTTTCTCCGGCCTTTTCTTTGCCTGGTTTCTTGCCTACAGAAGATAATGGTATGAATCCTTTTGCTGTCCTGCTCGGGGCTGGCTCCACAGGCGCCTTGACTTTGCCGGTTCCTGCTTGCTTTTCGCCTTTGCCAAACCTGTCAAACAATGCCCGTCTCTGGGATTTACCCCCAGAAGGCTCCCCGGGCCTGGTCTTGGCATAAACAAACCTTTTAGGCTTCTGACCCCGGCCTGTTCCCGGCCCTGTGATTCCCAACCTCATGGTTCCTGGCTTTTGCCCTGGTCCTGGCGGGTGGGTTCTGGCCTGACCTGGTAAGGGGCCTTTTCCTGTCCTGGCTGGACCAGCAAGACCTGCTTTTCTATAGTATACTAATAAGCCTGCGCTGCCAATCATTAATAACAAGCCCAATATTAGGAATACTGTCTGAAAAGTATGCTTTTTCGCAGGTTCAGGGTCCTTGGGGTCTTCTGGGTCTGTGCTGTCCAGGTACTCGTCAAGATTAGAATAGCCGTCCCCGTCAAGGTCCTCATCAGCATCATAAGGGTCATTTGGGTCCAGGCCGTGGGCATTCTCCCACCAGTCAGGCATGCCATCACCGTCAGAGTCCTGTTCCTGGTCTGTTACGCATTTGCCTGCCACGCACATTAGTCCTTGTACACAGTCCTGGTCTGAGTTGCACTGCTCATTAACAGAGCATCCTGAAGCGCAGCTCCCGCCGCAGTCCACTCCAGTCTCATCCCCATTCTTAAAACCATCACTACAACTGGGAATCGCGCATGTGCCTGTGTCTGGGTTGCAAAAGCCTGTTGTGCAGTCAGAATCTATATTGCATTTTTGGCCCTGACTACAGGAGGGGCAATCACCTCCGCAATCCACGTCTGTTTCCAGGCCGTTGAGAGTGTTGTCTGTGCATGAAGCCTGGGCGCAAACATTGTTTTTACAGAAATATGCGCAGCAATCACTATCTTCTAAACAGGTGTTTCCCAGGGCGCAGCAGGGGCAGCTGCCACCACAGTCTGTATCTGTTTCATCACCGTTAAACTCGTCGTCATAACAGCTCTTATTATCATCTCCTGCGGCCTCACAATAAGTGGTGTCAAAATGGCAGTCATCCCTGCATCCCAGCGCGCCGCCAGTAAAGGCCTCAAAGTCTTTGCAATCATTAATTTCTCCAAAGTCATGGTAATCGCAGAGCTCTGCATCATTTAATTCATGGTCCCCGCAATAACCAGAAGCATTGCTCTGACAGTCGCTTGTGTCAAAAAAGCAGTCATCCCTGCAAGCTAGGGCGCCTCCTTCAAACACGCCTAATGAGTTGCATGTCTGTCCGTTAAGTTCATAACCATCGCATTCTTCGCCTGCGTCTATCACATTATTACCGCAGACTTCCAGCTTGCAATAAGCACTGCATCCGTCTCCGTCCTGGTTGTTGCCGTCATCGCATTCCTCGCTGCTGCTCTTCACACCATTACCGCAGCCCGCAGGAATAGGCACCTCTATCTCAAAGGTCTTGGTATCGTTCCTGGTATTGCCCACATTATCAGCTACTTTAATAAAAAATGTGTACTCGCCTGTTTTTAGTTTGCTCCTAGGCTCGTATATAATGGTCTTGCCGCTGTTAAGCACTGTTTTGTCCATGCCATAAAAAAGGGATTGTTCGTCTTTGAGAGTTGCAGACACCACTTCTACTTCTTCAGGATAAGTAGCATTTATTATTATGTCTGAACTATTAATAGTAACCCATGTCGCGGCCTGAACCCGTGCAGAAGAAACCATTAACAGGAATAGAGCAACAAATAATAGAATCGAGTTGAAAAGCATGGCAAACAATAATTTTTTTCTTTTCAAAATAAAAAACACCTCTTTTTACTAATCTTATTCTCTTAATCTTTTTCTTAATTTATTTAATGAAAATTATCAAACTTATTCTTAACCTAACTTATTTATTTACTCTTTAATCAGCAGCATAAACAGTGATTATCGGCTCTTCAGGCGGCTCTATGTCCAGGAGTATGCCCAGCAAAGTGTTCTGATACGTGTTCCCTGCAAAGTCCTCAGCATAAAAAACAACGTTGGTCAGCGTGTCGCTCCCAACATTTATCTGAAGCGTGAATTTTCCTGTGTCATCTGAGAAGCAGGGCGTCTGGCTGCTTGTTAACAAGCAGTTATTCACGCATGTAGTCTCGCCGGTATTAGTGTTCCTGGCACACACATACCTTGAATCAGTAGAGGTCTCACCCTTAACGGTGAGGTTCTGCTCATTAGTAGGGTACTCATCTGGCTCTGAGGGGGTGGTAATGTTTATAAAAGGCTTGTCTGCGTCCACGCTTATACTGAGGCTCTTAACCAACTCTAGGTTCTGGGCAGGGTCCTGGGTGTAGTAATAAACATGATAATCCCCTGACTCCTCAATCTCCTCTGAGTACACCTTCTCATCATTATCCGCCTCCTCTGTAGGATAGCAATAATCCTTGTCTATGCAGAAGAAAGTAGTGAGCTCATCAGAGGGATAATTATCTAATGTGCTGAAACAAATCTCCAGCTCGGCGGGGTAAACCCCGAAGGTTGATGGGATAATCCTGGTTTCAGGATTAGAGAAATCTGCTTCGCACTCAAGATCTCCTGGAAAGCAGTCCCTAACACGATTATTATCTTCATCTCTCTTGTTATCCGCATCCCTCCTGCAAATAGTATTCACAGAATCATAATAGCATTTACCCAATCCCAGCTCATCATCACTGGGAACACTTAAATCATGAGTCCCTCCAACCCGCGCTCCCAAGTCATTGTACTGCGCGTCTACATACACTGATTGGCCACCAGTACAATCATCTGCATCAGAATAATCCATGCAAGTAGCAGTCGAGCTCTTAGTGCAGGGCTCAGAGCCACCCCCATAATAACATTCCCCAAACAAGTCGCAGGTCTGCGGAGAGCAGCCAGGGCTAAGCCAATTATACTCTGGCTCATCACAATACTCGCATTTTTGAAGTTCTTCTGCTACGGGCCTGCAAATGCCACCCAAAGAATGAGAATCTTCATCCAGCCACAACCACTCGCAGCCCTGGTTCTTATCGCAGGGGTCCGCTTTATCCTCGCAAGCCTCCTCTGACTTGTAATCATAGCAGGAAGTAATCTCAGCACAGTAATCAAAGGCACTGAACAAAGCCTGTGTGCGGTCAAGGTAACAACCAGTTACCACGTCTCTTCCAGTGCCGGGATAACAGTATTTCAAGATTTCTTCAGAGCCTTCTTTGACACCAATTCTCAAATCAAGGTAAGAGAACATACCGTACAAGCCATTGCATAAGTCGCACACCCCTTCTTCAGTACAGTTGGTCTGACCATTCACAGGACCCACGCAATACTCAGCGGGGTTGCAGTCCTCTATAATCTCAATATTATTATCCTCATCGCACCGCGCCCTCTTATTATCCCAGCAGAACTCATCAGAGTGCGGCTCTAGGCAGTAATAATCACCTGTGCTCACGCACTGAATCTCTGATTCAGCAAATTCAAGGTCAGAACGCACATAATCAACCCTCACATAATAGCAGTATTCAGACGTCTCAGTTATGGACGTGTCAGAATAATTCATAAGACTCCTTGCAATGCTTCCAAGCTGGGAAAAACCATCATTTTCTGAAAGACAATCATTCTCAGATTCTTTTTTGCACTTAAAAACCGTGGAGCCCCCGATGCTGGGCTTACAAGAGTCTGGAAGCGTCCATGACAAGAATATTTTCTGGTTAGTATAATTAAACTCTGCACTGATCTCAGGTATCTTGGTAGTGTCAGTGCATTGCAGGTCTCCGCACTGGCAGTCCTCGCATGGCGTGCCATCAGAGCACATCGTGTTAATCTCACAGTCCTCACCTGACTGAAGGATCAGGTCTCCACATTGCGCCAGGGTGTTGCAGTTGCAAGCCACGCAGTCATCTCCTGAGCAAAGACTGAGCTGGCCGTCAGCAGGGTCTTCTTCACAAGTCTCATAAGGATAAGTCACTATTCCGTCGCCGCACTCTGCAGAATAAACATTGCAGTCAGCATCTGTACTAACCGTGCACATATAAGGGCAGAGTCCGTTCTTCTGGCTTGCATCACAATAACAATCATTATCATTAGAGGATGTACACGGTAAAATACACTTGTCATCATTATCTATGCAATACTCTTCTTCACACTCAGCATCATAAGAACAAAGAGCACAGTAATCATCTTTCTCATCTGCATCTGACAAGTCATAAAGCGCCCATTTCCCTGCAGACGTACAATAAGCGTCCTCGTCAGTATCGCAATCACCAGGGCTGCATGAACAGTCTAGGGAAAAATCAACATCCTCTCTGTCAGAATCCAAATCAAGTATTTTTCCTTTTTCTAAACAACCCGCCTTACTAATACCCAGGACGACCGTGCCCCCAGACACCTGATCTAAAACATAGTCTCCCTGACTATTAGTATAAGTAATAATGTCTGATCCTACAACAGCAACAGCCGCGCTTACCAAAGCACTCCCCTGCTTGTCAGTCACCGCTCCTGAAATAGTGTAGGTGTTTGCATCGCCACAAGAGCAGTCCTCCCCAAGACTAAGAGAATCCTCTTCTATAAATACCTCTGCGGAGGGGCAGGTATAATTAATCTTGATAACCCCGTCTGAGTCCAGGGAAGGACAGCAGCATCCCTGCACGCACGCAGAAAGGTCAGCGCAATCAGCAGCATCATATTCTCCTGACGAACACTGACCATCATCATCTGATATGCATTCCTCCCCCGTAGCATTAACACAGCAGCCCGCACTTACCACGCCCGACATTAAGATAAGCATCAAGACTACTATGAACAACACGCACAGTGTTACTAAAAAAACTTTTTTGTTCACTCAAACCTCACCTTCCCATTAAAAGACCTCTTCAGGCCAGGCCTCAGGTCTCTCATCAGGTCGCTCCCCGGTCATTCCTGATTTTACCCTAATCCTATGCCTTATTATCATAAAAATTTTTGTTTAAAGGTATATAAATCTTTTTATTGAATTATGTTATGTGATTATGTATGCCGGCGGGTTTGCCTGGGACAGCTCATTGACATCATAACAAGAACCCCTGAACTGGCTGCTCTGGTTCTCAACCACCCAAAAACACCCGGGCATAGCATCCACGCACGCGGATTCGCCCAGAGCAGAGCAGGTAATCGGGCCAGGAGCCTCTGAATAATAAATATTAGACACACAGTTATAGCACTCCGCGTCCTCAGACAAGGTACAAAACTTGCGCTGGCACTCGCTAAAACAAGGATTGCCTGCTAAAAAGCACCATTCATCACAATCAGGTATGCTGCTATTTTCTGAGCAGTCAGCAACACAACTGTCTGTTGGCTGCCGGTCAAATCCGCGGTCAGTAATATTAACCCAAAATAGCTGGTAATCGAATAAGCCGCTGTCATCCAGCACCAGAAGCGTTATGTTATGCATTCCATAATCATACCTGCTAACATGCAATTCAAGCATGACCTGGTATTGCTGTTCAAGCCTGCCATCCTCCTCAGCTACACGAGGAGAAAAATAAGAAGACACATAATAGGTTATGCCTAAATCATCAGGGTCATATCCCTGCAAAGGAATCTTAACCACATAAATGTCATCATCCAAGTCAAGGGTCTGGTTGCTAATACTGGCCAGCACAGGCCTCCTATTCTCAACAGCCGCCCTGATAGTCAGGGGCTTTCTGTTCACAACACTCTCCCTGTCAATCACCTGAATAATATTATCATGCCTTGCGGGCAGGGAAGCATCATGATTCTTATCTCTCATCTTAATAACAGACAATCCTTCTCTCCAATATTCGGAAGCAACGTATTCCTTTAGCAGGTCAAAGTCATATCTCTGAGCATCCCTCCGGAGAATGTCGTACAAGAAGTTATAAGTCCTAGCCAGCGCGAGGTTCATGCTGGTCTGGTACTCGGTTATACGGGTTACTGGTTCGCCGCCCTCAAAAGCAATAGTCACAGGATACTGCACATTTATTATGAGTTCTGAATCACGCATTACCAAGTCAACAACAGGCTCGGATTCTTCTCTTATGTCAGCCTCCATGTTCCTGGCAAAAGCAGAAAAATTAACACAGCGCCCCAGACGGCTGGCAATATAATCCTCTATCTGCCTCTGAATGGTCAGGCCGAGCTGGTCGCCCTTTGCAAAAGGTTCACAGCTTGACTCCTTGGCAGAGTAGCACAGCTTGTTCAGACGGCTCTCTCCAAAAAAGCCGTCATAAGAAGATAAGAACCGGCATCCCTCAGTATTATAAGTGCTTACAAGCTGGTCAAGAGCAACAGAAGGATGCGGGTAAGCAGGGATTGAATAATCTATAACTGGGCACTCCTTGTTTTTTTTCAGGGCATAACTCACAAAGTAAGTTTTGTTCTCATAAGTGAAATTAAGATAGTCCCTGCCATGCTCCTGGGCCCGGAACGGAATGGTTCCTCCTTCAAAATCATAGATTACCCCGCCGTTAAAACCTATACTCTGCACAGCATCAGCAGTAAGTTGTTTCACGCAATCAGTTATATGATTCTTAATACTCCCTGTTTTTAACTCGTTAAGAACCCCTTCCAAGGTATTGGTTTTGGGACGGGCAGCTTCTTTAACCGCCAGGATTATTATTAAGAGTATAAATATTATTAAGCCCAGGATTACAAACATTGTTATCTGAGACCTTTTTCCCTTCATGTTCCTAACTCCTCCCTCTTCTCATCTCACTTATCATCTGCCTTATCATCCACCTTAGTATCTGCCTTCTTCTCATCTACTATCCTCATCTGAACTTTATCTGAACTCCTCTGCTGAACTCATCTGAACACCAGGCTGGCATAGCTCACACTATTAGTATAATCCCCGGTCACGTCTCCTGACGTATAGTACTGCTCTAACACAGGCCTGTTAAAACCAACTGTTTTCAGGAACAGGGCAATGGCCAGGAAGCCGCAGATAGTCGCCCCGGTCTCCCTGATATAATTCAAAAAGCCGTGGGCATCAACCTGCTTAATATAATCAATAGCTTTCATATCCAGCTCCCTGATCTTCTTGATCTTCTCCTCAACCAGGCCAGGATTCTGCTCTGAACGCCCTGAACCCTCTGAATATTCTGAATAATCCGAACTCCTGGAAAAAGGAGTAAAGCCATAATTAGGACCATAATGAATGAAATCTGAGCTCACAATAAAACAAGCCTTTTTCCTGAGCTTCCCAAGAGCCTCTTTTAAGTCGTGGGAGGCCCTGTCCAGGTCTAGGTCATCGGATACGAGCAAGGGCAGGATCTTAATCTTCTCAGCCCTGGATTTAAGAGAGAACTGGAGGAACGGGAGCTGCACTTCCAGGCTGTGCTCCTGTGCATGAATGCTCTCATCAACACCTATACTCCCCTGTGACTTTACTTCCCTGGCAAGCTCCTGGTCAACACGCACCAAGCCAAGAGGAGTCTTAAAGGTCTGCACAGAAATGCCAGAGCAGTTGCTCTGGTGGTTAGGACCGAGCATGACAAATACATCTGGCAGAGGCGCCTCTGCCAAGGCCTTATAACTCCAGGCCGCAGCCATACCACTATAAACATAGCCTGCATGAGGCGCAATAATACCCTTAACCTGAAGCGCGTCTTTTCTTGGCTTCACAGGAAGCGCGCCAGGACCCAATTCATGAGCATAGCATGCTTCCAAAGCCCTGTTCAGGGCATTAACAGTGCCTGGATAAAACATGCCTGCATAAGCCGGTTCTCTCATAATTACCACCACAAAAAAATTATTCAAATTATTCCTGCTCAGGAGTTCTTAGAAGGGTCAGGGCAGTCCAAACATCAGTTTCGTCTGAATCAGGATTCTTAATAAAAACATGGTTGTTGTCAAAAACAACTTCATCTCCCTCTAACCCGAGCACCAGGTGGCTAAGGTCAAGTGATGAAAAACCAGTATAATTAAAGGTAAAAAACTCGGACTTCTGCGCCAGGACCTGATCACAGCTCTCCTCTGACACACCAAACACCCTTTTACGGGTTCCCTGCCTTGCAGCATACACCTTGTTGAACAAACTCAATTTTTGCATATCCTCTTCTAACTGAGAAGGATTAGGGCAGAGCCACTTGAGCCAGTCAGGAAGCGCATCACAAATCTGTTCTCCCAACCCCAGGCTCAAACTAACCCTTTCATCACTGAAAACAACCATATTATAACCATCATCATAATACAATTTAAGAAAATCATTATCCACACACTTCTCAAAATCATCAGTGTCTTCATCACAAGACGAGTCAAAGCTTATTCCAGAGTCAGGATAAGATAAATAAAAGCTCTGCTCAAGAGCAGTTATAAAATCATTATGGTCCTCATCATACAACGGCTGGTTAAGAGTCGTGCCAATAATCCTCTGGCCATCAAGGTTTAATACGCAGAAGTTATTGGACTCGCCAATATTCTGCTTGTTAACCAGGACTTCCTCAGCAGGACCGCACATCAAGACAAAATCATCATCACTACCTGCTAATGATATCAGTTTCTCAGCCAGCAGCTTAGTCCTAGTAGTCCAGTTTCCGCTAATGCAAACAAAGTCTTCTATGACCTGGCCATCGCCTATGCAGCGCGGATTGGCTCCAGAACTCACATTATTATTCTGAGAAGCATCACCCGCAATATTATACAAGCACTGCGAATCCTGAGGGCAGGTACCTGCATAGCAATTGTCAGGCGTGCGTTTAGCAGTAGCAAACACATTAACCCATTCCCCGTCAGAACACGCATATGCCAGGGTTTCATTAATTTTATAATAATCAGAAGAAGCACCCACGCACAAACCCTTATTAGGGTCCCAGCACTTATTAGGCTCACAGCAACTAGCATTCCTAGCATTATCAGAAACTGACTCTTCCTCCCTAAGATAATCCATTAAGTCAGCAGGCACAACAGAATCATGCGAAAGAAGAGGGCCATAAGAATACGTCCAATTATTATCATAGCTGCAATACCAGAGGTCGCTGGTCGTATTAATATGCTTGCAATAAGCAACACGCTCAATAAGGGGCTCGCCGGTCTGAGTATCTTCTCCCCCACTACCCGGATTAGGCCAGTCCTCAACACTCAACAAGCACTCAAGGGGAAGTACGCCATCCGCATCAGGAACACAAACAGGACTCTCATTAGGGTATTCTCTCTCAAGAGTAACCCCTTCAGCACTGGCAAATCCGCAGCCATAAAAAGAACCATTGCTAACCAAGACATCAGAATATTCCACATCATTGTAAAAAAGGAAGTTGCTGTTATCCTGGGGCATACCCTTAAAACAAGCCCCGGTCTGACTGCCAGGGTCATTATAAGACTCATTAAATAATGTGCTGGTATCGTCCTGCTCAGCACAGCAATAACTGCCCGTGCCTATAAATCCAGAATCCGCGCACTCATCTTGCAGAGACTCATTATCAAAATCAGTGCCCCAGCTGCCATTACCAAGACAGTAAAGCCGGCCATTCTCAAGCGCCATGTATTCACCAGTATCATACTTTATTCCGCCGGTACCAATCTCTCCAGGGATGTCATCGCAGCCAGCATCGCCACAGCAAACATGAACCCTGGCCTCTACATCCCCGCCAAAACCGTCATCCGGAGTGTTAAGCGTTGCTGAGCACATATACTCATGGCCTTCAACAGTTCCCATGGGTTCATCACTGCCAGTAAAAACATAATTCAAAGCAGTCAATTTCTCAATAGTATTCGAGTCTGAACTATTCACAGGAGGCCTGCAAAGATAAGCCATCCTGTAAGCACTGGAATAACCAAGATTAAACAACCAGGTATTCTCATTAGCAACATTATCCAAGGAGACATCATGAGCGCCGAGAGCAATCGAAATTCTTCCTGGACAGGCAACCTCTACCATAGTATTCCAATAATTACTTCCGCCAGTAGTCCAGTTCCTTATAACTGCAGGGCAGTTCTTATAATTAAAAATCCCTCCGCCATCAGAGCCATGACCAATACTGCCAACAGTCCCAATATTACCCGGCGCATCAACTATAGAGACAAAAGCAAAAACATCCCCGCTAGTCATATCTGACTCAAAACCAGTGCAAAGCAAATCTGTACCCCTCTCATATGCAAGTAAAACCTCCTCTGCATCAACCACGTGGCCGTCGCAGGGATTAGCATGAGGAGTATACCTGGTGCCGCCAACAGCATACTCTCCAGAACCGCAATAATAGCTTCCCTCACCTCTAAGAAAACCCTCAAAGTCATTACCTGCGTTTTCCTCAGGCAAACACATTTGGGGGTGGCCTGAATAAGCAGCCAGATACCCCTCCTGGTCGTCATGGTCAACACACCGCACATATTCTCCTTCGAGTTGCACAATAGGATAATTATCCCATTCCTCAGAGCAACTAGGAGCAATAAACACTTCTCCCTCAGTAGATTCCTCTCCAGTATGCCATTGATGGCCATCACACAAAGCAGTTATATGACAGAGCGAGGACTCTCCCTGCAAACTCGGTATTCTGCACTTATTATTACCGCAGCAGCCAATACCCTCAATAAAATCTGCACCAGGAGCAGCAGCTTCGCAAACAGCACTATCCTCATCAATCTGACCTAAAAGAAACACAGAAGCCGAACCAGAAGAAGAATAACTCACACCATCAGTTGAACTTACCTCATATGGAAAAAAGGTTTCATAAAAACGAGCATCCTCATCGTCAAAATCTGCCTTTGCAACACAGTTTTTATTCTCACAAAAAGGAGTTTGGCCAGAGCAAACCTTCTCAGTTACGCTACTTCCCTCTGTAAACCCGCAACCGCCACAGTTCAAAGGGTCAAAAGTAGTGTTAACACAGGCATGATTGTTTTTTATTTCTATTCCATCAGGATAAATATCATTGAAATCATAAGGATAATCATCAAAATCCTGAGGTACAGGGCACCAAGCGCAGTCAGACACACCATTACAAGTATCTTTATCAGTTATGTCTTCGCAGATAGCCGTCTGACCTGGCGGACTAATAGGATTCTCACAATAAGTACTTGCATCAGCCCCCTCAGGAATGCAGTAATGAATTGTTGGATTTGAAGGATGCGGAGAAGAATACTCAGATTCCACATCACAAGTAATGCATTTCATCCCCTCGCCACAAGTATATGTATTAAGTATGTCACAATAATAAATCTCCTCATATCCACAGCCCTCATAAGATTGATAATGTGTGTTATTAACACACCACGAAGGACAATCCCCTTTTGTATTTCCCAAGCACCAGGTACCAAGAGCAAAAACAGATATGCCTAATGAAGAGAAAAAAATCAGGATTATCATACCAACTAACATCCTTTTTTTATTTAACAGCCCACCCATTTTTCTAATCAGAGAAATAATAAGAAGAGTATTTAAATTTAACGATAATCATACGTCATTATTGAAAATGTCTCTGTCTGTGTCACTTTTTTGCTCATTCGCTTTGCTCACTTAAAAAATTGAATAAAAGCACGTCAGCACAACATAAAGCTAAAACCCCAATTGGGTTGTACATAGTTCAGAGGATTGAACAAAGTGAACATCCTCCTTAACTTTTTTTGCTCCGCTCAAAAATCCCCGCTTTTTGGCGCAACAAAAAATTTGTTTCGCTTGAAAGTTTTGTTAAACCTTTGGTGGAGAAGGATATTTTCAACGAAACCAATAATCAAACTCGTAGAAATTCACAATAGCTTAATCATCCTTGCGTACCCATCCAGGTCCTTGGGCGCCCTCATCTCCAGGGGATGCGATGCAAGGCTTGCTGTGATTGTTTTTACTCTGTGCTTTCTGCAAAGCCGTGCATCCTGCATAATTCTTCCAAGGCTCTTGGCATCCAGTTTGTTTACTGGGAAGATTATGGTCTTGCCTTTTTCTTTTGCAAGCCGGCACATCACATAATCCAGGTCTGAGCGGCGCTGATGCATTGATTCCCTTTTACTATCATCTACCTGGTTTAGTAAGTAGTTTGTTTGGCTGTTTTCAAAAAAGTTTCTTTGCACAGGCCCTATTATCCTGTCAAATCCTTTCTTATACTTATTTATGCTACTTATGCCCTCAACATAGCAGGCGGTTTGAACAGTTATGCTTGTCTTCTCAGGAATCCTTGGTTTTTGTGCATGGGTGTATAACAGGATGACTTGTTTAAAGCCTATTTTTTCTGCCTGCTCAAGAAGCTGCTCCTCATTATCCCTGGGCAACAATATGTCTGTTCTCATACAATATTAGAACGAGGCGCTTCTTTTATACTTTTCTAATTCTCTGCCTATCTGCTTGTCAGTAAGCGCTATTAAGGGGCGCAAAACCCTGGCGCCTACTCCAACAGGATAATCCTGAATTTCGTCGAGCGTGTCTGGAACAACAAGGGCTTTTGCCTGTGCTTGTTCAAGAACCTTGTTCAGCTCATTTTTGTTTAGGTCACTTAAATTTTTTAGCTCATATGTTTTTATGCCCGCAGGATGATATGATTGCAGCAAAGCAAGATATTTTTTCTGAGCCAAAGCATCAGTAATTGCAATGTCCAGGGAGCAGCCTCTTTTCATGACAAGGAGCCCGGCGAGCACAGCCGCCTCGCTGTTGAGCAGGAGCAGAGCTTTTCCCTGAGTTCCAACAGGCAGCCCTCCAGGCCCCTGTGTTTTAGATGTAAAGAACCATGCTTTGCCACCCAGGATTTCTATACATATGTCAAGGTCTGGTTCTTCCAAATCAACACTCATGCCGGTTTTGTCGACGAGGTGCTGGCCTACCTGGTTGTTAATCTCAGGCGAGGCAAGCGGGTAGTCTTTGTTTATCCTTTGAGTGCTTATTCTGAATGTCGTGGTTTTCTTGCTTTGCCCTGCTATTTTCAGGGCTTTTTGCTTGAGTTCTGAAAGCAGAGCGCCGGTTTCTTCAGCCTGGCTGTACGAACTAATGCCAAACACAGTTCTCAGACTGGCTTTTTTTTGTACATTCAAGAGTATTCTGCCTCTTAAAGCCTTTGTCTCAGCATCCAGACCTTTGTTTTTTAGGCTGATTCTGATATTGCTGGCCAGTTTCCTTTCAAAACCCGGTCTGTTCTTTCCTTTTAAGCCGATTTCCGAGTATCTCACGACGTAAAAAACCATTTTTCTAGACCAAGAACTTCCTTGGCGTTTATAAATCTTTAAGAATTTTTAAGAAACCCAGGCATTAGTAATGCATTATAATGCATTATAATGCGCATTATAATGCATTATTTTGTTTTATTTATTTTACAGATTGTATAATTTTTTTACTTTGGCCTTGTGCTTGAGGCTGAACAGTTTAGAACCATTAGGAAGACTGCTTTCATCAACCCAGCCCTTGGGCTTAAGCTGGTTCATATAGACGCGAACAGTGTTTATGCTCTTGCCTGTCTTGTCTGCTATCTGGGAGTATGAAAGCGGGCTCTCTGTGTTGAACAAAACTCTTACAAGCCATTGCTCAGGCATGCTTAAATCCTCAAATCCAAGGGTTGGCATTACATTATTAACATTATCCTCATTACCCTCATTACCCTCATTATAACGGGCTTTTCCTTGTTTTTCACTAAGAAAAACCTCGACTTCCCTGATTATCTCGTCCTTAACCTGCTTAACATCCTTTATGTTCCTTGCATATGCTTCTTGAAACAGCTTCAGAGATGTAGCGGTCAGATTATCAAACCTGTTCTCAAGATTCTCTTCAAGGCAATCAAGGTCTTTTTCAAGGCGGTTCACACTCTTGTTAAAATGTTTTATCCAGTCTGCTATTCTCTGATGATTAATAGTGGTTGACTGGCTCAAACCAGCGTGTTTCTCATGGAGCTCTTCCAATGCCTTTTTTTGAGAATAAAGGTCCTGCTTTATGCAACTAAAAGCAGAGGCTATGCCTGTGTTTATCTGCTTAAGCCTGTTCTTGTTCTTTAACCACCTAAACATCTTCCTCAATAGTATTCTTCTTCAAACAGGTATATAAATGTTTTTAATGTTATGCGGCACCGTTGAAAATGTCTCTGTCTGTGCCTTCATTGCCTGAATGTAATGAGGGCAGGCCAGGCGAAACAAACCAAGTTCCTATGATTTATTTTTATAATTATAGGGTTTGGGTTTGATGAGTAGGAGATTTTCAACGCAGCCTAATGTTATGCTTCCAAGGCTTAAAAATCCAGTTTTGACGATGGAAAACCCTTGAAAACACAAAATAAGGTTCCAGTGGAAATAAGGGGGTGTTTTGTGTATACTGAAATGCTAATCCTTGTTTTTTAACAGGAATTAAAGGCGGAAAACCCGGTCTCCATAGGAAATCAAGGGGGTCTATGTTTTTTGAAATGAGGTTTGACAAATCCATTTCAGAGTATAAAAGCATTTATAAATAGAACCTGTTTTCCGCTTTATAAATGCTTTATAAAGCTCTCGAACAAGGGAGAGGTGTATCAAATGGCTAAAAAGAAAAAAAAGACTTCGACAAGAAAGTCTTCAAGAAGAAAGGTCTCGGCAAAAAAGGCCTCCTCAAGGAAAAAGAGTAAGACGATTCAAAAAAAGAAGAAAATCATTCCTAAGAAATCAGCTGCGAAGCCCAGGGACATAAAAGTAGTGAACATTGTTGTTTCTACCAGTCTGGAGCATGATATTCCTCTGGAGAAAATGGCTGCTACTCTGAGCAACACAGAATATAATCCTGAGCAATTCCCAGGACTAGTGATAAGGATAAAAGAGCCTAAGACCTCAGCTCTTATTTTCAGTTCTGGCAAGGTGGTATGCACGGGCGCCAGAAGCATGGAGAAAGTGCATGAGAGCATTACCAAGATTATTGCAAGCCTGAAAAAAATAAATGTAAACATTACTATAAAGCCTAAAATCAATATTCAGAACATTGTAGCCAGCGGCAACATAGGCATGGACCTTAATCTTAACACCCTTGCCATGAAGCTGGACAACACAGAGTACGAGCCTGAGCAATTCCCAGGACTGGTCTACAAGCTCATGGAGGCAAAAGCCACTTTCCTCTTATTTAGCAATGGCAAGGTGGTATGCACAGGCACAAAATCAGAAGAAGAAGTGCACACCGCCCTAGACAAGCTGGTGGAAACCCTAGCACAAGTCAAGTAAATTCAAGTAACGCACTCGCTCTTTTTCACAGGTGGTTGAGTTGGATGTAACAGAACAAATAACCCTGTTTCACAAATTTTTTGAAACCGAGTATTACTCAGAACTAGTCAAGCAGGTTAGGACGGGCAGGAAGTTTATCAAGATAGATTTTGCCACGCTCTCCAAGTTCAGCCCTGACCTGGCAGACGCGCTCCTAGAAAAGCCAGAGGAGATAATAAAAGCAGTAGAGCTCTCTGTTGACGGCTTTGATATTGAAGGAGACACCAAGAACTTCAAGGTAAGATTCCATAACCTGCCTGCCTCGCAAAGCGTGAGAATAAGGAATATCAGGAGCAGGGACTTAGGTAAGCTCATAGAGATAGAAGGCCTAGTAAGGCAGAAAAGCGATGTAAGGCCTCAGGTAACCAGCGCAAGGTTTGAATGCCCGGGCTGCGGCAACATTATTAACGTGCTGCAATTAGACACTAAGTTCAAGGAGCCCAGCAGGTGCAGTTGCGGCAGAAAAGGCAAGTTCAGGCTTATCTCAAAGGAGTTGGTGGACGCTCAGAAGCTGGTCCTAGAAGAAGCGCCTGAGGATTTGGAAGGGGGTGAGCAGCCCAAGAGGCTTAATGTTTTTCTTAAGAGCGATCTTGTAAGCCCTATGAGCGACAGGAAGACTAATCCTGGGAGCAAGATAAAGGTAGGCGGCATAATCAAAGAGGTTCCTATTGAGATAGGTGGGATTCGCACCACCCGCTTTGACTTGTTCAGCGACGCGAATCATATTGAGCCCATCCAGGAGGACTTCTATGAGCTGGAAATTAGTGAGAAGGAAAAAAAAGAGATAGAAGACCTATCCAAGAAAAAGAATGTTTTTGAAAAACTAAGGGATTCCCTGGCGCCAAGCATATATGGTTATGACCCGGTAAAAGAAGCCTTGCTGCTGCAAATGTTCGGGGGAGTAATAAAAAAGAGGGATAAAGGAGATGTTACCAGGGGAGACATTCACATACTCTTAATAGGCGACCCTGGTAGTGGCAAGTCGCAGTTATTAAAACGAATAAGCGTGGTTGCGCCTAAGAGCCGCTATGTCAGCGGAAAAGGCGCTACAGGCGCAGGCCTTACTGCCAGCGTGGTAAAGGACGAGTTCCTCAGGGGGTGGGCTCTGGAAGCAGGCGCCCTGGTACTCACTAACAAGGGAGTCTGCTGTATCGACGAGCTTGACAAGATGTCTCAGGAAGACCAGAGTGCTATGCATGAGGGTCTTGAGCAGCAAACCATTACTATCAGCAAGGCCAACATCCAGGCAACATTAAGAGCAGAGACCACTGTTCTGGCCGCTGCTAATCCCAAGTTCGGTCGCTTTGACCCATACGAGATTATAGCAAAGCAGATAGAGCTTCCTACTACCCTGATAAACCGGTTTGACCTTATTTTTCCAATGAGGGACCTGCCCAACAAGGAGCAGGACGAAAAGCTGGCCAATTTTATATTAAAGCTTCATCAGAGCGCTGAGAAAAAAGAGTCTGAGATAAGTTCTGAACTCATAAAAAAATATGTTTCATACGCCAGGAGGAACATCTTTCCAAAACTGACTGACACCGCAAGGGATGAGATACAGAAATTCTTTGTGAACATGCGAAACGCTGGCGGCCAGGACGAGGGTATGAAGACGATCCCTATAAGTGCCAGACAACTGGAAGCCCTTGTAAGGCTTAGCGAGGCGCGGGCCAGGGCAGAACTCAGGGACAAAGTGCTGAAAAAGGATGCTAAAAAGGCTGTGGAGCTCGTGCATTACTGCCTGTCCCAGATCGGTATGGATCCTGAGACTGGAAAGATTGATATTGACAGGCTCACCACAGGAATCAGTGCTTCTGAGAGGAGCGACATCTCTATTGTAAAGGAGATTATTAATGAACTGGAAAAAGTGCTGGGAAAAACCATTCCTGTAGAGGATGTTGAAAGGGAAGCAGGCATTAAAGATGTGGACAGGGATAAGGTTCATGAAATACTTGATAAGCTTAAGCGCTCAGGAGACATCTTCAGCCCGAGGCACGGCGTTATATCAAGGATCTAGAGCCAGCTTAGAAGTGTGTAGACACGTGATATTTCATGGCAAGCATAAAAAGAGAGACCGCGGTTATTTGTAGCATAAACACCTTGCTAGACGGAGAATTTGTGAGGACAGAAGGCTGGAAGCCCAGCTATTTCTCGACTAATATTGGAGACGTGTCCAGGACTAATCTTATGGGTGTGATTGTGAGTAAGGAGCCCACTGGCAACTTGTACCTTGACGACGGCACGGGCAGAATCCTGCTGAGAAGCTTTGAAGAACAGGCTTTTGAAGACCTGAACATAGGTGATTTTGTAATGGTAGTTGGCAGGCCCCGTGTTTATAACGAGGAGAGATATGTTCTGCCTGAAATAATCAGCAAGCCAGGGCCTAGGTGGGGGGAGTACAGAAAGCTTCAGCTGAAAATGAGGAAGGCCAATACCAGGGCAAGGAGTCCTGAACAAAAAGATAAGAAGATAAAGCTGGACCCGCCTGTTCAGAAAACTAATTATTATCAGAAAATCCTTGAGTTCATAAAAGACCTTGACAATGGCGGGGGCGCTGACATTGAAGAAGTAAAAAAGAGGAGTGGTGCGCCTGACGCTGAGGGAGTAGTGAAGAAGCTTATAGAGGAAGGAGAGGTTTTTGAGCTCAGACCGGGCAAGCTAAAAATATTATAGTCATCTAGTTCTTAATTTCCTAATTCTTAATGTCAGAATATGACAGGCGTGACAAAGACTTCCAGGATTGCGGCGAGGAACAATATGCCCAGGCTTAGAAGCAACAAGTCTGCTGAGTCAAGGAGTATGTGCTCGAACTTGGTAGTGCCAAAATCATGCTTTATCACAGCAATCCCTATGATGCCTCCGGCTAAGCCGCCTACAAAATAAGCAAGTATCTCAGGTATGCCGTGAATAGAGTACCTGAACAAGCCCAGGCTTATTATCTGGAAGTAGTGAGCTATCTTGTCAAAGCCCACAAGCTGGGCAGCAACAGCCAGTTCTGAACGCACAAAATTACCTATAGCCGTACCTATCACAGAGGCGTTCCACATCAATATGAATATTGCTCCTGAGCCATAGATGAACGAGAATAATATGCAAAAAATAAGTACTTTTATGTTGTTAAGAAATATCTTGGAAAAATAAGAGAGGTTGGCATTAAAGCTGAAGTGCCCGGTTACCCTGCTGTTAATCGCATTTATAGTGGCGGTCTGGGACTGGAAAAGCGTGGTTACTGTTCCTGATGAGAGGAGAATGTACCAGAAAGCAAAAGCTAGGGTGGCTCCGATGAACAGGAAAATGAATGATTTCAGGGCTTTGCCGTGCTCCTTAAGCAGCCATTTCTCCTCCATACCCTCCATGTCCTTTTCCTCCTCCATTTTTATGGTGTTATAGATTAATGGAAGAGCGGCCATGGATGTGAGGAAGACCATTATCAGGCTTGCCTGGGACTTAAATATCCATAGGCTTAAGAAGATAGCTATAGAGCAGAAACCCGCGCCTATCAGGAGAAGCTTCACAGGTCTTTTCTCAGCACTAAAAGGAGATATTATTGATTCCAGGACCATATTTTTTTCTTCAGATTATGAGTATTTAAACCTTTTGGAATGGGGATGCTGCAGAAGCCGTCGCCGCCATTATTTGCGTTGTCTACATTTTTTGTAGGTATGCAAAGGCGCGGCGGAGTTTTGCGAACGGTTTTTAAGCGAGCAAATCGTAGTAGGACTCTGCAGCAACACCCAATCATCACAAAAATTTATAAAAGAAAGTCTTTTTCCAAGGAAGAATTAAGAGATTAGAAAAATTCAAGAAACCCAAAATGGCTGATTATGAATCATTATTAAAACGCGGAAAAAAGGCTTTGCCTGAGCGAGCAGAAGCAGATGCAAGGTTTATTATCCCTAAGATAAGGGGGCACGTACAGGGCAATAAGACGGTTCTGAGCAACTTTCTGCAGATAGCCAAGCATCTTGGCAGGAACCCGAAACACATGCTTAAATACGTCTTAAAAGAGCTTGCAACGCCAGGTGAGATTAAGAAGAACTTTATACTTCTGGGCACCAAGGTGCCTGCAAGCAGGATTAATGAGAAAATCCAGAAATACGCAGATACGTTCGTGATTTGCAGGGAGTGCGGCAAGCCTGATACCAACATGACCAAGGAGGGGAACATTTATTTTGTCAAGTGCCAGGCCTGCGGGGCCAGGTATTCTGTTTATTCAAAGATATAATCTTATCCTTTTCATAATGTTCTAAAAACGATTTATTTATAAACAAGAAATAATTAAATAAGACCTATGAGCTTAATAAAAAGCTTCACGCAAATCTCTAAAACAGACACTTTGATTGCAGGCGGAAAAGGCGCTTCACTCGGAGAGATGACTCAGGCAGGAATTCCTGTTCCAAAAGGTTTTGTGATTCTCTCTAATGCTTTTGATAAATTTATTAAAAAAACAGATCTTAATGTTGAAATAGACGCGGCATTGGACGAGGTTAATATTAACGAAGTTCATACTGTTGAAAACGCTTCTGAAAAAATAAAGGCAATGATTCTTTCTAAAGAGATGCCAGAAGATATTAAAAAAGAGGTTTTGAAGAATTACAAAAAGTTAGATGCTAAATTTGTTGCGGTTCGTTCCTCTGCAACATCAGAAGACTCCGCGTCTGCTGCCTGGGCAGGGCAATTAGAAACCTATCTTAACACAACAAAAGAAAACTTATTGGAAAATGTAAAGAAATGCTGGGCTTCTTTGTTTACTCCCAGAGCTATTTTTTACAGGTTTGAAAAGAAACTAAGCAAGGAGAAGATTTCTGTTGCTGTCGTCGTGCAGAAAATGATTGATAGCGAAGAATCAGGAATTGCCTTTTCAGTTCATCCAGTTACACAAGATGAAAACCAAATAATTATTGAAGCAGGTTTTGGTTTAGGAGAATCTATTGTTTCCGGCTCAATAACTCCAGATAGTTATGTTATTGATAAGCAGGGATTTAATATCTTGGACATAAATATAACCGAACAGACAAAAGCATTATACAAAAAATCTAAAGGCGGAAACGAATGGAAAGAACTAGCAGGAAAAGGTAAAAAACAAGTCTTAAACGAAAAAGAAATTATTGAATTATCTAAACTTATTGTAAAAATTGAAACCCACTATGGTTTCCCTTGTGATATAGAGTGGGCAAAAGAAAAAGGCAAATTCTATATTGTGCAGAGCAGACCAATCACTACAATAAAAGTTAAAAAAATAAAAGCATTTGATATTCAACAGAGAATAATAACGCCAAAGAACTTGTCCGTTTTTGAAATTGATGAAAATAGCAATTATTTTTCTGTGGTGGCAAGGAAATCTGTTTTATTATTAAGATGTTGTCTTCCTTGGGGATATTGTGATAATGAAAGATACATAAAATTATTTGGTTTTCCGACACCACACAAACCTTTTTATGATAGCCGGAGAGGAATCTTTGTTGATAGAAATGCAATTGCAGTTGAAAAAAAAGAGATTTTATCACAAATAGAAAAAAAATCTGATTACCTAAAAACAATCGCAGATAAACTCCAAGATGACGGGGATAAACTTTGGAAGCAAAGTTTAAAGATTAAAAAAACAGATTTAAACAAAAAAACTGATGAGGAATTAAAAGAGTTAGCTAGAAAAGGAATAGAGGATATAGTTAATTTATGTGCATATTTATTATTCCCATTATCCTTACAGGGATATTTTGAGGAATCAATAAAAAAATGGATATCTCAAAAGATTAAAGACCAAAAGCTAAAAGATGAATATTTTAAAGTTTTAACAACCCCCTCTAAACAGAATTTTGGATATTTTGAACAAGTTGCCATTCTTAAATTAGCGACACTTTATAGTGAAAATAAAAAGATTGAAAGTGATATAGAAAAATATCTTTTTGATTTTGACACACTTGGAGTTAAATATGGTATTGGTGAATTATGGAATACAAAAGAGGTTGCGGAAAGAATAAAGTATTTAGCGGGACAATCTCCTAAAAAAAGACTAAACCACATTTTATCAATACCGAAGCAGGCAGACGATAAGGTGGAAGCCTTGCTTAAAAAATTAAATGCTGATCAAAATTTTAAAAAATTTATCGCAACAACTCGTTTATACATATATTTGAGAACATATAGAACAGATATTATTTCGGGAGCTTTTGCAAATATGTTTCCTTTATTTGAAGAAATTGGGAAAAGAAACGCACTTAATTTGAAATCAGTTATTGAATGTTTACCAAATGAAATAACTAGTTTTGAATTTCCTAATAAAAAAACAATTACAGAAAGAGCAAAAACAAATATACTAAGAGGTATTGATGGTAATTTGTATGTCGCTTTTGGCGAAAAAGCCATCAAGATTCATAAAAAATTGTTAAAAAAGGTCAACCAAAAAATTACCAAGACAAAAACAAAAATTACAGAAAACAAAGAAATAAAGGGTGTTATTGCGAATAAAGGTATTGTTAAAGGATTTGTTAAAATTGTTTTGGACAATACTGAATTAAAAAAAGTAAATGAAGGTGATATTTTAGTTTCTTCAATGACTACCCCCGATTTTGTTCCAGCTATGGAAAAGGCTTCAGCATTCATAACTGATGAAGGAGGAATTTTGTGTCATGCAGCGATTGTATCAAGAGAAATGAAGAAACCATGTATTATAGGTACAGGAAATGCAACTTCAATCTTAAAGGACGGCGACTTAGTAGAAGTTGATGCCGAAAAAGGAGTTGTAAAAATTCTGAATAAAAAAACAAAGCAGGACAAGGTACAAAACAGACCTATTAAAACTTCAGATAAAAAATCCTTTTCTAATGAAGTAATAAATAAATTTAAGGATTATTTTAAATATAAAGAAATTACGAAACAGGAAGGTTCCTTATCTCCATTGGTTTGGGAAACTTTGGCATCTTCTATAAAAATTCCGCTCTATAAGAAATATTATCCCAAAATAGATTTTGGTCCAATTATTTTTATGAATAAGGAGAATAAAGGAATTGGTTTTTTTAACTTTAATTCCTATTTGGCATGTGCTGAAGATGGCCTAAAAAGATATTTGTCTGGAAGACTTGAGGAGTTCAACGATATGAAGAAATTGAGAAATAGAATAACTGAAATGTATAAAAATTATTCGCCAGAGGCTTTATCTAAATTGAATGGTAAAGAATTAATAAATATAACAAAAGAGATATTTCTTATACTACAAGAAGCACAAATCATCACATTATTTTGTGAAGCCTTAGATGACAAAGTCGTTAAAAAATATTTTGATAGATTTAATAAAAGTCAAAAAATCTCATTAGAAGAGTTTTTTAATATTGCTTCTTTAGTTTTTTTTAACTCATTTTTTGGTCAATTAGATTTGGCATTAATAGAATTTGATAAAAAAAATCTTTATAAAACTCAATGGGCATTTTCAGATTATATGGGAACTCCAAATGTAGAGGACATCCAAAATAAGGTTAAACAACTAATAAAAGAAAAGGGCGGAATAAGCAAAGTAATTGAAGAAAGAAAAGAATTAGAAAAAGAAGTTTCTGAAAATAAAGAAAAAATATCCAAATTTAAAACAAAACTAAATTCTGACCTGAGAAAATTATTTGAATTTATACAAGAAACAATTAAACTTAGAGATTTAAGAAAAAGGGCTTTTTTTAATTGTATTGCCTTATTATCGAATTCTGTTAGAGAGCTATTAAAAAGAAAGGAAGTTGATAAAAACTTATTCTATTATGTAATTTTTTCAGATTTAAAGAAAGATTTGTATTTGAAAGAAAATTATATTGAGATTCTAAAGAAAAGAAAAGAGGGAAATTTATATTACTTTGATGAAAAATATTTCCAAGAATTAAATGTAGATTATGAAAATACAAAAAAAGAAATTTTTGGTTTTATGGACAGAAAGAATGGCAAAGAAATTAAAGGAGTCATAGCACAAAAAGGTTTCGTTCAAGGAAAAGCAAAGATAATATTAGACCAAATCCAATTTAAAGAATTTAATGAGGGAGATGTTCTAATTACTTCTATGACAAGACCTGAATTTGTCCCTTTAATGAAACAGGCAAGGGCAATAATCACAGATGAAGGGGGATTAACCTGTCACGCGGCCATAGTTTCCAGAGAGTTAAAAATTCCGTGCATAATCGGCACTAAAAATGCCACGCGGATACTTAACGACGGCGACTTAGTAGAAGTTGATGCGAACAAGGGTATTGTTAAGATTCTAAAGAGAAAATAAAAGGCTCAAAAAAACAAGGCATAGAATTCCTTAATCTTTTTAAATAGAGTGTTCCATTCTAGGCAAATATTTTTTAAACTACTGCAATTTACCTTCATAATATTCTCATGAAAAGAATCAGCTTTATATTTAAGGGAAGGGTGCAAGGTGTTTCTTATAGGTGGATTGTGATTAACAAGGCGCGTGGGCTCGGCCTGAAAGGCTTTGTAAAGAACCTTGCCAACAGCTCTGTGAGGGTTGTAGCTGAGGGCGACGAAGACAAAATTAAGCAGTTATTATCTTTTTGCAGGGAAAATCCCGGTCATTCTCGTGTTGACAACGTCGAGGTTGAAGAGGAGGAAACGATTTCTGTTCCTGAGTATGATGATTTCAAGGTTGAGTTTTAATATTGGTCTCTTCTTAAATTCTTTTCCTGAATAAGCACCCAGATCGTTATTTAGTTATTTAAGGCGTTGTAAGCCATGCGCCCAGTGCTTCTTGTTTTTCTTTGTCCCTGCCAAAAACACCTTCTACTCTCTGGTTTAATAATTCCAGGGTTTGCTTCATATACACGGGCACGTTGTATTTCTCTGCGAGCCGCTGGCTCAGCTCCAGGTATTTTACTACGAATCCTTCCGAAACAGTAAATATTATTTTTCCGCCACACACCGTACACTTGCCTGCGAGGGGAGGTCTGCGATACTTCTGGTTGCAGTCCACGCACCTGAATTCCTGCTGCGAGAACTTTCTGAGGTTACCTTTGGTGTCTTTCATAAAGTGCTTGTCTATGACTAGCCTGGCCACGTCTGATGTATTGACTGCTCTTATCTTTTCTGCAAGTTCCATCTGGCCTTTTAGCTTGTCTTCCATGCTTGGCAGGGTCTTGTAAGCCGAGCACAGCACGCCTGTGTGTATGTCCTTGGTATCGTGTGTGAAGCCTGTGCCTTGGTATTGTTGTGGTGTTCCCAGGACGTCGCCTACTTTTCTTACTTTGACTTCCCAAGGCATTTTGTGCTCTTTGCAGGCCTGGTAGAATTCCAAGGGATATTTCCAGGCTATGTCCATGTTAAATACCATGTCGTCCACTTCTGATGGGTTAAGCAAGTATGTCAGTACCAGGGGCGCGTCCATTGTGCTGCCCCGGCTGCTGGGCAGGTATTCTTTTGAAAAGTTAAGAAAGGCATCCATGAGGAGCAATAAGCAGCCTTCGTCTCCGTCGCAGTCCCTTCTCATGGCCGCGTGCACATAGGGGTGTGCTACAAATCCCTGGCTCTGAGAGAACCCTATGGCCCTGCACAGTATACCTGCGGATGTGTGTGGGGCTAAGCCGATTATGAGCTGGCCTATCAGGTCTTGCTTGGTCTTAAGATTATAATATGGTTTCATGCCATAAAACTTCTCAAGCAATTCGTCTATGAAACAGGCTGTTCTGAAAAGAATCTCGTCTGCGGCTTCTTCTGGCGAGTCCTTGCAGCAGGGAAGTAGGATGTCCTGGGGTTTTAACTCAAGTATCTGGGATTCTGATACGAGTTCTTTGTCGTGGATGTCGTGGGTGTATCCTAATTCTTTTAGTTTCTCTAAGCTGGTGCTTGTTTCCTTGGGCTTGAAATGAGTAAGGGGTATTTCTGAGCAGTCATACCTTATGGTTCCGTCCTTGTTAACGCACAGCTTGTGCTTGGCGCGCAGAATTCCTTTGACCAGGTGCTCTGGTACGTGGTCCTTGTTACTGGTGCCTCTCACCCCTTTTATAAGGTCTGGGAAGATATTGGTGCCGAGTTTTTTTAGGAGGGGTGGAAAGACTTTTCTTATGTCTAATGTCACTGTCTTGTACGCTGCGGGTTCATGAGGGCAGTCTTTGACCAGTCCGCATTCCTTGCAAAAGCGCATTTTTTCTGCTGGCCTGTCGCACACCTCACATACATTAAACACGGTTTCCCTCTTGCACCTCTTACAGTAATGAGGCGCGAACTCTGCGGTTATCTGGCCTTTTTCAAGGGCTGCCTGGAATGACCTGAACTTGCCTCCTTCTGAGCCTACCGGGAATAGTACGTGCGGACTGCCTGTCATCTTTCTCATCTTAGCTTTTTCTGGCCTTCCCATTCTTGCGCCTATGAATGTGCCGCACTTATCCCTGATCTCAGCCAGGCTTACCTGGTTTATGATATGCAACGAAGAGATGTCGGGATTTAGGGTGTCGGGATTCGAGGTGCTGGCATCCGGGTTGGTTTTCAGACGGGTTATTTCTTGTCTGAGCTCTTTAAGTTCCTTTACATCAGTGTTCTTTAAGCCTATGTTGGCAAGAAGGGCGTGGGCGGCTTCGTTCTTAATAATTATGTTCTCTGCAACCTCATCTTGGACGGCTTCATGGGTTTGGCTGGGATAGTGCGGGGCGGCTTGGTCTGGATTGTTTTTTTCAAGGCGGTGGGGCAGTCCGATTAGTTCAAGGCTTCTCTTGTGCTCTGAATTAGGAAGTATTATCCTGGTTTCCTGGTTGTCCTGCTCTGTTTTCATGATTTTTATCTCTGCTTTTTCAGCCAGCCATTCAAGCAGTTCCAGGAGGCGTCTGGGTTTAATTGAGTTCCAGTAAAAAATGTGTTGTGGATGAAGAGGTATTTTAAGTCTTTTACTTATTTGAAGGGCTGCTTTACAAGAGATTTTGGTTGTCAATGGCTTGTTAAAGAGCACGCTTAGTTTTTCCTCACTGATATCAATCAGCTCTGCGATTTTTTCTATGTCAAACGTGCCGAACAGCTTGGTGGCTGCTCTTTCTGCTTCAAGCACCCATTCCTCAGGCACATATCCTGCTGGCACCAGGGGGTGGGCGCGGTCTAGGAAGTCCCCGTAGTTTATGAGCACGTCTCCAAGATATAGTATCTCCCTGATTTGGCTTCTTAAATGTCCTGCCTGGTCTGGGTCTTCGAGATAAGCAACCGCGTTGTTTTTCAGCTTCACAATCGGGCCGTCAATCGTATCGCATGATGTGAACGCAGCAGCCTTGCCTGGGCGTTCTACTTTTAGCTGGGTGGCTATTGCTACGAAGTCGTTGAGAACCTGCATTGTCGCGGGGTGTATGCTCTGAGCTGAGAAGCCTGACATTCTTGAGCGTCCGTATCTGAGCCTGAAGGCGCCGTTGGCTAGGGGGTGACCGAGCACAGGTCTTCCAGCGACAAGGTCTGAAATATAGGTGTAATCTGGTTTTATATTGAACTGTTCTTGTTTTCCTGTTGGGGCTTGACCCCCTACCTTCTCGTTAATTTGTTCTTTGCCTGTCTTTTTGTCTGCTTTCTTGGTCTGGGCTTTTATCTGGGCTTCCCTTGCGCGGGCACGCTTTTGTATTTTCAGGAATTCTTCTAAAAAAGACCAGTGCCCCATCCCCATGTCTATCCCCCATTTGTTCAGCTTGGCCCATAGCTTAGATGCTTTTAAGGGGAGGCCTGCACTGTAAACCAGGCAGTAACCACTCCGAATTCTGTTGGTGTTTATTCTGGGCAGGTCTTTAAGGTTAACATTTGATATCTCATATTTCTCTGAGGGGTCTCCTGATATCTCTACAGGAACATGAGCGACCAGGTACTCAGATTCTTGTCTTGAAGGATAATACTGTAGATTGGTAACCCATTCATGATAGTCTGTGAGTTCTGCATGACATCTCTTTATCTCTTTTTGTGTGGGGTCGTATTCTACATAACCTGATTTTTTTCTAACATAGTCTGCTATGAGCACGCACACACTGGCCGCTGTGCCCCCTGCAGCTCTTATGGGGCCTGAGAAGTAGAGGCAGAAGTATTCTCCTCTACCGTCCTTCCTGGGTCTTAATTCGAGCTTGGTAAAACCTTCTAAGGGAGCAGACACCGCTCCCATAGTCACATAAGCGAACCCTGTGCGTATTCCTGCTTCCATGGCTTCCTGCTTGTTTTTGAACTTGCAGAATTTTTCCTTAGATATCTCCAAGGCTATTTCAAAGGCCACCCTCCAGTCAAGCACGCCATACTTTTTTTCCAACTCACCTATTCTCTTAATTGCCCCTGAGTCTTGTATCTGGGGCGCTACCGCACTGATAAGCCCTATTACTCTTTCTGCAAGGTTCTTTGCCAGCACAACCTCTGGTTTCTTGCTCGGATCATATCCTTTGCTCCTGGCCCTGGAAGCTACCTTGTAGGCGTCAAAGGTTTCTTCTTCGAGTTTCTTAAAGTATTTTCTCATATTTCTCATCTTATCTATTAAATTACCTATTACCTCATCTCTTAACTTCTCCTATTGCCTCCTCTTTACTATATTCATTTACCCTGTTTTCATTTACTCTCTTCATATTGTTGAAGTTTAATTGCTATGTTTTGTTTTTCTGCTTGAAAAAATTGATTATTTTCACTTCTCTTGTCTTCAGGTTTATCACAGGTACTTTTCCTGGCTGGGGCTGCAAGCCCCTTTTCTCCATGTCCTCAGTTATATCTGACCAGCAAGAGCAGTTAATCATGGTTGTTTTCTTGTAATTATCCACACTCACCCGGTGGATGTGTCCTGTTATAAAAAAGTCTGGGGGGTGGGTTATGATTAAGGGGTCTGCTTCGGGGTCTGGGACGTACAGGTTGGAGGTATGTGTGGGTGCGAGGTGTCTTCGCTGCAACAGGAACTTCATAAGCAGGTCTGGTCTTTTCTGTCCTCCTGCTGAGCGTATCCTCTCAACATTATCAGCATAATATATTAATGAATAGCCGTGATAAAGCAGGATGTCAAACCCTTCAAATCCTTGTTCTGGCTTTGCACCGATGTTGATGAGTGAGGGGTTGCTGAGCATGGTTATGTTAGGTAGTTGCTTGAGACTCGCCGCATACTTGTGGTTTATGGGAGGTTGGGGTTCTGATATTCTTCCTATATCGTGATTACCGGGGCAAATAAGTATGTTTATGTTAGGAGGTATTTGTTTAAGATATTCTGCTATTGCATCGTACTGCTCCTTTATATCTTTTATAAGAAGGTCTTTTTCCTGCCCCGGGTAAATTCCAACTCCTTCAACCAAGTCGCCGATTATTATGAGATATTTGATTTTCTCAGCGATTTCTTTTTGCTGCAGGTTGCCTTTTTTGCTGTTTATCCATTGTATGAAGTCCTTAAATTCGTTTTCCAGAAAGGTGTTTGAGCCCAGATGAGGGTCTCCTAGGAGGGCAAGGTATTCTTTTTCAGGTCCTTTTTTCAGGTATTGTGTGTTTGGTATATCTGGGATGGTTAGTTTGTCTGCAAAGATTATGTCTCCTGCCACCACACCCTCCACACCTATTGTTTCGTCGAGTACAGTATCCCTGGCCAGGGAGTATGCGTCTTTCTTATTATTATTTATTAAAACATTTATCTGGCCTGTTGGGTCTTCAAGGGCCAGGATTATGTTTTTGTTCTTGGTTGTTCTTTTATCAAGCACCATACCTATTATTTGCACTTTTTCCCGGCCTACTTTGTTTTTTAACCTGTTAATGCTGATGTTGTCTTTTAACCCCTGCCTCTGCCTTAGCATGTTGGAAAGTGCAGAAAATCTTTTGTTAAAGTGCGCGACAAAGTCATCTATATTTATTTTTCCTGGCTTCTTGTCATATGAGAAAAGAATTTTTATGCCTGTTTCTTGTAAGCCTGGTCCGGGCTTTTGCAGTCCTTTTATTTCTTTTATTTCTTCTTTTTCTCCACCTATCTTCCCTTCTCGTGTCTTTTCTTCTTGTACCCCCTCATCTACTGTTTTTTGTTCTTGTTTTTCTGTCTCCTGGCCGGGCAGCAGACCTTTTTCCTGCAGGAACGTCTTGTCTATGACAATGTTTTTTCCCAGGGTTTGTGGTGGGAGCTCGGAAAGTCTTTCAAGGAGGGCTTGGTCTTTAAGGATTTCTGGGCTTATTAATATTCCTTTTTTTATAAGAGATTTTGCAAGGCTCATTTTGAAGTTTGAATCTGGAATGTAAAAAAAAGAGGGGGTGCTGTTTGTGTTGTTAGTTAAAGAGGTCTTCTTCTAGTAGTTTTTTTATT
The DNA here is from genome assembly GCA_964426715.1 of uncultured Methanosarcinales archaeon. Classification (GTDB taxonomy): domain Archaea; phylum Nanobdellota; class Nanobdellia; order Woesearchaeales; family SM23-78; genus SM23-78. The sequence goes on from CAYRRQ010000001.1 coordinate 37,570, forward strand.
TTTAGTTCTATAGAACTTGGAAGGATTATGCTTATCTCCCTTGTTCTGCCAAACCTCCCTTTTGAAATGACTTTGGCATTTATTATTCCGAGCATGTCCAGTTCTCCAATAATATCTGACACTCTTCTCTGGGTCAGAGGTCTCAGGCCTGTTCTGTTGCATAGCTCCATGTAAGTGCTGTACACATCCCCTGTTTGGATGTGATTGTTTCTTATTTTCTTGTCAGATTTGTTGTTTAGTATTATGGAGTAGAGTGTGGCTTGGAATTGCTTGGGTTGGTTCTTGATTATTTCGAGTACACGGTCCCTTTCAATTATGTCCTCGGCCTGGTCTAAATGGGCCATGGTTATTTTTTTCACGTCGTTTCTTTCTGCCAGCTCACCCGCTACGCGCAGGAGTTCCAGGGCTCGCCGGGCATCACCATGTTCCCTAGCCGCATAAGCCGCGCATTTTTGTATGACACCTTCTCCTAAGACGCCTAGCTTAAATGCTTCTTCAGAGCGTTGTGTTAGTATGTCTTTGAGTTGGACGGCGTTGTATGGGGGGAATATTACTTCTTCTTCACTAAGCGAACTTTTCACTCTAGGGTCTAGGTTGTTGGCGAAAACCAGGCTGTTACTTATCCCTATTATGTTGGTCTGGGTATTTTTTAGTTCTGAGTTTATTCTGATTAGGTTGTAGATTAGTTCATCTCCGGTCTTATTCACTAACTGGTCTATTTCATCAAGTATGAGTAGCACTGTTTTTTTCTCTTGGTCGAGGGCTTTAAAGAATAGGTTGTAGACCTCGTCTGTGGGCAGGCCGGTAACGGGTATTTGTTTTCCGAATTCCCTTGTGAGCTGTGCTATTAATCTGTATTCTGTGTCGGCTACTTTTTTGAGTTTGCAGTTGACATATATTATTTTTAAGGGAATTTTCTTATTGTCAGAAATGGTCTGCATCTGTTCTGTGAGGTATTTGACTGAGAGGGTTTTGCCTGTTCCTGTTTTGCCGTAGATAAATACATTGGAGGGTTTTTCCTGGCGTAGTGCGGGTGATAAGATGTTTGCGATCTGGGTTACTTGCTTGTCTCTGTGTTTTATTTCCTTAGGGACATAGGTTGATTGCAGTGCTCTTTTGTTTTTGAACAAGGACTCTTTTTTTAGGAATTGCTCAAATATGTTATTCAGTTCTTTTTTCACTAACCCCACCTTTGTTTAATTTCTGTGATAAGAAATTATTCTTGTTTCTTTGGTTTTGTCTTGGTTTTTTGTAATAAGGAATTTGGCTTTCTCCTCGAGAAAATTTCCAGAAGAAACAAAGGTTTATAAAGTTTCTTTTCCTGTAGAATATATTATTTAATATATATGGACTTAAAATATATTTATAACTAAATATGAGTGGGATTAGAGTGTGACGCCATGATTTCGTGTGGAGTTTTTTTCAGGAAGAAATTTTGGTTTTTGATGAATTCTTAATTCTTTTGGTGGACTTCCAATTTATTTAGTGGATGTCTAATTAGTGTTAATTTTTTTATTGAAAAATTATGAAAAAAGAGTGAATTTAATTTAAAAATCATCTGAACTTGTCTGAAGCCTAAATTAAATCACTATATTGAAAAGAATTAAAATAAATAAAATAAATAAATAAATAAAATAAATAAAATAAAATAAATAAAATAAAATAAATAAAATAAAATAAATAAAATAAGTAATAATAAAAATAATAACAATAAAAAAAACAAGATCCATAATAAAAATAATAACAATAAAAAAAACAAGATCCATAATAAAAATAATGAATTAAATTTATTTAACAAAGAAAACAAAATACATAATAAGACACAAGATAAAAAATATGATGATAAAAATAAAAAATATGATGATAAAAATAAAAAATATAATAAAAATAATAAAAACAAAAATAATCAAGACCAAAAATAACAAAATAACAGAAAAATAAAGAAAAAACAAACCCATCGCTCTAAATCTTCACTTTCCAGAAGAAACCAAAGGGTGGGTACATATTTTTTAATTATTATCTTATTTTCAATTAAATTTAAATCCATGATTTCTTCAAACACCCAAATAACACAATTAACCACTAAACAATAGTGTCAAAACCGAAAGTTTTTTAAATAAAAACCCTTTCTCGTTCTTACTGCGTAATAGTTATTTGTGTTGTAGTTATGGATAGAAACAAAAAATTAAAGTGATAAAAAAATGATTGTACAAGACGCATTTTTAAAGAAAATAAAACAATTTGGACTAAACAGCTACGAAGCAAAGATATGGACAGCACTCCTTTCAAGAGGGGTGAGCACAGCTGGGGAGCTAAGCGACATTGCAAACGTGCCAAGAAGCCGAAGCTATGATGTTCTTGAAAGCCTTGAGAAGAAAGGATTTATAATGATGAAAATCGGCAAACCCCTAAAATACATCGCTATACCCCCAGAAGAAGTCTTAGAACGAGTAAAGAAACGAATAAAAAGCGACGCAGAAAAAGAATCAAATGACTTGGACAAGATAAAAAAATCAGATATTCTCAAAGACCTGAATGTTCTACACACCCAAGGAATAGAAACAACAGACCCTACAGAACTAACTGTATTGATAAAAGGAAGAAAACAAATCTATAATCACCTAAATATGATGATAAAAAACGCCCAAAAATCAATAATTCTCATGACAACACCCCAAGGCCTAAAAAGAAAATACATAGACTTATATGACTCCTTAGAAAAAGCAAATAAAAAAGGCGTAGAAATAAAAATATTTACACCAACCAAGCAACAAGACAACCAAATCCTGAAAGAATTACAAGCAATAGCAGAAATCAGCGATACACAAGGGCACAAAGGAAGATTCTGCCTCATAGATAACAAAGAACTGGCATTCATGCTCTTAGACGACGCCAACACACACCCTGATTATGACCTTGCTGTGTGGGTAAACACACCCCTCTTTGCAAATATCCTGGCAAAGGCAGTTACAGCATATCATTCAAGGTAAAAGAGAGCGCATAATAACTTTTTATTATAACTTATCATAACTCAAATTATGAATCATATCATAATATAAACGCATATTCACTCACCTCTTTTTCCCAGGAAGACCTCATTTTTTCTTGAGGTCTTCTATGGGTTTAAGAAATTCTAGAATGCTAGCATAAAAAACAACATTTATTAAATAAAAAACACCACCCCCATCAAAAGGTGGTGTTATGAAGTCATTGTTAAAGAAAATAAGTAGTAAAATCAAAGGTGCACAAAAAGGAAAAACCCTTTTCTACCCCGGCTGCCTGACACAATATAAGTTAAGGCAAATCAACAACAACTACAAGGCCCTGTTCTCAGACATAGGAATAAACTTCACAACCCTGCCAGAACTAAAATGCTGCGGCTCACCCCTTCTCAATGCAGGATACAGAGAGGATTTTGAACAACTAAAAAAACATAATCAAAGGATTTTGGAAAAAAACAATATCAAAAGAATAATAACCAACTGCCCCCACTGCTACCAGGTCTTTAAAAAAGAATATAATATAGATAAAATACTTCACACCACCCAGGTACTTGCAGATAACAAGCACAAACTAGTTGCGGGCGAGCACAAGGAAGCAGCGTACCACGACCCATGCATACTTGCAAGAAACAACAATATGAATATAATAAATGAGCCCAGGATAGTTCTTAGACGGGTCGGCTTCAGCATAAAAGAACCTGTTCAGACTAGGAAAAACACGTTTTGCTGCGGAGCAGGGGGAGGATTAAAACAAAACTCACCCAGCACAGCAAACAAAATAGCAAAAGAGCGGCTAAGCCAGTTACAACACAACCAAATCATTGTCAGCTGCCCTTATTGCTACGCGCACCTGAATGAGAATAAGAACAAGAATCAGGAAATAAGGGAGCTCAGCCAGGTTTTGACAAGAGAATAAAAACTCCAAGAAACGAGGAATAAGAAAAAGACATGAAAAAGAAACTAAGTAATCTTTTTGGCGCAGAAAATGTTTCAGACAAAGAAACAGACTTGGAAGCATACACCTATTGTGCCTCAGACAAAATCCAGAAGCCGTCACTCATAGTCTGGCCTCGCAGCACTGAGGATGTGAGAAAAACAATTCTGCGCGCCAACCAAACCAGGAACCCCTTAATCATAAGGGGAAAGGGCACGAGCAAAACAAACAGTTGCACAGGAGAAGACCGCATAATAATCTCATCTGAAAGACTTAACAAAATTACTAGGATAAACCTCCAAAAAAACTTTGTGGAGTTAGAGCCTGGAGTAACCCTTGCAGAGCTTAACCAAAAACTTCAGAGGATAAACAGGGCGCTGCCACTCACCCCCCTGAGCCACGCCCAGAGTGTGGGCGGCATGATAGCTTTGAATACGCCGGGCATTGAGAGCCTAAGAATGGGGAAGGCCCAGGACCTGGTAGAGGAACTGGAGTTTGTTGACGGAACAGGAAAACAATACGCTGTTAAAGATAAGGATAAGATGATGCCTATAACAGAAGGCATGGCTGGTTTCATAACCCGGGCCAGGATGAAAATATCTGAGCCGCCAACTCTTTCCTGCGACCTACTTTGCTTTGAAAACATCTCAGACATGCTGAAAAAAGTGCGTGCCTTAACCAAGAACATAGAAACATACTTCTTAAAATTCATAGACAAGAAAACCTCCTATGACCTGGGATTTGGGAACAATTACACTATAATAGCAGCATATACAAGCCTCATAGGCGCGACCAGGAAGAGGGAAGAAGTAATAAAAATAATAAAAAAAGCACGTTCAATTCACAAGAAGATAAGAGAGCGGGGATATTATTATGTTCTGGACCCGAGGGTAAGCTTGGAAAAAACCTATGACTTAATAAGCTGGTGCGAGGAGAAAAACCTGCGCTTACAAGGAGACGTCGGAACAGGAAACTTTTATGCTTATATTCACAAGCAAGACCAAAAATTACTGCCTGTTTTCAGGTCTTTTATAAGAAGAATAAATGGTAGGCTCGGCACTGCCTTTGGTTATGGCAGACTCAACAAAGACTTTGTGAACCCTGTAAAGAAAAAGAAACTGATGAAAATAAAAGAGGAATATGATTATAACAACACCCTGAACCCGGGAATAATAATAAGCTACAGATAAGAAAATGACAAAAAACAATTTCAAGAACGAAAAAATAGCGCCAGCCCAGGACATAAATCAGTGCAACTTGTGCGGTGATTGCAATACAAACTGTCCTGTAGTCAGGGTTCTAGAAAAAGAAACAAGGGGGGCAAGACACAAAGCCTTTCTTGCCAGGAAAAAAGATTATAAAGAGGCATTCTGGCTTTGCACGCTGTGCGGTGCGTGCATACAGGATTGCCCTGCGAACATAGATATTGATTGCCTGGGAATAAGAGAGGAACTGGTAAAAAAAGGAAATCAAACCAAGGCCAACCAGAAGATGAGGGATAATATCAAGCTTTATGGCAACCCCTTTGGCAGGCTTGCAGGCGGCAAAAAGGCAGGCGACAAGGAGACAAAAGAATATTACACTTAAAACACTCCTCTTAGAACACAAATACAAATGTTTTTGGCATCTATACATAAAATCATAACATAATCACACTTAAAATTAGGTAAGAACGATGAGTAATAAAGACCAGCAATTAAAAAAGAGAAGTCAGACTAGGATTCAAGTCAGGATAAAAGTGATCGGCACGTCCCATATTTCTCCAAACTCAATAAAAGAGCTTGAAAGCACGTTCAGGGATTATGACCCGGGCATCGTGGCTGTGGAGCTTGACAAGAACAGGCTATACGCGCTCCTGCATAATAAGAAGCCTGATTACTCCCCCCGCTTGATACGCAGCCTCGGAATTAAAGGGTACTTGTTCGCGCTCATAGGAAGCATAATACAGCAGAAATTAGGGCGTATCATAGGTGCCCGGCCCGGCGCAGACATGCTTAGAGCAGTACAACTCGCAAGAGACCAGCACAAAAGAATAGCTTTGGTGGATAGGGATATTAGAATAACCCTTTCAAGGCTGTCCAGGGCAATAACCCTGAAGGAGAAAACCAACTTCTTAATTGATTTGTTCAGAGTCCCGTTTTCTAAAAAGATGAAGATAAATCTGTCAAGCGTTCCAGAAGGAAGAATTATAGAGAACTCCCTTGGAATGCTTAAGAAAAGATACCCTGGCCTCTATAGGGTTCTGGTAGATGAGAGGAACAGGATTATGGTATTGAAACTAAGAACAATCATGGAAAATTATCCAGAACAAAAAATCCTGGTAGTTGTGGGTGCGGGCCATAAGAGGTACTTGGAGAAGAAATTAAGCAAAAAAGGTGTGTGAAAAGAAACCTATATAAATAACAAAAAACAAGGACGAGTATATGCACGAACTCCTTACGCGATACAATAAGAGGTTGAGATTTGAAAAAAAAGAGATGAGCCACATACTAATAACCTCATTAATCACGGCGTTCATCCTGAGCTTTAAACTCATTGACACAGGCCAGGGATATGTTGTGAACCTGATCGTGCTGGTCATTATCGCCGCAACATCTTTTTTCATGCACTTTGGAGCCCAGAAAATAATCGGCTTAAGTCTGGGGTATGAATCCAAATACAAGCATTGGCTGAACGGAATGCTCATAAGCATAATAATCTGCTTTTTCTCTTACGGCTACATTCCCCTGTTCTTCACAGGCTCGTTATGGCACGAGCACATCTCCAAGCTAAGAGTGGATGTGTTTCGCGGAGGAGTAAAGCACAAGGACCTGGGCTACATAGCCTTTGCAGGACCCATAACCAATATCGTTCTTGTGGGGTTAATAGCGCCCATCTACCTAGCAACCAAGAGCCCTTTGATTTATGCAATAATAATAGTCAACTTATTAATCGCGGTTTACTCACTGCTGCCAATACCGACCTTTGAGAAGTTAAGGCAGTTTAAAGGAGGGACTACCGGCCTCTACCTCTTTATAGCCTCGAGATGGATTTGGGTGCTCGCCTTTGTAAGCATACTCGCATATGCGGCACTAATACTCTTATTCAATTTTTTCTCATACATAATTGCTGTGTTAATAGGCGCAGTAATTACCATAATATATTATTTGAACTATGAGGAAGCGTAAAAGAGTAAGAGCGAACGGGTTGCTAACCGGTTTTATTATATTTATTGTTTTTTCTAGATCTTGTTTTCTATGTTTTCTGGGTTTTGAGCCGGGCTTTCGTCGAAAAAAACCAAAACATTTAATAATACCAACCTCTTACATGTGTAAGAACAATAAAAAAACCTTTTAAGTTAAGGGGGTGAACTTTAATGGCACAAGTTGTAGCAAAAGTAGGTGTTAAAAAGGAGCCGGGATACCTTTACTTTGTGGACAAGAAAGGAAACGTCTCCAAGGCTAAGATGGCCAGGGGAAGAAAGAAATCCAAGGCCAAACCAAAACTTGTTGCAAAGGTAGGTGTTAAAAAGCAAAAAGGATACCTTTACTTTGTGGACAAGAAAGGAAACGTCTCAATGGCTAAGATGGCCAGGGGCGGAAAAAAGAAGCGCAAGAAAAAGAAGAGATAAGCCTTTAAAATAATTCTTTTTTATTTTTTTTCTTTGTTTTAGTTTCTTTATTCTTATTTATTCTTATTCCAAGACTAGCGAACTCTTATTTCCGGCTTTGTCCTGAATGCGCTCGCATCTCCTATGCTCACTCTGCGTCAGTTCGCTTCGAAAAAATTAGGATGATAAAAATAAAAACAAGACTTTTTTTCCTCCTCAGAGCTTCTCACGAGGAAGCCCGGCTCAGATCATAAATTAATGACGCTAATATTCATGACCACGTCTTTGTTTCCCAACCATTTATAAATCCGGGCACATTCCCAGAGGCAAGACACGATTCAAAACAAGAGAAGAAAAATGCTAAGAGGATTTAAACCCAGGCTTTACCAACAGACTATTTTGAATACTGCTGTGCGCAATAACACTCTTGTGGTGCTTCCTACAGGCCTGGGAAAAACCAACATCGCAGTAATGCTCGCAGCCAACAGGCTGGTCAGTTATCCTGACAGCAAGATACTCATTGTCGCGCCCACCAAGCCTCTCTGCGACCAGCACCTGGAAACAGTAAAAAAACATCTTGAAATAAGAGAAGACCAGGCTCAGCTCTTCACAGGCAGGGTTAAGCCTTCAAAAAGAGCAGATTTATGGAAGAAAAGCAGGGTAATAGTAAGCACCCCGCAGGGGTTGGAAAACGACATAATAAGCAATAAGGTTTCATTAAAACAAGTCTCCTTGCTAATAGTGGATGAAGCCCACAGGGCGGTCGGGGACTATGCATATGTGTTTATAGCAAGGCAATACCTGAAAAAAGCAGAGCACCCGCGCATCCTGGGCCTCACAGCCTCTCCGGGCGCAGACCAGGAAAAGATAAGAGAAGTCTGTCAGAACCTGTTTGTCGAGGAAATAGAAATACGCTCTTATGACGCGCCTGATGTAACGCCTTATATAAAAGAGATAGATGTGCAATGGTTAAAAATTGATTTGCCACCTGACTTCTCCGTTGTAAGAAACCACTTAAAACAAGCCTTTGATAAAAAGCTTAACGCAATAAAAAAATGGGGTTATATGTACGGTAAGATCTCAAACTACAGCAAGACGGCCCTGTTAGAGCTTCAGAGAGCCATGTATGCTAGGATGGCGCAGGGAGAAAAAGAGTACGGCATAATGAAGAGCGTCAGTCTCCTGGCTGAAGCCCTGAAACTACAGCACGCACTTGAGCTTATAGAAACCCAGGGCTTAAGCCCTTTGCTTGAATACTTTAAGAAGCTGGAAGAAGAATCAGGCAGGACCAAGGTAAAGGCTGTGAAGAACCTGGTGAAAGACCTGGACTTCTGCTCAGCCTACACCCTGACCAGGAAGCTGGTAAGCCGGGGCAGGGAGCACCCTAAGATTGGAGAGCTGAAAAAAATCCTGCTAAAAGAAATCAAGGACAAGAAAGATATTAAGATAATTATTTTCAACCAGTACAGGGATTCGTCGAGCAAGATAAAAGAAGTGCTTGACAGCCTGGAAATCAAATCAGAGATTTTTGTGGGTCAGGCCAAGAAGAAGAACACGGGGCTGAGTCAGAAGCAACAAAAAAAGGTGCTTGACAGGTTCAGGAAAGCAGAGTTCAACTGCTTAATCGCGACGAGTGTAGCAGAAGAAGGACTTGACATACCTGAAGTGGACTTGGTAGTATTTTATGAGCCAATACCCTCTGCAATCCGCACAGTTCAGAGGCGGGGTAGGACAGGCAGACAGGAAAAAGGAAGGGTAATAGTGCTCATAACCAGGAATACCAGGGATGAAGGCAACCTCTGGGCGTCTGTGCACAAGGAAAAAAGAATGCACAGGGTAATCAATGAGTTAAAGCAAAAAATAAGACTGGAAAGACCAGCTTATTCAGGTCAGACAAGTCAACCAGGTCAATCTGGAGAACAGGGAATAGACCGAACAGGAAGGGAGGGGGGTTTTGAGCGGCAGACCCAACTCTCAGAAAAAAGGATTCCGGACTCAGAACTCGTCATATTCGCTGATTACAGGGAGAAAGGTTTAGGCATAATAAAACAGCTCTCAGACCAGGGAATAAAGGTTGAGCTGAGCAGGCTCGAAGTCGCAGACTATCTTCTAAGCGACAGAGTGGCGGTTGAGTACAAGACAGTCAAAGACTTTGCAGATTCAATCATTGACGGCAGACTTCTCTCCCAGCTTAGCAACCTAAAAAAATATGAGCGGCCCCTGATTGTAATCCAGGGAGAAGAAGATATTTACTCCCAGAGAAAAATACATCCTAATGCCATACGAGGCGCACTCTCGACCATACTGGTAAGCTACGGCATACCCATAATCCAGACCCGCAACACAAGAGAAACCGCAGGGCTCTTCCTGATAATTGCCCGTAGAGAAGCAGACCCGTCTAAAAAGGATTTTGCTCCGCACACAGCCAAACCCCTTGCAGACGCCGAGGTCCAGGAGTACATAGTGGGTGCATTCCCAGGCGTAGGACCTGTTCTGGCAAAGCCACTGCTCAAAGAATTCAAGAGTATAAAAAACTTTGTCAACGCCTCGGAGGATGAGCTGAAAAAGGTCAAGCTTATCGGAGAAAAAAAAGCCCACAGAATAAGGGAAATAGCAGACAAGAAGTATGAGAAGAAATAATTAAGCAAAGGAATAAACAAGAGGATTAAACAAAAAGATTAAGCGAAAGGATTAAGCAAAAGCCAGGAACCATAGGAATCATTCCTCTTCTAAATCTTCATCTTCATTACCCGATTCATCAGACTCCTCAGATTCCTCTTCTGAATCCTCCAGGTCGCTCACAAGAAGAATCTCCGTGCTCCTGATGCCCTCAATTATCTGAAGCTTATTCTGGATAAAGCTTTTAAGGTCAGCGCGGGTCCTGATCTCTACCTCAGCAATAATATCAAACCGGCCATACACCTCGTGCACCTCAACAACTTCTTCAAACCCACTGAGCTTTGTACTCGCAAGCCTCATCTTTCCATGCACAGTGTTAATCAGGGTATAGGCTT
>CAYRRQ010000002.1:0-46682 GCA_964426715.1 uncultured Methanosarcinales archaeon
TGAAGGTTAACACGAGCCAGAGTGACGCTAATTACAGTGTTTTTGTTAATTGCACTGACCAGGCTGGGAATGTTAATAAGTCAGGGGTTCTTAATGTTGAGATTGATACTAGTGCTCCTGCTATCAGTGCTGTGGTTAATGATAGCATTATGAGTAGCAGTGCCAGGGTTAACTGGACCACTGACGAGGCTGCTAATGGTACGGTTGTTTACGGTACTGGTCTTGATATGGGTGACGGCTCATCAACCCATTCTGATTTTCTTACTGACCACAATGTTTCTCTTTCTGGCCTGAGCCAGAACCAGTTTTATTATTATAATGTTACTAGCTGCGATGCCCAGGCCTTGTGCAACACTAGCGGTCCTTATAATTTTACAACAACATCGGGCCCGGACACAACAGCGCCGACTGTTAATATTAATGCTTCTTGGGATGATGTATTTACAACGAATCAGCAGCCTGTTATTAATTTTAACTTTACTGACAGCAGGAGCAGCAAGGCCAATTGCACCTTGTACTTTGACACCTCTGCTGTTAACTCTACATTAAATGTTGATAATAATTCTATGACTGATGCCAAGGTTAATACCAGCCAGGCTGACAATAATTACACTGTTTTTGTCAACTGCACAGATAATGCATCTAACACTGGCAAGAGCTCTGAGATAAACATCATAATAGACGCCGGCTCTCCGAGTGTTAATCCTGAGAGCCCTGATGATAATGACTGGACAAGCGATATCACGCCTGACTTTGTTTTTAACACAACTGACAGCTTCTCAGCCAGGCTTAACTGCACGTTATGGGTTGATGGCAGTGTTAATGGCACTAACACGAGCACTTTGAATGATACGAGCACAACCATTACTAGCTCTGGATTAGACCAGGGCAGTCATACATGGACGATTAACTGCACTGACAACGCGACTAACACAGGGCACACAAGTGCAAGAACCCTGACTGTTGACAACACAGCGCCGAGTGTCAACCCTGAAAGCCCTGATGACAACCTCTGGACAACAGACACAACACCCGACTTTGTTTTTAACACGAGTGATAATTTGGACAACGAGCTTAACTGCACGTTATGGGTTGATGGTGCTTCTGAAGCCAATAATGCGTCTACAATTAATGATACTAGCACAACTTTCGCAGGTGTCAGCTTGTCAGAAGCCAGCCATACATGGACGATTAACTGCACAGACAATGCGAGCAAGCAAGGCCACACCCCTGAGAGAACCTTGAACATTGACAACACAGCACCAATAGTCAAGATTAATACAAGCTTTAACAACACTGCTCTCAGCTCTGCCACGCCAACCATTAATTTTAATTTCACAGACAGTGTCAGCAGCAATTCAAACTGCACCTTATATATTAATAGCACAGCATATAATTACACTGCCAGTATTAGCAAGGATACTGACACAGAACTCAAAGTCAACACCAGTTTGCCAGAGGGAAGATATGATGTCTGGATTAACTGCACTGACCAGGCAGGCAAGACAGGCAGGTCTGATGTTCTTAACACAACTATTGATGCAGGCTATGTTATTACCAGTCCGCCGTCAGGGACCCAGTTCAGGCTTGAGAGCGACACTGGCAAGAACGCCACTGAGTACGGGCAGAACGATGAAGTAAAAGTCCTGGTCGGCAAAGACTCTTCAACAGGCAACTACTCAGGCATTATCGTGTTCAACTTCACAGCAGACATTGATGCTTCTAAGCTGGTAATTGACACCAACCGTTCTTCCAGAAAGTCCGTGGTTCATAATTCTTCTGAGCTGGGCAATGCAGTGGTCAATGTCTCATTGCTCATACCCCGGGTGCAGGATTCAGGCTCTGTATACATATGTCCCAGTGCAGAATCACTAGCCCAGGTTAACTCCAGCTGTACAGGCAAGGAGACTATTTATACTGGCCAGACTGTGAGCGGCATGACACTAAGTGAGGTAACCTATGACTCTAATAATTATTACCTGGTTGAGAATGTTACTGGCACAGGAGGAGGCGAAGGCGATATCAAGCACTGGAATGGTACTTTCAGCACTTTAGGCGAGACTACGGGCGACTGGAACGTGAGCCTTAATGCAGACTCTGACTGGTTCTATCCTGCAAGCCTGAACGATACAAGGCAGTTCACTCTTAATGCTGCAGGCGCCAACGACCCCCCAGCAATAGACACGGTGAGCTCTGTCTCGCCGCAGACCCCTAATGCTGAAGCCCTAAAGTATGTTGAGATTAACTTCACAGTAACAGACACTGACGGGGTGTCAAACCTGAATCATTCAAGTGCCAAAGCCAGGGTTAACAGGTCAGGAGTTACTCGCGAGGGCAACTGCTCTAACAACACTGTTGATTCTGACACAGTAGAGTATAATTGCAGTGTTCCTATGAAGCACTATGACTCTGCAGGGGCCTGGGATATTAATGTGAGCATCAGGGATGACAATGATGCTTCTGATTACAATGCTTCGACTAATTTTACTTATAACAAGTTATTATACATTCAGGTCAGCCCTGTTGTTTTTGGCTTCGGAGACTTTTACCCTGGAGACGGGCCTAATGAATCTGTTTCCAATCCCTTATTGATTGATAACATGGGCAATGTCAACCTTTCCCAAATTAATATCACTGCTTACAATCTTGTCAACTCCTCTTCTGTGCTCTGCGTTTCTAACATCACTGTGAACGTGTCTGATGCTCCGGGCACTGCATTGCAGAACAACTCTGCTATTACCATTCCTCATGCTAATGTTAGTGTTGACCCGAGCGGGGCTGATGCTAATGAGTCCTTGTACTTCTATATTTCCACGCCGAACATTCTTCCTCTGACTTACAAATCTTCAGCTAGCTGGGTGATTAGTACAGGTGAATAAAGACAGGGCTGCTTCGGACAGGGCAGAGGTTTTAAGAGAGTTAATACTCTATTTCAGGAAGAAAGGCCTGTCTAAGAAAGAATTTGCAAGTGTTGTTGAGCAAGCCTATGAAGAAGAGGTTGAGAAGCCGGCTAAGCCTGCAGAGCCTGCTGTTCCTGTATCTGTGTTTGATAATGACGTGCTGAGCCCGTTGGAGAGTATTGTCAAGTATTTTAAGGAGAACAAAGGCCTGAGGTTGTTTGAACTAGCTCGGCTGATTAACAGGGACCAGAGGGTTGTGGGCGTGACTTATCATAATGCTGTTGACAAGCTCAAGAGAATGCTCAGAGTTGAGGATTCGAAGTACATGATTCCTGTGTCTGTGATTGCTGACAAAAAACTCAGTGTGTTGGAAGGCATAGTGTATTATCTCAGGACTCGGCATGGCTTGTCTTATCATGATACTGCCGTACTTATCAGGAGGGATGACAGGACTGTTTGGACTGTTCATAACAGGGCTTTGAAAAAGCTTAAAAAACGTGTTTAACGGGTTAAAATGGATGATTTCGGGGTTTTTAGAGGATTTTTTGAGTATGTTAACCGAAAGCTTTATATACAAGTTATACCATAAATAAGGATATCAGTATACATTTATGTATAAAAATAGTCAAAAACTATTAAACTGTGAGGTGTGAATAATGGAAAAGAAAAGCCTGAGCATATTAATCTTTTTAGCAACCATAATAGCCATAACAATACCCCTGGCAATGCTAACATCAGGAGCAGCAACAGACAACTTTGACACCAATGTAAGCGTAGGAAACACAGCACCGGTCATAAACTGGGTTAATGACAGTGTAGGCCTATCACCTAATGAAGGCTCAACAAGAATAATCCAGATACAAATGAACGTTACAGACGACAACGGAGTAAGCGACATAAACACATCAGACTGCTACATGAACCTGACCAAGAGCGGAGAGACCACCAGGACGTCAAATATTTGTTACTCAACCAGTAACACAAGCAACACGCAATGGATTGAATGCAACATCACAATCTACTGGTATGAGAAGCCAGGAGAATGGGTGATAACAGCGTATGCAACAGACGATGCAGGAAGCACAGACACCAACGACACATCAAACTTCACAATGGGCGACGCAGACTACATAGACGTCATAAACGCATCAATAACCTTTTCAGGCTCGCCAGGAGATGCCAATGTTGGACCATCAAACATAATAATAAACAACACAGGCAACCAGAACTACACAGGCATAGACCTGACAGCACAGAACCTGACAGGAGCAAGCTCATCAGACAACATCGGAGCAAGCCAGTTCACAGTAAACATAACTGACGGTTCAGGAAACGGACAAAGCCTAAGCCACAACTCAGCAGTCTCAATAACCAGCGCAGTGCTGAACAGAGGACCAGGAGCATCAGGAGAAGAAGAACTCTTCTTCTACGTGGACATCCCATCAGGAATAGCCAACGACGAGTACTCAGCAGGCAGCAACTGGCTGATTGACCCGACAGGCAACTAAAACTAAAAAATTTTTTATTTTTTTAATTATTATTTAATCCTTTTTTAATTCTACTTCTAATCATAATTCCCTGAACAAATAAATACTTCCCCCCCAATACCGCAGGGCTTTTTCAACACAAACCGGTATTTTCGAAAAGTTTATTAACTCCTGCACAAAGAAAATAAGTTATGAGGGTGAGACTGTTAACCTGGATACTCGTATTAATAATAATCTCTGTTAGTGCGCATGCTTTTGGCATAGGATATCCCTACCTTAAGAACGACACCCTGGAGCTCTACCCGGGCCAGAACCACCTGTTCAAAGTAGAAGTGCAGAACAAGAACGGAGAAGACGTAACAGCAGAAGTAAGTGTGAACAGCACAATAGCAAGCCTTGTAGGCAAGCCAAGGATAGATGTTCCGCAGAACAGTTTTGACAAGTACTTCTACATAAACATCACCGCGCCCAGAGACGCAAAAATCAACCAAACCTATGAGATAAACTACGTGGTAACCCCTGTAGGAAGAGAAGAAGGGCAAATACCTCTCGCAGTAAGATACGCTAGGGGCTTCACAGTAAAGATTATTCCCAAACCAGAAGGAATAGAAGAGGAAGAGCCGCAGCCCAAAAAACAAAAAAAGATACCTGTATGGATTTACATGCCAATAATCATAATCATAATCATCATTATCCTGGTATTTATCTGGAAGAAAAGTAGCCAAATGACAGGAAGAATCACCAAGCCCAGAAAAAAACAACCTCCCATTCATATACCCATGAAAAAAGCGTCTAAGCCCAGAAAAACAGAAAAAAAAGCTGTTCCAAAAGCAGAGCACCCCTTCAAATTCAGAGAAGGCAAGACAATAAATACCCTGAGCGAACTCCACACAGCCCTGAAACACATGAGCCAGCAAGAATTCTCGCACTACGTAACCCCTAACAAGAACGACTTTGCCACATGGACCGCTCACAGCCTGAAAAACCAGGAGCTCGCCAACAAAATGTTCAAGACCGCGTCTCAACAAGAAATAATCAGCCTGATAAAAAATGAGCTTTTCGAATAAGCAAATACTCCTAACAGCATTATTCGCCATAGCACTCCTATTAATCACAACCAGCATTTTCTTTCCCACCACAACCCAGAACCTCATAACAGGATTTGCAAGCATAGCCGGCTTCAACGTAAGCATATCAATAATACACGCAGAAATAAACATCTTAGGAGTGGCCCAGCTCGACCCGGTAATAGTGGAAGGCAGCAACATAACCCTGAGGATGCCAGTAACCTACTATGACAACATAACCATGAACCTAACCATAGACAAGCCTGCGGGATACGAATGCGGGTACGACTGGTATATAAATGAGTCAGGAGTCCTAAAGAACATAACTGTTAACAACACAGAACTATCATGGCTCGCAGACAAATCAATAAAAAACACCTCTTTATACTTCGACGTCTCCAATCCGACCATCACTACGCAGACCATATACACAGGGGACTCCTACTATGAGAACACCTTCACAATCTACTCATGCTGCCCCTTAACCAATGCAAGCGCAAACATAACTGCGAACAGTGACTACGACAACTACATGCTCTACGAGATAATAAACAACACCCTGGTAAACAAGACACAGGAATACCATCTTGAGGTAAGCAACACCACAGCCAGTTTCCACGGCTTTAACCTCTCAAACAAGACCTTCAGGCTGAAAGCAGAACCTGATGAGGAGGTAGTCCAGCAAGTAGTACAAATAGGAAGCAGCGGTGGAGGAGGAAGCGGAGGCGCCATGCCCCTAATAAACTATTCAACAGACCAGCAGTTCATAGTAGAACCCAACTATCTCAGCATAACAACCTCAGAACAAAAAATAATAACAGAAGAAATAACGATTTACAACCTGAGAGGCGTAGACAAGGATTTTAATATAACCTACACAAACAATTTCATATACGACGTACCAAGCACCATAAGCGTACCTCACAAAGAATTCGAGGAAATACCAATAAACAAGAACACACAAGGCCTAAACCCCGGCGTATACACAGACTATGTCTATGTAAAGACTTCCAAGCGAGAAGAAAAAGTGACTGTAAAGCTAAACATGGAAGAACCAGAAATAATAACTGTGACAGAACAAGAAGAGGAAGAAGCAGCTGCTGAGACCCAGCAGCCAAGACCTATACAAAAGCCCAAAGAAAAAATAACCAATCCCATCCCATCATCAGCTCTGATAATAACAGGCATAATTATCTTAATAATAAGCGTAGCAGTACTAATATATAAAAGGAGCAAAACAAAAATAATTAGGTTTTGAGCTCTGAAAAACAACATAACCTTTTTTTTGGAGAGGTGAAAAAAATGAGGAAAACAATCTTTGTAACAGCAATAATCCTGGCCGCAATAATCCTGGTAACAGGCTGCGCGCCCATAGCCAAGTATTATGTGTGCCCGGACGGCAGCCAGGTAGCCAGCCCTGAGCAGTGCAAGGATGCTACACGACCGGAAAGCGCGGAGGAAGAAACAGGCGGAGAAATAGAAGTAACCATAGAAGAGCCGGATGAAGAAACAGCAGAAGAAGGAACAGCAGAGCAAGAATCTGCGCCTGTTGAAAAAATCTTTTCAGAGGAAGCACAAGCCTTGTTCAGCAAAGCTGACAAAGCTCAAATCCTTAAATACACCTATGCAGAGACACCAAGCACACTGCCAGAAAACACGTACACCGTGTCAAGGCAGAGGATGAAAGTAGAGCTGGAGAACAGGTACAGGTACTCTCAGGACGAGAGTTATGACACAGTCTATCTTGACCTGGAAAGCAGAACAGCAACTGGTTACTGCGAACACAGGGACCGCGCCATGTGCCCTGAGCCCAACAAGGAATACGATGCAGAGTATGACAAATACTACTACAAGACGCCTTTTGAATGGCTGGAAAGCATTACAAGTGCAGAGCTAACAGGCAGGTCAGAGCAGGTTAATGGCAGGACGGGCATAGAAGTAAGCTTCAGTATAAACCGCGAGCAGGGAGAAATGCTGGTTGACAGCTTCTACGGCGTGCCCCTGGAAATGGATTACCAGGATGTCAAGTACGAGTTCAGAAACATAGAAGTCAACATTGCCAAGCAAGAAGACCTGACTCACACAGAAGTATAAGCGCAAAAAAATATTTATTTTTTCTTCTTTGATTATTTATTATTTGAAAAACCCATCCAGATAGCAAAATTTAAAAGATACAAAGCATAAAAAAGGGGGTGTATGGGTTTTTTACAATCGATATTAGGAAAAAACAAGCATAAGAACTGTTATTCTGAGCTCGCAGCGCATAAAGTAAAGGATATTATGACCCGCGACGTGCTATGCATTCACAGAGAGGATAATCTGGTAGACGCTGCTCATACTATGATAGGCGCTCACGTCTCCTGCCTGGTGGTGCTGGATGAGTACAAGCCAATAGGCATAATCACAGAGCGGGATTTTATTAAGAAGATGAGCATGACAGAGGACAGCTCAGAAGAAATGATAGTTAAAGATATCATGACCAGGAAGCTGTTCACAATAGAGCCTGACCTGGACTTGTTCAAAGCCCAGGAGATAATGAGAAATCATAATTTCCGGAAATTAGTGATAGTGGAGAAGGACGAGATTAAGGGCATTATCACCCAGACCGACCTTTGCCGTGCAGTAGCAGGGATGAAAACCATGTGCCCCCAACCCCACAAAGCAAAGGATGCCATGACCAAGAAAGTACTCCAGGTCTCAGAAGACGACAAGTTCTCAAAAGCCAAGAAATCCATGTCCTCAAAGAACATAGGCTCAGTAGTGGTAACTGAAAAAAAGGAGATAAAAGGCATATTCACAGAATTCGACATAGTAAGCGGCTTTTTTCTCAATCCCAACAAGCTAAGAAAATCTTATATGAGAGAGTTGATGAGCAAGCCAGTCATATGCATAAGCCCTGACTTTAACCTGTTTGAGGTTAATGAGCTAATGCTCAAGCATAATTTCAGGCGGCTCCCAGTAATAGACAAGGGCAACCTTGCAGGCATAATCACCCAGACAGACATAGCCAGGCACCTCTACAAGTTCATACAAGAGAACAAGGATGAGCACGAGGTTAAGAACAAGGTTTCAGCAGATTATGAAATCCATAAGAAAGGCGGCATGATACTTTACAAGAAGAAGCATCAAGAAGAGCGTGATAAAAAACAGAGAAATAATACCATTAAGAAAACGCTAAAAAAGAAATTATAGAACTATTTGTTCTGAGCATCAAACTTCTCCTTTGCCTTTGATTCCTTCCAGTAAACAGAGTGGCTTGCTCGCTTCTCGAACAAGGCAATGGCTGCTCTCACAACATCTGTCTGGTAATCTTTAAGAGTCTTGTCCTTGAAAATCTTCTTAGCATCATCAATGCACTCTTTCAGCAGAAGGATATTCTCTTTTCTGCAAGTCTCCTCTTGTTCTCGCTCTTCTTGTTCTGATAAGTAAACCTCTATCCACCTGGGATAAACACTCTTGTCCGTTGTCTTGGCAAAGGACTTGCTGAAAACCATGAGCAAAAAGAAAGACAGGGTATTATATAAATCTTATTAATAAACAACCGGAAAAACATTTATTAGAACCGGAAAGTTTAGTTTAGGCTGTTTAGGCTTACTCCTTAAAAATACTCTCCTCTTCTCTCAGAGCAGTAGGAGCTTCGCCTCCATGCCACGTGAACCTGGGTCGTACACGCATAGGATACATCTTCTCATTGCTGTCATCAAGGATTATGGCAGCCCCCTTAACCCTGGGCAGGTCATCAAGGTACTTGTCCAAGCCGCTCCTCAGATAACTTTGCATCAAGGTTCCCAGGGCGTCAATGTCTATCTTTGCAGTAATCCTGTGAGAAATAATAGTGTCTGCTTGGGTCATCACATCAGAATGTATCTTGCCAGGCTGCTGGCTTGCCAGCACCAGGCTAATGCCGGGCTGTCTGCCCTCCCTCAGAATAGTAATTAATGGGTTTGAAGCCAGGGTTTTGCCATCCTTGGGCAGGAATTCATGAGCTTCATCTATGACAAGCCAGACCATGGGGAAATCAAGCTTCTTAATCTCTTCTTCGCTGAAATAATACATGCTCTTATGCACCTGCTGGTACTCCTCATTCTTCCTTGCAATCATCCTCTGCACAAAAAGCTTCTCAGCCACCAAGCCAATTACAAGAGACTTGATTCTCCAACCCCCAGGCATGGTAGCATAGCAGCTGACGTCAAGCAAAGTCACCTGACCCGGCCTGACAAGCTCGCTAAGAGGAGTACCCTGGATATTGAACAGTCCCCAGTTATCAGCATTACTGAACAAGTTCATAGTCGCGTTTTTCACGTTCTCATCAGCACTGCTGTTCTTAACCGCCCCCAAGATGTCCTGGATAGAAAAATCCTTTTTAGACTTCTTTAATGTATGTATGACTTTCTCAATAAGCACGCCAATAGGATCATTAGGGCTGATGTCAAAAGTCATGCACCAGTCACTGCCTGCGAGCTCGCTCGGCTTAATACTAAAAGAAGCATCCGTGGGCACGCCCTTGTCCTTGTACTTATCATAATAGCCAACAGGAGTGTAAATACTGATATCCAGGCCCCGCGCCTCAATACCCCAGTCATCAAGCAATTCCTGGTCCTTCTTGTTAGGATACTTCATAGTCCAGTAAACACCCATGGTGTCCAGTATGACCACAGAAACATTGTTCTTAATCTTAGCAGGCAAATCAGATATTCCCTCAGCAATCACACCCATGGTATAACTCTTGCCGCTTCCCCGCTTGCCGCAAACAAAGATTACGTGGCTGCGAATAACATCCAGCAAGATAGGGTTTGATAAGCTGGTAGTGCGTCCCATCTTAACATAATGCTTGCCCAGGAGAACAGTGCCCTCTGTGCCGTGCTTTTCACGGTCATTCTCGTTTCTGCCAATCACAATATCATACATGTTAATGACTACACAGGCAGCAAGGGTATATAAATTTAACCATCAGGGAGCGCTTGTCCTGAATATTAGCGTCATTAACCTGTGAGCACTGCCAGAATTCCTCGTAAGAAACTCTGAGGAATAAAAAATTCTTATTATCAATTATTCCTAATTTTTTCAATGCGAACTGACGCAAACGAGCATGAAATGCGAGTTATTCAGGATAAACCCCGGTAAAACAGTTTAAAGAAAACGCACATACAGAAAGTTTTAAAAGGATGAATTAACCCTTAATAAGAATGCAAAAAGGACGCTTAGTCCCATGAATTGGACCAATAGCCTAGCCGTGGCAACTGTTTACGCCCAGTTGACATGCAAAGTGTGACGTGCACTCGCTATGCTCACTTAGTCCCACGAATTGGGCCCATAGCCTAGTCTGGGAGATTTTTGCGAAAAATCTCGTAACCAGCAAAAAGCAAAGCTTTTTGTGGCCACGAAATCCTGTTAGGATTTTGCTGGAAAGCAGGCGACATGCGCACCTTTCAGGTGCTTAGTCCCCTTTCAAGAATGGTTTTTCGTAGGAGTTATGGACAAATAGGGCATCAGCCTTCTACAACAAAAGCAGGGCTTTTGAGCTCGCCTGTTGGTGAGAGCTGAGGGTCGGGGGTTCGAATCCCCCTGGGCTCACTTCTTAATTTTTTTTAATTATATATCTTTATACAACTCCAGAATCTCCTTAACACTCTTGGCGCGCATCAGCTTCTGCCTGTGCTTCTTAGCCCCTCTCACGCCCTTGGTAAACCACATTGCCTGCTGTTTTAGCTCAGAAAAACTTCTTATTCTCTCGTATTTCCTGTAATAATCAAGGAATTTTTTAAAAGCCTGTTTTCTTTCCTGCTCGCCTGGCTCTGGAATGTTACTCCCTGTTTCCAAGAGGCCATTCGTTCTCTTAAAAATAAAGGGGTTGCCAATGGCAGCCCTGCCTATCATCACAAAATCGCAGCCTGTTCTCTCAAGCATTGACTTTGCATTGCCAGGTAAAAATACATCACCATTACCAATTATAGGAACCCTGGCTTTTTGCTTGGCCTTTTTTATCTTATCCCAGTCTGCCTTTCCAGTGTACTTCTGGGCTTTGGTTCTTGCATGAATAGCTATGGCATCCACTCCCAAATCCTCGAGAACCCTTATGCTCTTCATGGTGTTCACAGATTTCTCATCCCAGCCAGTCCTTATCTTGGCAGTAACCGGCTTGTTAGTGTTGTCAATCACAGGCTTAACTATCTTTTTGGCCTGCTCAGGGTGCTTTGCAAAGAATGCTCCTGCTTTCAGGGCCAGGATGTCTTTTTTAGGACAGCCCAAGTTAACATCAATCACATCTGCGTATTCTTCAATAATCCTGGTAGCCTCGGCTGCCATCTTTGAATCACTGCCTGCGAGCTGGACAGAAACCGGCTTTTCTTTTTTCAGAAAACAGGTTCTTTGAATGATTTTCTCAGGGGTATTAACAACCTGATTTATCACGAGCATAGGCGTGCTTACAAGGCCTGCGCCGTACTCCCTGCAGAGCAGCCTGAAAGCTGCACAGTTAACACCTGCCATGGGTGCGAGGATTAGTTTTGAGTCAAGTTTAAGGTTGCCTATTCTCATTTTTCTATGATAAGAATGTGAACTCTTATTTAACTTTTTTTCGTAAGCTTTATTAATCTTGTTTTTCTCCTTCTGCTTTAGTGCACCGGTGGCCAAGCGGCTAAGGCATTCGGCTGCAACCCGAAGATTCGTGGGTTCGAGTCCCACCCGGTGCTTTCTTCTTAAAATGACCGAGAAAAAACTCTTAATCAAGAAAGAGAAAAAAGTCAGGGTTGATGGCAGGGAGAGAGTTATCTCTGGCTTTGAAAAGCATTATGCTGATACTGGTAAGGACTATCATACTAGGCACGGGATTATTAGTAAAAAAGATTTATTGAAGAAAGCAGGTTCTAGTATAAATGTTAGAAATCATAATTATATAATAATAGATCCGGTGTTCCTGGACCATTACAAGCGCATAAAAAGGTTTGCGCAGATAATAACGCTTAAGGACATAGGCGCTATTATTGCCAATACAGGCATAACCAAAGATTCTATTGTGTTGGATGCTGGCAGTGGCTCAGGAGCCCTGGCCTGTTTTTTGGGCGTGCTTGCAAAAAAGGTTATTACTTATGACAAGGATGAGAAAAGCCTGGAAGTTACTAAGGAGAATGTTAAGACTCTGGGCTTAAACAATGTCTTTGTAAAGAAAGGAGATATCTATGCGCATACCAGGATTAAGGAAAAAAACATTGATGTTCTTGTGCTTGATGTTCCTGAGCCATGGAAAGCAGTTAAAACAGCACAAAAAGTGCTTAAAATAGGCGGTTTTTTGGTTGTTTATCTTCCAAACATAACCCAGGTGCAGGAAATTGTTAAAGCACTGTCTGATGAATTATTGCTTGAGAAAACAATAGAAGTTATTGAGAGGGAGTGGGCTGTTGATGCCAAGAGGAGCAGACCCAAGACCAGGGACCCTGCTCATACTGGATTTATTACATTTGCAAGAAAATTAAAATAAGTGGTAAAAAAGTGATTTTTATGAAAAAAGAACTCCGAGTAGTAGGGATTGATGATGCTCCTTTTGACAAGTTTGACCCCTTGCAGAAGTTTGTTCTTGTTGTTGGCACTGTTTTTCGCGGGGGTAGCTTTATGGACGGCTTGCTCTCCACTCATGTTGAGAAGGACGGCGAGGATGCTACAGTCAGGATTATTGAGATGATTAATGACTGCAAGTTCAAGCCTCAGCTCCAGGCAGTTTTTCTTGACGGAATCGCAGTAGGAGGCTTTAATGTTGTTAATCCCAGGGCTGTTCACAAGGAAACCGGGGTGCCTGTGGTCGTGGTTATAAGGGAGAAGCCGGATTTTGGCAAGATGTTCAGGGCTTTGAAAAAGCTGGGCATGGAGAAAAAGATTGATATTATCAAGGCTATGCCTGCGCCTGAGAAGGTGAATGATGTTTATGTCCAGAATATTGGGATTAGCAATAAGGATACTGTAAAGCTGCTTGACATTACCTGCACCCACTCATATCTTCCTGAAGCCATAAGAGTAGCTCATTTAATCGCGTCTGGAGTTGCGGATGGCCAGAGCAGGGGGAGGGCCTGAATAATTTATGTATTTGTTCTTGTGTTTTTCTTTATGATTTCCAAGAATTCTTTTACGTCTCTTACCAGCTCTGTTGTTATTGTTTCAAATACCAGGTTATTGTCCATGTTTCTGTATTGATGTGCTAACACATTTCTCATGCCTTTTATTTGTTTTAGATTGAATGATAGTTTACTTGATATTAATTCTTCTTTTTCCAATATATTGAAGAGATTCTTATTTTCTTTTGGGATTTTTAATGTTCTTGTTTTTTAATATTAGTTTTGCCAGGTCTGCCATGGATTCGGTTATTATTTCAAAGTATCTTTCGCATGCTGCTCTTGTTTTAAGGTCCTGCTCATGTTCTGAAAATTTTTCTGGCATAAAACTTTCAATCTCAGAAAGATATTTCTCTATTTCATGTATTTTTTCAGGTATTCTCATCTCTGAAAATAATCCTGCCTGTCTTATTTATATCCTCCTGCACTTTTTCCGGAAGGTTTCCAAATACCTGGATGTCCATTTGATCAGAAACATTTGCATGAATCCTTTTCCTGAATAAGGTGCTCTCTTTTAAGTCCAGTTCTTTCTTGAACTTTACAGCAAGGTCTATGTCGGAATCAAACATGAATTCCTTTTTTATAAATGAACCAAAAATGATTATTTTATCAATGTCTTTGCTTAGTTTGTCTTTGAGGATTTCTTTTTTTGCCTCTTGTATTTTTTCTTTTGTAATAATTCCTTTTTTCAGCTTGAAATAGTCAGAGTACCTGGCGCATTCTCTTATGAACTCGAATTTTGGCCTTATGTCTCTTGAAAGCCTGTTCTTCTCTGACTGAGTCAGGTTTATGCCTATTAGCTGCTTTTCAATGATTTTCAGCTCTCTCTTGCCAAAAACCTTTCTTGTATTCTTGTTCTCCTTTAAAAACCTTAACATCTTTATAACCCTGATAATAGTTACAATAACCTAAATAAAGGTTATATTTAAACTTTTCTATTTTTAATAATTATCTTGTCTTCCTAAGAAAACCATTAAAAGAATGCCCTAGAAAAAGCATGATCAAGCCCATAATAGCTGTGTGAAAAAACATTTTATTTGCAAACCCCTTAAAAAAGCCTTGGGGAAACATCTTGATTAACAAGTAATAATCTGGGAACGAGTAGTTGCCCTGGGGGAACAAGACCTGGTGAAATGCGTTGAAAAAGGCCGGGAAGTTAAGGCTAAGAATAAAGAGGACTGCCAGGACTCCCAAGGTGCTTATCCCAGCGCAGACAAGGATTCTCCTAATATTAGGCCTGAACTCTGCTAGTGTGCTTAGGCGCATGATAAAAGCAAACAATAATACTGCTGCTGCAATACTCGTGGCTTTTACCCATGAGATTATGTTCTTCACATCCTGCAGGTGGCTCTTCTCCTCTGGCTCAAAAACAGTTAATTGCTCTGTTTTATTAATTTCAGTATTTTCACTAGTTAAGTAATTAATTAAGTAGTCAAGTGTGTTCCTAGTGCCCTGCACTCCGAGCTCGTCATAGACTCCGAGCTTCTCAAAGCTGTTGTCATAAAAGCTCTTGTCAAACAAGACCATCAAGAAGCTGGCGCTGAACAAGATAAGGACTATGAGAAATACTGAGAGGATTATCAGGGTTTTTTGCTCTTGATGTCTTGTTTGCGCTGATAATTTCATTATGTTTTGCATATTTTCATTAACTTTAAATAACTTCTTATCCAGAGGTATTATTTATGAGCATCATTGTCCAGCTTTTACTCAACGGCATAATCGCAGGCAGTATTTATGCTTTGATAGCCTCTGGCTTCAGCCTCATCTACTCTGTGGCCAAGTTCATGCACTTTGCCCACGGAGCTGTTGTCACTGTATCTGCTTTCTTTCTCTTCTTCCTTGTGGCATTGCTCAAGCTTCCTTTCTGGCTGGGCTTTATCCTCACAGTCGTGTTTGCTGCCCTGCTCGGATTACTGATGAACCTGGTTGTTTACAAGCCTTTGAGGAACAGGAAGGCCACTAATGCTGTTCTCCTGATTGCAAGCCTGGCATTATTCATCTTCTTCCAGTCATTAATGATTGCCTTGTTCGGAGCTGATATTAAGACTGTGAGGAGCGGCACTATCAGCACGGGCATTAGTTTCCTGGGAGGCATAATTACAGAGCTTCAAATCATTATTGTGCTTGTATCCCTTGCTCTCCTAGTATTATTATGGCTTTTTATGAAGCGCACCAGGCTGGGCAAAGCCATGCGCGCAGTGGCTGATAACAAGGAAGTCGCCCAGACAGTGGGCATTAACCCTGAGAAGATATACAACCTTACCTTTATTATTGGAAGCGCTATTGCAGGCATAGCCGCGGTTCTTATAGCACTTGAGCAGAACATAGAGCCTAACATGGGCTTCAGCCTGATAATAAAAGGTTTTACAGGCTCAATCATCGGGGGCATCAGCAGTGTGCCCGGCGCAGTGCTCGGCTCCTACCTTTTAGGCCTGGTTGAGAACCTGGGCATATGGTACCTGCCATCGGGCTACAAGGACGCCATAGCCTTTTTCCTGTTATTCATATTCCTGTTAATCAGTCCCAAAGGAATCCTTGGCTTAAAAAAAGGGGTGGGCACTAAATGATAGAGGCTTACTTAATGCACATCCTTATCCTTATCTGCATTTACATAGTCTTGGCTGTGAGCCTTGACCTGGCTGTTGGTTTTACTGGCCTGCTTAACATGGGCCATGTCGCGTTTTTCGGCATCGGGGCTTACACCTCTGCCCTGCTCGTGCTCTCAGGCGTTCCTTTCTGGGTTGGCTTGCTTGCAGGCGCAGTACTGGCAGGCTTTGCAGGCTTCCTGCTCTCATTGCCCACGTCCAAGATAAGAGGGGATTATCTTGCATTGGCAACAATGGGTTTTGCTTTTATTATTGAGAGCTTTATGAAGAACTGGGTTTCTCTTACCCGCGGCCCTCTGGGCTTGCCCGGCATTCCCAGGCCGAGCTTTTTCGGCTTTGTAATCAGCTCGCAGTTCGGCTACCTGGTCTTTGCTTTTATTGTCATGCTCATATGCGCCTTGCTGATAATAAAAATTGAGAAGAGTCCTTTTGGCAGGTTGCTCGAGGCTGTCCGGGATGATGAGACTGCTGCCAGGACTCTGGGAGAGAATGTTTACAAGACCAAGGCTATTGGCCTGACAGTCTCTGCTTTTTTTGCAGGGGTTGCAGGCAGCTTGTACGCGCATTACATCTCTTTTATTGACCCCACTACTTTCAGCCTGCTCGAGGTTATATTGTTGCTCAGCATCATAATCGTGGGCGGCCTGGGCAGCAGCAAGGGCGCGATTGCGGGCACCATAATATTATTAATCCTTCCTGAGCCTCTCAGGTTCCTGGGTTTTCCAAGCAGCATTGTGGGTCCTGCCAGGCAGATGATTTATGCCTTGATATTGTTGTTAATCATTTATTTCAGTCCCAAGGGTTGTTTTGGAAGAGTGCAGCTGGGTGAGTCATGATGAGCAAATATCCAAAAACATTGCTTGAACTAAGAAGGGTTTCAAAGCATTTTGGAGGAGTAAAGGCTGTTAATAACTGCTCTTTTTATGTGAAGCAAGGTCTTATCACAGGGCTTATTGGTCCTAACGGCGCTGGCAAGACAACTGCTTTTAACCTGATAGCTGGCTTGCTAAAACCTGATAAGGGCAGGATAAGCTTTTTGAAACAGGACATCACAGGCAGGTCCGCTCATGTAATTACCAGGATGGGTCTTGCCAGGACTTTCCAGCATGTCAGGTTGTTTGACAACCTTAGCATTGAGGAGAACCTGTTAGTGGCTGTTGATCATCCTGGCGAAAAGTTTTTTAACTGCTTTTTTCACTCGAGGAAAAGTGGTTCTTATCACAAGAAGATTAAGGGTGTCCTGGCCTTGGTAGGCCTGAAAAAGCCTTTGAGCACCCTCGCTGCTGATTTGTCTTATGGCCAGAAGAGGCTCTTGGAATTGGCAAGGGCTCTTATGATGGATTACAAATTATTAATGCTTGACGAGCCCACAGCAGGCGTGAACCCTCTTATAAGGAAAAGATTGAAGGCTTTGCTCAGAAAGCTCAGAGAGCAGGGCAAGACCATTTTGTTAATAGAGCACGACATGGATTTTGTTATGAGCTTGTCAGACGAGGTAATAGTGCTTGATGCTGGGAGAAAGCTTTTGGCTGACAAGCCCTCAAAGGCAAGGAAGGACAAGAGGGTATTGGAAGCATACCTGGGAAAATAATATTTGAAAAAATTTATAAAGTATAATAAATTATACAACTGTATAATAAAATGAACAACGAAGATAAGATACTTAAAGTAGTCTTTGAAAATCCATATGATGAGTTCCATATGAGGCTGCTGGCCAGGATGACAAAACTACATCCAAACACAGTTATAAATATAACCGACTCTTTAGCAAAAAAAGGTTATGTTATTAAAAAAAAGGACAAACAAAAAAACATGGTCTTGGTTAAGGCCAATAATAAAAACTGGTTTTATAAAGTTAAAAAACAATATTTCAACATAAAAAAAATATACTCCAGCGGACTAATTGATTTCTTGAATGAGAAACTGGATTACCCCGCAATAATATTGTTTGGCTCATATGCAAAAGCTGAAAACCATAAAGGAAGCGACATAGACCTTTTTATTGTGACATCCACAAAGAAAAGAATTGATTTGAGCAATTATGAAAAAAAACTCGGCGCTGAAATACAATTGTTTGTTCATACAAGAAAAGAATTCAAGAAATTAATAAAAACCAACCCTGAATTAATAAACAATGTTATAAACGGATATAAGCTTTCAGGATTTCTGGAGATAGCATAATGATATTTGAAGATTTTATAAAAGAAGAAAGAGTAATTATTGGAGAAAAAGACTTTCAAAAAGCAAAAGCGCTAATCAAAATGTCAAAGAAAAATTTTCAAACAGCAGAAAAACTTGAAATAGATAAGATTACAGCCTCAACAGTGTTGAGTATCCTATACGAATCTTTAAGGGAAATAGTAGAAGCGATATGCTTAACAAAAGGGTACAAGGTTTGTTCTCATGAAGCGTTTACAGCCTATCTAAAGAAAATAAATGAAGATAGCACCGCAGAGAAGTTTGACAGATTAAGAAAACTCAGGAATAGAGTTCACTACTACGGGAAACCAGTATCAACTGAAACTGCTGTTAATGCAAAACAAGAAGTAAAAAAATTAAATTACTATTTAACAGATAAGCATCTGAAAAATTTATAGAAAATGATTTTGCAAATAAAGGATTTGGCAGCCGGATACGGCAAGTTCGCAGTACTGGAAGACGTGGAGATAAGAATTAAGCCTGATGAGATAGTGGCTCTTATTGGTCCTAACGGCGCAGGCAAGAGCACTGTGCTCAAGTCAGTTTTTGGCCTGACCACTGTTTACAAAGGCAAAATAATCTACAGGGGCAAGAACATTACCCGGCTTAAGACTAGCGAGCTGGTAAGACTTGGCATAAGCTATGTTCCCCAAGGCAGGCAGGTGTTCCCCTCCTTGACTGTGAGAGAAAACCTGGAGATGGGAGCGTTCATAACAAATGACAAAGTGCTTGTCAGGAAGAAGATGCACGAGGTTTTTGACCGGTTCCCTGTTCTTAAGGAGAAAATAAATGATTATGGTTTCAGCCTGAGCGGAGGGCAGCAGCAGATGCTGGCAATGGGAAGAGCCCTGATGCAGGACCCCCAGCTGTTGTTGCTGGACGAGCCCAGCCTGGGTTTAAGCCCCAACCTAATGAAAGACATATTTAAGAAGATTATAGAGATTAACAAGGAAGGAACAGGCGTGCTCATAGTAGAGCAGAACGCAAAGCAGGCCATGAAGATTGCTCACAGGACCTATGTGCTTGAGGACGGCAAGGTCGCATTTAAAGGCGGAAAGAACATTGTTAACAACCCCAAGATTAAGAGTATTTATCTGGGCGGGCGATGAGTAGTCATATAGTAAATATTATAAAACAAACCTTATTTCTTATCTTTTTGGGGGGGGATTATATGTCAGATGAATACAACAAACTAACTGCTAAAAAACTATTAGGACTTGCTGATGTTAAGATTAACGGGGACAGGCCCTGGGATATTCAGGTTCATGATGAAAGGTTGTATCAAAGAGTTCTTAGCCAGGGCTCTTTAGGCCTTGGAGAAAGCTACATGGATGGCTGGTGGGATTCAAAGAATATTGACCAGCTCACCCAGCGAGTCTTAATGGCTGATTTAAAAGACAAAGTAAAAGGCATCCCAGTTCTAATTATTTTCTTAAAAGCAAAACTATCCAATCTCCAGAGAAAATCACGGGCTTATAATATTGGAGAAGCACATTATGATATTGGTAATGGCCTTTACACCAGAATGCTGGATAAAAGAATGAATTACAGCTGCGGTTATTGGAAAGATGCAAAAAACCTTGACCAAGCACAAGAGAACAAATTAGAACTTATATGCAAAAAACTTGGGTTAGAAAAAGGCATGAGCGTGCTTGATATTGGTTGCGGCTGGGGAGGATTTGTAAAGTACGCAGCAGAGAAGCATGGAGTAAAGGCTGTTGGGATAACTGTTTCTAAAGAGCAAGTTGATTATGCAAGAGAAGACTGCAAAGGATTGGATGTAAAAATAAAATTAGAGGATTATAGAAACCTAAAAGACAAGTTTGACAGAGTCGTTTCTGTTGGGATGATAGAGCATGTTGGCTATAAGAATTACAGGACTTTTATGAACGTAGTTGATAATTGCTTGAAAGATGATGGCTTGTTCTTATTACACACTATTGGCGGCAATAAGAGCGGCGTTATTGGAGAGCCATGGATGCACAAATATATTTTCCCAGATGGAATGCTGCCATCACCAGTACAAATATCCAAGGCGATTGAGGGCTTGTTCATGATTGAAGACTGGCATAACTTTGGAGCAGACTATGATAAAACCCTAATGGCTTGGCATGCTAATTTTAATAAAAACTGGCCTGAAATAAAAAAGAATCCAAAGTATGATGAAAGATTCTTTAGAATGTGGAATTATTATATATTAACATGTGCGGGGGGTTTCAGGGCAAGGCACAATCAGTTATGGCAGATAGTGCTCTCAAAAAAAGGAGTTCCTGGCGGGCATGAGAGTGTTAGGTAGCTAAATCTTCTGCTTTTTCCCATAGTTCATCAAATACTTGGTTAAAGGTTTGTGCAAATATTTTATCTTCTATTAAAAATCCTCTGGGTTTTTTACTTGTTATATATTGTGTGTAGAGTTTATTTCCTATTGTTCCCCATTCAGCATCCTTTTTTAAGTTCATGAATTTGATTGTTGTGTATTGGTTGGTTCTTTTCTTTGCTAGTTCTTTTTCCTCTAGTGGAAAAATCATTTTTGAGTTTACTTTTTTCTCGAATCTTATTTTATGATGTTCTGTGTAAACCCCCACTAAGCGTTCATAGCTTTCTTTTTTTGCTGTGTACACTCTTTCTAGTTGTTCTGAATTCATTTCCTGATTTATTTGGTGCCACATGGCTTTTATTCCTGTTATTCCTTCAGAGTATTTGTAGTTTGAGTAAGGCTCTTTAGGCAGCTCGGCTTTTTTTAGGTTTCTTATTATTTCTGCTACTTCTTTTCTTTCTTGTTCTAGTTTTTTTTTGCTTTTCTAGAAAAAGCTCATTCAGGGTTTCTGGGGTTCTTTTTTCTAACTATAATACAACTTCCCAGATTTCTTCTGCTCCTCGTCTTTCTGGCTGCCCGGCTTATTTATTCTTGGCCTTTGGCTTTCTTCATCTCGCCTAAAGGTTAGTTCTATGTTTTTCAGGAAGTGGTTCATGCCCTCCTCCATTTTAAACGGGCCTGTGACTTGTCCTCTTATTGCAGGCTTTCCTTTAAAAACTATTAGTCTGTCAGATATGGTGTCTATGAATAATAAATCGTGGTCTACTATGAGCGCGCTCCTGCCTGTTATTTTTAACATGTCACGCACCACTTTTCCCAGGCTTAGTCTCTGCTCTACATCAAGATAAGCAGATGGTTCGTCCATAAGAATCAAATCAGAATCTTCACTCAGGCACCTGGCTATCCACACTCTTTGAAGCTCTCCTCCGCTGAGCTCGCTTAGTTTTTTTGTGAGCAAGCCTTTTAGCTCTAATGGCCTTATTAGCTGAGCATCATGTTTTTGAACTGCGGTTTGCAGGAAAGTTATTACTAGTTCATCGCTTTGCTTTAAGTATTGCGGCTTGTAGCTTATGTTCAACCCTTTTAATTCAGGGCCATTAATTTCGCCGGCTAGGGTTCTTACAAAGGTTGTTTTTCCTATGCCGTTCTCTCCCAGGATTCCTATCATGTCGTGCCTGTAAACTGCTCCTTTGTTAGCATGGAGTTCAAAACTGCCTGCTTTCCCTTTAAAAGCCTGCCATTCTGTTAATAACTCCATTCTCTTGATATCCACAGGCGGCCTTGCCTCAAACCTTATCTCTTTATCCCTGAAACGAACATTCTCTTCTTTTAAATAACCCGACAAGTAGGTGTTAATACCTGCTTTTGCACTCTTGGGCGTGCTAGCCACTCCAAAGGCTTCTGGCTTTCCATACATCAGGTGGATGAGGTCTGCCATGTAGTCCAGGATTATGAGGTCGTGCTCAACCACCATGACTCCAGTGGTCTTGTCTGCCAGGCCTCTGATAAACCTGCTTATCTTGAGCCTCTGCTTGACATCCAGGTAGCTGGTTGGCTCGTCAAAAAAATAGACATCTGCTTTTTTCAGGACGCAAGCAGCAATCGCTACCCTCTGCAGCTCCCCGCCGCTAATCTTGCTTATGTCATGGTCAAGTATCTCTTTTAACTCAAGGACTTTGCTTATCTCGTCAAGTTTTTTTAATTCATCAACTTTTTGTAGCAAGCCCTTAACACTGCCTTTGTACTGCCTGGGTATCTGGTCTACTTGCTGGGGCTTGTAACTAACCCTGATTTTTCCTTTTTTCTGCTTTTCAAAGAAGCCCTGGGCTTCGCTGCCCTTAAAATAATCTATTAAATCATCATAAGACGCTTCTCTGCCTGTTTTGCCCAGGTTGGGCTTGTCCACGCCTGCAAGAATCTTTAATGCTGTGCTCTTTCCAATACCATTCCTACCTATGATTCCAACAACTTTATTATTTATTGGTATGGGCAGGTTGTAAAGCGCGAACCCGTTTTTTCCATACCTGTGAACAGGCTCTTTTTTTAATTCCTCTGGCAGGTTAACAACGTCAAGGGCCTTGAAAGGGCATTTCTTGACGCATATGCCGCAGCCAATACACAAGTCCTCGTCAATGCCTACCTTGCCGTCATCAGTCTTGATAATGCACTCCTCTCCCTTGCGGTTTACAGGGCACACTCTAGCACAAAGGTATCCTCCGCATGCCTGCGGGTTGCACTTGTCCTTTTTTACTATGCATATTCTGCTCATATTCTTAGGAATACTGCTTATTTGTTTTTAAATCCTTTGTATAACATCCTGAAATATTGCTCAGGTATGAACACGTATTTTTTTAGTTCTTTCATGGTTTTCTCTGTGTCGAGCAAGGCCCACTTGTCGCCGTGCCTGTGCTGCCAGGCTGCTTCTTTTACCAGGTATCCCCAGTCAAAAGTTTTTTCTTTTTTTACGATTGTAAGTATGTCTTCGAGGTCTTTGTCTCTTTCAGTTATTGCTTTTAGGAATACTATGTGTTCTTTTCTTAACACCTTGACAACCAAGTTTTTGTTTTCTTTGAACTCATGAACTGCGTAGAGGTCTTCCTGCATTTTAGGGCTTATCAAGGTTTTGAAGATTTGCTTTACAAAAAGGTCAAACCTGGCTTCTTCTCTGTTGTACATTACAGGCCTGTTTTTTTCTCTTAGCTTCTCAGGAATAAATATCCTTATTGGGTCTGACTTTTCAAACCCAAGCTTTTCTATTGCTTTTACAAATTCCTGTCTGTCCTCTTCTTTTTCAAACAACAAGTCTATGTCTTTGGTCTCGTCATTGTAGCCGTAGAACATCATGGCTGTGCCTCCAAAAGCATAGCACTCAATATCTTTGGAAAGGTTCTTTGCGATTAGTCTGAACAGGTCTAATTGGTCTTTTGCTGTTATCATTAAGCCACCTCTATAAGGTCTTTCTTATTAAAAGGTATGTATACATGCCATTTTCCCTGGATTTCTGGAAAGTTATTCCTGTTTTTTAGCGTACTTATCTTTTTCCATTTATACTTCTCTTTTTTTCTTCTTTGATACTTCTGCGGCATCTTTCTCACCTTGAAGTGCATTCTTGCCAGGTCGTATAGTGCGCCGACTTTTTGCCAGCAATCCTGTTCTTTTGCCAGTTTGTATAGTCTGGGCCAGTTTGTTATGTGGTTAAAGAGCCTGAGGCTTGCTAGGATTGCCCTGAAGCTACGGGTTTGTATTGCGTCTATGAGTGCTTCCTCTGGCCCGTATCTGCCGTGCACCTGGTGATCGTACCACGGGTTAAGTTTCATTGGTGAGTGCTTGTTTATTATGTCGAACATGCCGCGTTTCCGAGGCCTCTGTTTTCTCGCGGTTATCTTGTAAAGCCTTTTCTTCCTGCCTCCCCCGCTGGTTGTGACATGGCCTTGTTTTTTCAGCTTGCTGACCAGGTTGAGGGCTGATTGGCGCGTTATGCCCAGGGCTTCTGCTATTGTCTCTATTGTGTGCAGGCCTTCAAGTTTTAAGAGTGCTTCGTTGTCCATAATAATATTATCTATATTAACTAATATATAAATTTTTCTATTTTTAAGTTAGGTTAAATATTTTTTTGTTACAATTAACTATATAAACCTGACTGAATTATTATAAGCACATGAAAGGCTTTATAGTCCATCCCAAGTATGAGGTGAGGAATGGGAAAGCTCATGTTCATTTGTACGGCAGGCTTGAGAATAATGATTCCTTTGTAGCAATCAACGAGTTCAGGCCTTATTTCTTTATCAAAAAATCCGACCTTAAAAAAGCCCTGAAAATCAGCAGGGTTGATTATGAAGACGCGGGCAAGGTCAAGCTCAAGAATTTCAAGGGTAAGCCTGTTGTAAAACTGGTGTTTGACATCCCCTCCCAGGTAAAAGAGTTCAGGGACAGACTATTGGAAGAGAAGATTAAGTGCTACGAGGCTGACATTCGCTTTGAGTACAGGTTCATGTTTGACAAGCGCCTGCAGGGAGGAGTAGACATAAGAGGAGATTATAAAAAAGGTGATTTCACTGACAGGGTTTATGAGAATCCAGAGCTCTCACCAGCAGATTATTGCCCTGAGAACCTTAAGGTGTTGGGCATTGACATTGAGACTGACAAAAAGGTGAAGGAGCTTTACTCAATCTCTTTGTACTCAAATGATTTTAAAAAGGTTATTATTCGTTCTGACAAGAAGCTGAAAAACGCGGTTAATGTCAAGAACGAGAGGGAAATCCTCTTGAGGTTCCAGGACTTGCTCGTGAAGCATGACCCTGACATCATAACAGGCTGGAACGTGATAGACTTTGACCTCAGGTTTCTCCAGGACAAGTTCAGGCATTATAATATTCCTTTTAAACTGGGCAGAAGCACTTCTGAGTGCAGGCTCAGAATCTTTCAGAATTTTCTGAGGGATTCAAGGGCTGACTTTGCAGGCAGGATGGTGCTGGACGGCATATATACCTTAAAGAATAATTTTATTGGTTTGCCTGACTACAAGCTGGAAACAGCAGCCAACACTTTCCTAGAGGATTCCAAGATTTTTAAGGGTGAGGAACGATACACCAGGATTGAGAAGGCTTTTAAGGATGACCCTCAGTTATTAGTGGATTACAACCTGCAGGATTCAAAGCTCGCACATGACATATTATACAAGAGCGGTGCTTTTGAGCTCTCAATCCAGCGCTCCCTGCTAACAGGCATGCCCCTGGATAGGGTGAGTGCGAGCATTGCCAGCCTGGACTCATTGTACCTTAAGGAGCTCAGGAAAAGGGGTTTTGTAGCGCCCACCTCCTTGTACTCCCAGGATGCTGAGCGTGGTAAGGGCGGCTATGTTATGAATCCTAAGCCAGGCATATACAACTATGTTATTGTGTGTGATTTTAAGAGCCTGTATCCCAGCATAATCCGCACTTTTAATATTGACCCTCTCGGCTTTGTGCATGGCTGCAAGGGAAAAAACCTGGTCAAGGCGCCTAATGGCGCTTGTTTCAGGAATGAAGATGGGGTTCTTCCCATGATTATTCAGGGATTATGGGAGCAGAGGGATAAGGCCAGGAAGCAGAAAGACGAGCTGGCCAGGTATGCTATTAAGATACTCATGAACTCGTTCTTCGGAGTGCTGGGAAACGAGAACTGCAGGTTTCATAACAAGGACATAAGCAATGCAATAACCTATTTTGGCCAGAGCCTGATAAAGTTGACTGCAAAGAAAATAAGGGATATGAACTACGAAGTGATATACGGTGACACTGACAGCGTGTTCATCAACCTCGATGTTAACAACTACAAGGAAGCAGCGCGTACAGGAAAAGAGATTGCAGACAAGTTGAACTCGTTTTTTAGCAAGTATACCAGGGAGGAGTACGAGCGCAGGAACTTCTTGGACCTGGAGTTTGAGAAGGTGTACAAGCGTTTCTTAATGCCCAGGATTAGGCGTTCAGAAATCGGGAGCAAGAAGCGCTACGCAGGCCTGTTAATAGATGAAAAGGGCAAGGAGAAAATGGATATTGTGGGCTTGGAGTTTGTGAGACGGGACTGGACTATTGTTGCCAGGCACTTCCAGCAGGAATTGCTTGACAGGATATTTCACAAGAAAGAAGTTGCAGACTATGTGAAGAAGCTGGTGGACGAGGTAAAGCAGGGCAAGCATGATGACCAGCTGGTTTACAGGAAGGCACTGAGAAAACCTGTTGATGAATACGTGAAGACTACGCCACCGCATGTCAAGGCTGCCAAGATTCTGGGAGACGACCTTAAAAGCAACCTAATAGAGTATGTGATTACCAAGAACGGGCCTGAGCCTGTGCAAAAGCAGAAGCACAGCATTGACTACGAGCACTATATTGAGAAGCAGCTCAAGCCAATTGCAGATTCTATTCTCGTGTTCTACAACACGTCTTTTGACGACGTCTTAAAAGGAAGTTCTCAGAAAAAACTCTTGGGTTTTGAATGAGTTGTTTTAGTTAAGACCTACTCTGCTTTGCTCACTGAAAAACCGTTCGCAAAACTTCGCCGATACAAAAATGAAAAACATTTTTGAATGTGCAAAATAAAAAAATTTGCACACACCTTGCAAGTTTGCAATTTTAATTGTAATCTCCAAAAACTTGTTTTTGATGGTTTACGTTGTAAACGTTGCAACTGAAGACAGCGACGGTCTTGACATCGCCTTTAAATTCATAATATTAGATCAAATCAGGCTTATATAGCCGGGTTCAGGCTCTGTTATGAGGTGGTCGTCTTTTAGCAGTCCAATTATTCTTTCAATCTCTGTTTCTGTCATTCCTTCTGCCTGGGCTTCGAGCAGAATGCTTTCTTTCTGCACCTTTTTTCTCTTCTTGGTAATCATGTTGTTGATTATGTTCATTAGTTTTATCTTGTTGTCTGTTTCTGACTCATTGGTTACTGAGCGCAGTGTCATCCTCTGGATGCGCATTAGTTCTTCAAATTCGTCCGGGTCCATCTTGCTTGCTTAGAGGCGGGGGGTTTTTTTAGCTAACATTGTTAATACTACGATGTAATGTTATCCTGACCCCCTTATACAGGTTAGAAGGCTTGCCCCATATAAATAGTTTTCGCTATTAACATACTTTTATGTATATCATTCCTTTTTTTGCTTCTCTCTCCTCAATTATCTTCTGACAGAACCTGCTTATAAACTTCTTCCTTGTCAAGGCTTAATCCCTGCTTGTTAAAATAATTGACAATGTTCTTCAAGTCCCGTCTAAGAAAATCATCTGCCTGTGGATGGCTGGTAGTCGTGGCCTGGCTCCAGTCAATAAATACAGGCTCCTGCTCATGGTTAAGGATGTTGAACTCTGAGAGGTCTGCGTGCACTAAGCCGGCCTTGTAGAGCTTCTTAACATTGTCCAATACTTTTTCAAAGAAAACCCTAGGATTATTCATTTCAGAGTCCTTGAGCATGGGAGCAGGTATTCTGCATCCTATTAACTTCATTAAGAGCACATTATCCTTTACAGCAATGGGCGCCGGAACCTTCATAACCTCTCTTGCTTTTAGCAGGTTCCTGTACTCCCTCTGGACCCAAGAGAATATTACCAGGCGCCGTCTCTTTTTAATACCAGCATATCTTGGGTCAGGTGCAATGTACTCGTACATCTTATTAAAATTACAGTTTTCAACCCTGTAAATCTTGGCGATTATCCAGTGCCTGCCCTTCACAGCAGTGAACACATTAGATTCCTTGCCAAGCGCAACAGGACTCTTAAGCTCTTCAAAATGTCCCTGGTTGCTCAGCTTGTGAATATTCCTCAGAGTAGCATTGTCAAACACGTTCTTGTAAACCTTCCATTCTTCACGTGATTTTTTGGGCATGTGGATAAGATAAAAGCAAGGACTATAAAAAATTAATTAAAAAATGGCGGCGTCCCAGAGTCCTACTTTGCTTTGCTCGTTAAAGCCCTTACTCACAAAGCTCCGTCGCGCCGCCATTATTTGCCAAAAACAAAGAAGTGGCAGTGGAGGCGGCGACGGCCTCTAGGACTCGGCCTAAGAGGTAATGAAAACTAGATAAAGTAAAAACTAAATAAATAAAACTTTCTCTTACAAGTCATCGCTGGTAAGGATGTACACTTGATTGCTGGTTTTCACCTTGGTATCCATGCCTACCAGGAAGTTGACATTGGCTCTTTCTGCTGTGCTCACAATGTCCTTCTCGATAACTCCGTCAAACACTACTGCGTATATGCCTGATTTAAGGCTTTTTATAGTGCCCTGGAGTTCTGACAAGGGTACCTTGCCGAGTATGTTCAGTTTCTGGTCGAGTATATAGGCTCCTCTTGTTCCTATGAGGTCTTCGAGCATCTCATTAAAGGCTTCTTTTTCCTTTGGAGTCGGTGCCCTGGGCTTGGAACCAGGCGAACCCGAGGCTGGTCTCTGTCCAGAACTTGAGTATCCCGGGCGCTTGCTCTTAAATCCTTTTTTGGACTTGGAGTCAGCCCTGCTCTTACCCTTGAAATTATTATTGTCGTTTTTTTTAGTCTGAATCTCGCTCTTGGCCTGTTCAAAAGCAATCCTGCTCCTCAAGGCCTTGTGCAGTTCTTTCTTGGTTAACTCCTCCACTTCCTTGCCGTCAGGCGCCTTGGTGACAAAGTCTATGTCCCCTGCACCTGCGAGCTCTTTTATTATGAGGTCTCCGCCCCTGTCTCCATCCACAAAGACAGTTATGGTTTTCTTCTTGCTCAGCTCAATTATGGTCTGGGGTATGTTGGTGCCGTTCATAGCCACTACGTTCTTAAACCCGTGTTTCAGCATGTTAAGCACGTCTGCTCTTCCCTCGACTACGATGAGCTCATCGCTCTCATCAACTCCAGGCCCTGCAGGCAGTCTTTCCTTGCCATACTCCTGTATCTCCATTACTCTGACAGCGTATGCTACTTCGTCTGCGAGTTCCTGGCTGTCTGGCATAGATGATTCTATTAGGGACTTTAGAAGTGTCTTGGCCCTGTCCACTACGAACTGCCTCTTGGACACTCTGACATCCTCTATCTTGGTAACCTTAATCTTTGCATTGCAAGGCCCTATTCTCTGGATGACTTCTAGGCTGGCAGCCACAATGCTGGTCTCTGCTTTGTCCAAGGAGCTCGGAATGGTTATGGTTCCCTGGGTCTTGCCGCCTGTAGTATCAACCTTTACTTCTATTCTTCCTATTCTTCCGCTTCTCTGAAGCTCTCTTAGCTCCAGGTCGCTTCCCAGGAGCCCCTCGGTCTGGCCGAATATTGCCCCTATTACATCGGGCCTGTCCACTGCGCCGTCTATCTGTATGTTTGAATGAACAATATATTTTGCTGACACTTGCGCTATTTTCGCCATTGTTAATCACCTTTCTTATTATCTTCTAAATTTCTTTAATCACTTAATCTGTTTTTTCAGAAGGAGTTCATGGCTTATCGCTTATCTCTGTCTAAGCATCCTGATAAACCAAGTACATGTATTCTTGGGTAAATGCTTGATAAGCATATGATTATTACTCCTTCTTCAGAACAAGCACTTATCTTTACTTGATTTTAACATCCCTTTAAGGGAGGTGGCACTCTCCTTTTAATCCGACTCCCCTAACTCATCCTCTTTGTCCTTTATCTTAAAGTAAAATATGAAGTAATAAGGAATGATGGTGCTTGTTCCTTAACTATCGTTGGTCTGTAACAAGCATGCCTTGTAAGCATGCATTGACAAATATGAATGGTTTGTAGCCCAACACTAACTCACGATGCTCATAGCCAAAGGCTTGTGCGCCTGGGCTCGCATGAGCAACTCTATGCCGGGCTTAAAAACAAGGAATATGCAGGTGTTTTTAAAGTTTTGGGTTTGGGGGCGTTTGTCGCAGAATACGTCGCTACCTTCATTTGCAATGTTTACTGTGTTTTTGTAAACTTGCAAGACGCGATGGAGCTTTGCAAAGCAAAGCGTAATAGTAATTCTGTGACAAACTCGTTTAGGCAGGGTGCTGTCCTGAATACGCTCGCATATGCTCGTTTGCGTCAGTTCGCATTGAAAAAATTAGGAATAATTGATAATAAGAATTTTTTATTCCTCAGAGTTTCTTACGAGGAATTCTGGCAGTGCTCACAGGTTAATGACGCTAATATTCAGAACAGCGACAATTTTTGCGACAACCAACCTTGCCTTATAGTAAGATAATAAGATAATATTTATAAAACATCAGTTGCTTCGCTTTTTTAGCATGAAAAAGAAAACGCCGGGCGCAGCAAAAACCGGGCACTCAAAAGGCGAAAAATCAAGAGGCAAAGAATCAGGAGGCAGGAAATCAAGAGCCGGGCAGTTAGAAGATGAGCAGGTGGGCGAAGTTTATTCTTATACTGTCAAAATTCCTTTGGACCGCGTAGCTGTGCTTATAGGTGTGAAAGGAAGCGAGAAAAAGGAACTTGAGGATTACTCGCACGCATCTATTAATGTGGACTCAAAAGAAGGCGATGTCACTATAACAGGCAAGGACCCTCTCAGGCTTTACTCTCTTAGGGAAGTGGTGCGCGCAATAGCCAGGGGTTTTAATCCTGACAAGGCAAAACTCCTTCTTAAGCCAGATTACATGCTTGAAATCATAAGCCTTAAGGATTACGGCCTGGTCAAGCCCAGCCACGCCCGCAGGGTCAAGGCAAGGATTATTGGCACACGGGGCAAGGCAAGAAGAGCCTTGGAAGACTTAACTGGTACTGCTCTCAGTGTTTATGGCAAGACTATCAGCATACTGGGGTACTGCGATGACGTGGCCAATGCAAAGAAGGCAGTAGAGATGCTTGTCCAGGGCAGCATGCACGCAACAGTGTATAAGTGGCTTGAGGATTATAAGAGGAAGACTAGGATGGTCCAGAATGATTTGAAGGTTTCTGAATAAAAA
Source organism: uncultured Methanosarcinales archaeon (assembly GCA_964426715.1). GTDB lineage: Archaea > Nanobdellota > Nanobdellia > Woesearchaeales > SM23-78 > SM23-78. The sequence continues at coordinate 31,084 of CAYRRQ010000002.1, forward strand.
ATTATGGTTCTCTATTATTGTGTTGAAAAAGTTCTACTTCACTTACCATAACCCTATACTCCGTATAGGAACATGGATAAGTTTTGTCTGGCCTTGCCATTGTTAACAAAAAAAGTTAACAAGACAACAATGGCACAGACAAACTTTTTCTTTACACTATTCCAGCCAAAAATCTTTTGATTCTGCTAGGCAAAGATTTATAAAGGAGATATTCATCAATTATAGTCATGGTTTCGACCAAGGCTTATGAGATGGCGAGCAAGCAGCGCGATATAAGCGTGGCAGAATTCTTTGAGAAGAACAGGCATCTGCTGGGCTTTGACAACACCAGGAAAGCGCTCCTGACCACTGTGAAAGAAGCAGTTGACAACTCCCTGGACGCTTGCGAGGAAGCAGACATAATACCTGAAATAGTTGTTGAAGTAATAGATATGGGCGATGACAGGTTCAGGATAATAGTGGAGGATAATGGTCCTGGCATTGTTAAGAGTCAGATTCCAAAGATATTTGCCAAGCTGCTTTATGGAAGCAAGTTTCACAGATTAAAGCAGAGCAGGGGTCAGCAGGGAATAGGCATAAGCGCGAGCGTTATGTACGCCCAGCTTACCACTGGCCGGCCTGCTAAGATACTCTCAAAAGTAGGGCCTGACAAGCCAGCCCATTACTATGAGCTGAAAATAGATACTGCTAGGAACAAGCCCCAGATACTTAAAGACGAGAAAGGAGAGAATGAAAACTCTCATGGCACCAGGGTAGAGATTGACCTTGAAGGAACTTATGTTAAGGGTAAGCAGAGCATAGACCAGTATCTTAAACAAACAGCTATTGTTAATCCTCATGTCAACATAACCTATGTTAACCCAAAGGCAGAGCAGATAATCTTTCCCAGAGTCACAGACAAGATGCCCAGACAGCCCATAGAGATAAAACCCCATCCTGCTGGTGTGGAGCTGGGAATACTCCTGAAAATGCTTTCAGCAACGAGTTTCAGAACCCTCCAGGCATTCCTGACCAACGAGTTCTCAAGAGTGGGCTCAGGCACTGCCAAGCAGATATGCGAGAAAGCATTAATTCCTCCGAGCACAATACCCCGCAGGATTAAGAGGGGTGACGCAGAGAAGCTCATAAACGCTATCAAAAAAACCAAGATTATAACTCCGCCAACAGAGTGCATAAGCCCTATAGGCCAGGAGTTATTGGAAAAAGGTCTTCGCAAGGAGATAAACGCAGAGTATTACTGCGCAGTAACCCGCAAGCCAAGTGTTTACAGGGGCAACCCCTTTCAGGTAGAAGTCGCAATTGCTTATGGAGGAGACCAGACTGCAGAAGGCTCAGTCAACCTCCTGAGATTTGCCAACCGCGTGCCATTGTTATACCAGCAGAGTGCGTGCAGCATATTCAGAAGTGTGGCAGACACTAATTGGCGCCCGTACGGCCTGAGCCAGAGCAACGGCTCCCTGCCTCAAGGCCCGGTAACCATAGCAGTACACATAGCCAGCGTGTGGGTGCCCTTTACATCAGAGTCAAAAGAGGCTATTGCTCATTATCCTGAAATCATAAGCGAGCTGAAACTTGCTTTGCAAGAAGCAGGAAGGAAACTTAAGAAGTATACTGTGAAGAAGCGCAGGGTTAAGGAAGAACTTAAAAAAAGAAGTTTTATAGAGAAATATATTCCTCATGTTGCAGACGGACTCAGGGAAATACTTGATCTGAAAAGAATCGAGGTGAGCAGTGTAGAAAAAATTCTTAAGCAGATGCTTGAGAAAAAGAGGGGGAAGCTGGACAAGGTAGGCTTTGACCCCTCTGAGAACCCGGATTATGATGAGGAATTTGCCCGCATAGGAAGCATAGGACGGGATGATGAGAAAAAACAAGAGCAGGAAGAAGCCTGGGAAAACGCCAAGGCAGATGACAGCGAAGAGAACGAACAAAAAAAAGAAGAAAAAGACCAGAAAGAAAACAAACAAGAAGCCAAGACAAAAAAGGAATAAGATCAGGATTAAAAAAATGGTTAATGACGCACTAAAAAAAATCAGGGAAACAGCAAAATACGTTTATGAAAGAATAAAAAGCAAGAAACTGCCCAGCCTGGACACGCCTATCAGGAGCCTTAACAATGTAACCTATAATCTTAAGGACGGGTATTTTGAGCTCAACGGCAAGGTCAAGAAGAGAACCCTGACTGCCTCCACAGTAAAAGGCTTTGCCCAGACCCTGAAGATGATGGCGCTCTCCCAGGAACTAATAAAGAACGACGATATTGCCACAAAGAGAGAAGCCTATTATGTGAGTAAGAACTGGGATGAGGCCAGATTCACCGCCCAGAGCGACTCAGACACAGTAATGGATGACGTGGAAGCCATGATAGGTGTGAACAGGGAGAGGCTTGGATTCATACCCGAAGAAAAAGGAGGGGATATAGCAGGAGACCTGGTAGTAATAGACAAGGACCCGTCCACGGGCAAGCAGATAAGGGTTGACTGCAAAAAGTTCGGCTCAGGCGCTTACAGTGTTCCTAGTAGCGTGGAACACCTCGGATTTGAGACCAGGGCTAAGTTCATACTCGCCATAGAAACCGCGGGTATGTTCCAGAGGCTGGTAAAGCACAATTACTGGAAAAAAGCCAACTGCATACTGGTAAGCATGGGAGGGGTGCCCACCAGGGCCTGCAGGAGGTTTATCAGGAGGCTGAGCGACGAGAAGGAACTGCCAGTGTATGTATTCACAGACGGCGACCCCTACGGCTACCTCAATATCTACAGGACTTTTAAAGTTGGCAGCGGCAACGCAGCGCACATAAACGAGTTCTTCTGCGTGCCCCAGGCAAAATTCATAGGCATAACACCGCAGGACATAGAGGAGTACAAGCTCCCAACCCACCCCCTTAAAGAAGTAGATATAAAAAGGCTGAAAGATGGCCTGAAAAATGACCCTTTTATCAAGCACCACAAGACATGGCAGAAAGCGCTTAAAAAAATGCACCAGATGAGAGTAAGAGCAGAGCAACAGGCACTTGCAAAGCACGGACTTAACTTTGTAATTAGCAACTACCTGCCTGACAAGATAAAGAATTCTAAGACCTGGCTTGACTAATCTGTATTAATCTGTTGAATAGGCAAAGCCTTTTTTGGCGGTAGCGTTGAAAATCTCCTACTTCGCTGACTTTAACCCTAAACCAGAGTTATAGGAACAAAGTCAGCTATGTCTGGCCTTGCCATCATTAACTACGTTAACAAGGGGCAAACAAAAATAAGATTTTTGGATGTTCCTGATGGGAACAAAACAATGGCACAGATAGAGACATTCTCAACGGTGCCTTTTTTGGGCAAAACATTTAAATAATGTTCACTCTAATAATCATAGTTATGGGAATGGCAAAGCTGAGGCCTGGGGATGAGCGTGATATCCTGGCTACCAGGTACGAGATAAATGTGAGAGAGACTTTTCACCTGAAAAATCTTTACAAGCTGGTTCATGAATGGTTGGGAGACGAGGAATTCGTATCTGTTGATACAGGTGATGACAAGGTAGAGTACTTGTACATTGACAAGATGCTCCCTGCTGGGAATAAGGAGCACAGAATTTGGTGGCGCGCAATCCAGGTGCCCAGGGGCAACAGGTATTACAGGTACTTCTTAAAGATTGACTGGCAGACCCTTAATGTTAAGACTGTTGAGATAATGCATAAGGGCCAGAAGTTCAAGACCAACAAGGGAGAAGTAACTATTTGGATTGAGGCTTGGCTGCAACTGGACTATAGGAATGAGTGGGCGGACCATCCCTTTCTAAAACATTTTGACAGGTGGTTCAGGGAGAGGTTTTACCTGGAGAAAATCAAGTCTTACAGGGACGACTTGTACAGGACCGCGTTCAGGCTAAACCAGACCATCAAGCAATACCTTGAGCTAAAGATGCCTGTTGATTGGGGCAAGCCCTTCCATCCAAAGAAAGGAGTTTGATTATAATATCAGTGACTTAATATATCTTATTTCTTTTTTAACAAGTTTTATGTTTTTTATTTTTACATCTTCTTCTATGATTACAGGCACTTCAAGTTCTTTTATTGGCTGGATAGACTTTATGAACATGGGAGAAACCTGTTGCAGAGGAAGATGGTCTTTTCTTCTATAAGTTCCGCTTAGGTGTATCTGGGTTATTCTGTTCTTAAATGCCTTAATCAGTTTTTCTGTTTCAAACATTGACCAGAAGTAGGCGTGAGCAACATCCAGGCAAAGACCGAGTTTAGGATATCTTTTGAATATAGCATGCAGCTTCCTTATAGTAACCTGTCTTTTTTTAGGAAGGTTCTCAGTTGAGAAGTTCATATTATACTTGTCAAGCACCTCTTTTGGAGGGAGGTCAAGAGGATGAATGATAATCATTTTGGCTCTTATCTGCTTATATATTTTTTCAATGCAATCCAGCTGTTTAATGACTTCTTCCTGGTTATCAGCTTCTCTTAACAACCTAAAAGGAGCATGAATACTGACATAATCCAGGTTTCTGAGCCATTTTACTTGCGAAGCGCTTATTTTTGTGTTGTAGAGCTCTTCTTTTTTCCCTAAGGTTAATTCTATACCAGGGAAACCCAGTTTTTTTGCATAATTTATCAGTTCAGCCCTGTTTTTTCCTTCTGACCACCGCCATATAGTGCCTGTTGCAAAGCATAAGGTTCTTTTCATAAAAAATGATTTGGGCAGCAAGATTATAAATGTTTCTAGTTTTTTTATAATGTATTCGTTCATGACATATGTCACTAGTGGCTTTTTGTGTTCAAAAAAGCTTTTTAAAGGAGTGATATATGTCTGCGGGAGTCTTGTTTTCTAGGCTGCTGTGTGGTCTGAAGTGGTTGTATCTCATTCTGAAAAACTCTAGGTCATAATTGCAGAATTCTAGTTCTTCGTCCATTGTCTTGAACAATCGTTCAACTTTCCCATTAGTGGTTGGGCTATGAATTTTTGTCCTGATATGTTTTATACCTCTTCGTTTGCACCATTTGTCAAACTTGCTTCTGGTACTGTTCAACCCATAAGCGCTGCCATTATCAGTTAATATTTGAGATGGCTTGCCAAACTTCTTGATGAGATCATCAAGCAAATGTGTGACGATGATAGTCGTTACACTGTTTAGCTTTATCAAAGCTAAACTGTACTTGCTAGCATCATCCAATACTGATAAGGTGTAGCAGTCAAATAATTCTTGTTCATCAGTGTGATCTATCTGCCATAAACTGTTAGGATGCTCACGTTGCCAACGAACCCATTTCTTGCGCTTGCCTTTATTCTTTGTCTCCCGACAAAGATTATTTCTCCTCAATATCCTTTTAATAGACATCTTGGATATGTTAAGATGTCTAAGATGAGGATGAAGCTTGTCCTCGCCCCACCCAGTCTTCTTTCGAAGACCAATAACTTCCTGCTCAATAGCAGGAGTTATCTTGTAATGAATTGTATGAGGCCTACGAGAGTTATCAAGCAAATTCCAAGTTCCTTCATCTAAGCGTTTAACCCAACGCTTAAGAGTACGAACATCGACTTCATAATCATATAACGATTTAAGTAATCGACGACAAACAGCGTAAGAATGACCCTCAAACTTTAACTTAAAAAATTCTTTACGAATCTCATGCTTCTTCATAGACACCACCAATATTCAGCAAAAAAGCTGAATATTTAAGGGTGGTGACATATGTCATGACCCAGCACACTAGTTTTTTTATAACAAACTATTTAAACTCTTTTTTCTCTTAATCCTATTATGCCTTATGATGTTATAACCTTGGGAAGCAACACAGTGGACGTGTTTGCTCATACTGACCAGTCTGGTGTTATTGACATCCGCTCTGGTTCTGGCTCAGAGGAGTTCATATCCTACCCGGTTGGTACCAAGATGCTGATAACAAAGCTGATGCATAATATCGGGGGTAACGGCGCTAACTCTGCAGTTGCTTTTTCCAGGCTCGGACTAAGAACTGCTTATCTTGGCAAGATAGGAAAGGACCATAATGGAAGGCTCATAATGAATGCCCTGAAAAAAGGCAAGATAGACTTTATTGGCAGCCGCGGCGAGGAATCAGGCTTTTCAATAATCCTAGATTCCATGGAAGATGACAGGACCATACTCACTTATAAGGGGTGCAATAATGACTTGTCCTATAAAGAGGTGCATGTGTCCGGGCTTAAGACCAGGTGGTTTTATGTTTCGTCTATGTTGGGCAAGAGCCTGCACACCATGCAGAAGATAGTTGAGTATGCCAGGAAGAACAAAATAAAGGTGGCTTTTAATCCTTCAGCTACATTGCTTGAGAACGAGACAAAAGCTGCTTTCAACCTCTTAAGATACACGGGCTTACTCGTGCTTAACAAGGAAGAGGCAGAGAGCCTCATAGGAAAAAAAGGAGCTGATGCCAATGCCAGGAAGCTGAGGGTTTATGGTCCGCAAACAGTGGTGATTACTGACGGCAAGAGAGGAGCATTAGCTCTTCACAAGGACTATTATTACAAGGTGCCTGTCAGCAGGGACATAAAGGTTGTGGAGACCACTGGCGCAGGAGACGCTTTTGCCAGCACCCTGACCGCAGGAATGATTCTTAAGAAGCCTTTTGAGTACTGCCTGAGAATGGCTATTAACAACGCAGAGTCAGTCATAAGTCATCACGGAGCACAGAACCTCTTGCTGAGCAGGAAGAAACTCTTTGACTTGGTAAGCAGGGACAAGAGGAAGATTGAGAAGAGAAAAGCCTGAGTGCAGGGTTTTCTAGGGATTTGAAAATCTCCTACTCCGCCAAAGTTTTAAAAAAAATTACAAGCAAAAAAGTTAAGGAGGACATTCACTTTTTTCAATCTTTCGAACTACGTATAACTAAAGTAATTTTTTAGCTTTATGTTGTACTGACGTGCTTTTATTCAATTTTTTAAGTGAGCAAAGCGAACGAGCAAAAAAGTGGCACAGACGAAGATTTTCTACGAAGAATTTAAATATTAGGAGATACTATGAAAGATTAAGGAATATCAGGTGGCAATTTGAAGTACATAATAACCCTTAACAAGGTAAAGGAGTCAGACCTCGAAGCAGTTGGTTTCAGGGCAGTTGACCTTGCTCTGGTCAGGCAACGCTTTAATGTTCTCTTGACCTTTGTTATTAACAACCAGGCATTTGAGGACTTTATGAACGAAAACAATCTCGGGCTTAAGGCCGGGAAAATCCTGGATAAAAAGGATAAAAAGGATAAATGTCAGGACCCTGAAAAAGCATACAAGGAAATCCTTGAATTGTTCAACAAGGCAGGTCTTCCTGCAAAGCTGGAAGAGGAGTTGTTCGAGGCTTACGAGTCCCTGGCAGTGGACCCGGGCATAAGCGCGAGCAGTCTGGTCTCAGAGATTAATTATCCCTTTATAACCCTAATAAGAAGCCCCTCTTACATATTGGGTGATAATGACGACGAGGGAATACTTCAGAATATCAGGGGCAAGGAAGACTTTATTGCAGGCCTGAAAAGGGTGTGGGCATCCTTTTTTTCTGCGCGTTCAGTTGCTTACAGGGACAAGCACAGCATAAATTCTTTTGGCGCCGGCGTAATGGTTCAGAAGATGAAAAAGTCAGAGCAGTCAGCAACCGCTATTTATGATACTGAGGCTGACAGGATAATTATTGAGAGTTTCTTGGGCTTGCACGATTTTGGTATTGAAAAGATTCTTGGAAAAGACTTCCACGAGGTTAACCCGGATGACTTGTCAATTACTAAGTCAGATATCAAGACCCAGGAGTACGCGTTGCTGAGAGACCCTGAAACTTATAAACTTGAGAAAGAGGAATTAGGGGAACAGGGTAAGAGGCAGAAGATTGATGACAAGCAGGTTTATGAAGCAGCCCGGATTACCAAGAGAATCAGAAGTTTCTTGGGGAAAAACATCAAGTTGTACCTGGGTATTCGAAGGGCTTATACCTATGTGCTTATTGTTAACCAGAGAAGTGCAGAGAAGCAGGTAATATTTAAGGATCCCGAGGAGGCTAAGGTAGACGAGAGCACTGAAAAGGTTTTGGAGTACGCCCACGGGGTGAGTTCTGGCAGTAGTGAACAAGAAGAACCAAACCTGTCAGAGCCGGTCCAGGCAGAAGAAGATAAAGTCAAAGCTGTAGAGATGCCTGAGATACTTTCAGATGAAGAAGCGCGGGCAGAGGTTAAGAGCGAGCAAAACCTTGAGGATGTGGATGAAGATGAGGCTGAGCGGCTTGACGGCAGGGATGACCAGGAAGTGGATGAGCAGTTAAAACAAGACCTGGAATTCCTTGAAGAAATAGAAGATCAGGAAAAACCAGGCCTAGGCGAAGCAGATAAGGAGAGCACCGCTGAGAAGAGCGCAACTGAGGAAAGCGCTGTTCATGAGGACATCATCCCGGGTGAGGTTGAAAGAGAGGTTAACCTTTTGCAGGAAGTGCTTGGCATCAAGGAACTGGTTGAGAAGATGGAGGAGCATGCCCTGAACAACAACAAGGAGGCTTATCTGCACGAGAACAAGAAGCTCAGGGAAATGCTTGATGATATCAGGCACGAATAATCCGTAATTTCTAAACCTTTAAAAAAAGGCTTTGTTTTCCTGCTATTATAATGGTGGCAAGACGAGCTGAGAAAAAAGCCAGGAAATGCGGGAAATGCGTTAAGTGTAGCAGGGCAGTGTACTGCTCAGATATGTGCAGGAATCATTTCACGGACTATTTTGAGAAGAAGGTTAAGAAGACTGTTAAGAAGTTTGGTATGTTCTCTAAGAAGCATAAGGTCGGGGTTGGTGCCAGCGGAGGCAAGGATTCGACCACCCTGCTCTTTGTGCTTAAAAGGCTTGGCTACAAGGTCGAGGCAATAACTGCGAATTCAGGAATACCCCTCTATTCAGACAAGAACCTCAGGAACCTGAGAAGCATGTGCGATAAATACGGGATTAGGCTTACCACGCTGTTTTTCAGGGATGAATTTGGCGGTTCTCTGAGCAAAATTATGTCTGCTCTGAGCAAAAAAGGCCTGAACTACTCGCACTGCTTTGTGTGCGGCGTACTAAGGCGTTACGTACTGAATAAATATGCCAAGAAGCAAGGGTTTGATTGCTTGGCCACGGGCCACAACCTTGATGACGAAGCCCAGAGTTTTGTCATGAATGTTTTTAGGAACGACCTGACTCTTGCCAAGAGGCAGGGCCCTGTCAGCGGCGAGTCTGAGAGCAAACTCTTTGTCAAAAGAGTAAAACCCTTATACTTTTGCTCTGAAAAAGAGATAACTGCTTATTCAAAGCTCATGAAACTCCCTGTGAATTTCAAGCCCTGCCCTCACAGAAGAAACTCTTACCGCAGGGAATACGCTGACATGCTTGACAGGTTTGAAAAGAAGTACCCGCCGACAAAACACAACATTATCAGATTCTTTTTAAGAACAATCCACAAGATGAAAGATAAAGATATTGATAAAGAGGTTGTGATTAGCACGTGTGAGAAATGCGGCGAGCCCTGCGCTGACAAACTATGCAAGAAGTGCCAGATACTGGGCGCTCTGAAGAGTAAATGACCAAGATAAACCTTGGAAAAACAGGATAAATAAAAAAAAATAAATATAAGAAGATCAAAGTATAGCTTATCTTTCCCTTAATCTTAATTGTGCTTAGTATTTTAATATTAGGTTATTCTATTTTTCTCTGTAGAAGATTGGTTCTGTCATTTTCAATAGATGTTCAGAGAAAAGCAGCTCATATCCTGCTTTCATTAATAATTATTTTCTTTATAGGAGATATAATTTACCTTGCTTTTAGTTTTAATTATTTGTTCAGTAACTTTTTAGTCAGTATTCTATTCTTTTTTTTTCAGCTTTTTTTATAATGCTGATACTGCAGGTTAATCTCAGTCTTATCCGCACTCTTGTTCTTAAGAACAGGGATTTAAAAAAATTTAATGATAAACTAATTAAGGCGACCCGGTCTTTATCTTCAAGTAAAAGCCGGTTAAAACACATAAAGAAGCTTATTGAGCAGAAAAATAAGGACTTGGAGGATGCTTTGGAAGATTTCTATGCTTTAAGAGTTGATTATGCAAAAAATCAAAGAGTAAAAGTATCGATGAAGAGAACAAAAGCATTAGGAAAAAGTTTGATGCTTTGAAAACAAAGGAAAAATAGAATCTGATTCCTTATTTTTCTTTGCATTATTGAAAATTAATCAAAAGATTTAAATAAAAAAAGATTATAGATATTCTTATGAAGAGTAAGAGGGGAAGGCCCCTAGGCAGCAGCATAAGGCAGAACCTGATAGAAATACTCTTTTTCAAGGGCAAGGCCTATGGATACGACTTGTACAGGGATTACTGCGCTATCTACCCGCCAGTAACCCTCAGAGTAATTTATTACCACCTAAAAAAAGGAGTGTCCCTCGGAGAGTTCAAGCTGAAAATAATAAAAACAGAAAAAGGAAACTATTCCTGGGGGGGAGAGGCAGAAAAAAAATATTATGAACTTGGGCCCCAGGCTTATCCCAAGTCAGATCCCAGGGCAAGGGCTTATTATGATAAGCAAAAAAACAAGAAGAATACCAGGAATCAGAATAAGAAGAAATGATGAGGAGAGGTAAGCCATGAGAAAAGTATTTGTTTGCAGCAAGAATAAGATAATAAGGAATCCTTCTAACAAGCAAATAGCCAGTCATCTTAAGAAGAGCAAGAACACGGTCTGGGTTGATTTGTACAAGCCTGAAAAAAAGGATTATGAATTCCTGCAGGACGCCTTTGGCTTCCATCCCTTGTCATTAGAGGACTGCGAGAAAAGCAATGAGCTCCCAAAAATAGATGTGTACGAGGACTACCTGTTCATAATACTTCACAGCGCCACTTCAGACAAGAAGGACCTGGGATTTGGGATGAGGGAGATAGACTTCTTCCTGGGCAAGAACTTCCTGGTAACAATTCATAAGCACAAATCCACCAGTGTCGAGCACCTCGCAAAAAAATTAGCAGGAAAAACCAACACCAGAAAAAACGGAAAAAACGGAAAACACGCTTCTGCAACACCAGACTTCATGATGTACCAGTTAATTGACTATTTTGTAGACCTCTACTTCCCCCTACTAGATGAGTGGGGTGGCCGCATAGAAGTGCTGGAAGAAGCAGTAATAAAAAATAAGTCCTCCCAGAAGCTCCTGAGAGAAATGATGAGGATTAAGCGCGAAGTAACACATCTCAGGAAAAGCCTTGCCGCCCAGAGAGATGTTATCAGCAGGCTTACCAAAACAGACCTGCCGTTTATAAGCACGAAAACACATGTTTATTTCAGCGACGTATATGACCACATCCTGAGGCTTTACACAGAAATAGAGACCCAGAGAGACCTGGTAAACACCACTTTTGAAGCCCACATGTCTGTGCTTTCAAACCAGATGGCTGAGACCAGCAACAAGATGAATCAGGTCATGCAGAAGCTTACAGTGATAGCCACTATTTTCATGCCCTTAACCTTTATTGCTGGTGTTTATGGCATGAACTTCAGGTACATGCCCGAGCTATACTGGAAGTACGGCTACTACATAATCCTGGGCATAATGCTAGTAATAGCAGTGCTCATGTACTTGTTCTTCAGAAAAAGAAAGTGGATGTGAAGCCTTTATCATCTTTTATTATTTAATACCTTTATTTTTAACTTTTCTTCTTCTTGTTTTTCTTTGTCTTAATCTTTTTTGTTTTCTTTTTCCTTGCATTCTTTGCAGACTTCTTTGCTGTCTTTCTCAGTTTTTTAGGCTTCTTAACATCCTTTTTAAACACAACAGTCCTGTATGGGAAAGGAATTTCAACCCCTTCCCTGTCAAACCTCTTCTTTATGCTCTCAGTCAGTTCAAAGCCAGAAATCGTGTTGTCTGGCTGGTTTTGAACCCAGTAGTATCCTCTTAGTTTTACACTAAAATCACCGCAGCTTACCACCCTGACCTTGACAGGCTCGTTTCCCTCAAGCAGGTCAGCCTCTGTCCTGTTATCAACGAATTTTGGATGCTTTAATATCTCCTCTTTCATGATTTTTTTTGCCAAGTCAATGTCTGAGTCATAGCTGATGTCTATTTCCACAGTTGCCAGGATTTTTTCATCGCCAATAGTGTAATTATTGATAACTTCCTGGTTTACCAAGTCATTTGGTATGATAACATACCTGTTGTCCCATGTTTTGAGAACTGTGTGCCTTAAGGTAATGTCCTGTATTATGCCGTACTCATCTCTAAATCGAACCCTGTCGCCGACTCTGAAAGGCTGGCTCACAGATATCATGAGCCCGGAGATGATGTTTGCAAATGTTTTTTGTGTTGCAAATCCTATGATTATAGCCAGCACACCTGCTCCTGCAAGTAATGAGTAAGAAAATGTTTTCAAGGCAGGAATTGTGCTCACAATTAATATTATTCCTATCAGATAAATAACTCCGACTGTAATCCTTCTCATAAAAACAAACTTGGTTTTTTCAGAAGCAATCTTATCCTTATGATACTTATCCTTTGTTTTTTCAGCATGTTTTTCAAGTGCATGTTCTGCGCTCTTAAATCCTTTTTTCAGAAGAATATTAACTAAGCTTGCAACTACAATAGTGATTATTCCTATAAATATGGGCGTAAAAACCGCTCCAAGGGAAGTGCTCATGTCAAAAATACTTCCTGAAGCCAAAGCATTAACCATTATATTATTCAAACCTCGTTTTTCTGTATTTTTATAGGAGTTCACAGAGATTTATAAATCTATTTTATTTTCTTCAGAAATCCCATATGCGGAGATTTTTGCTTACTCACTGCATTTGCTCTTAAAATCTCGTAAAAAGCAGGGGTTTCCTCCCTTTGGTCGCCAAGCCCCTATTCAATCTTCTTCAGAAATCCCATGAGTGCGTATGCTTCTCGCTTGGTCATAAAACTCTTGCTAATCATCCTTTTCCAGACCTTAAGCTGAGTGTCTTTTTTCTTTTGGCTTGAAAAATCCATTTTCTTCATAGCTGCATTTAACAGCCTCAGAATCTGCTTTTTTTCTTTTGCACTAAGGGGGGTGTATGGCTTTACCATCTCTTTTGTGTTTTTTTCCTTAAGGATTTCATAGAGAAGCACCCCCGCAGCATGGCTGATGTTCAGGGCCTTGTAGTTCCTGCTTGTAGGAATCGTAACTGTGAAATCACACAACTTAAGCTCTTTGTTTCTCAGGCCATCACTTTCCCTGCCCAGGATAAGTGCAATTTTTCTTTTTTTAATCTCCTTAAGCTTTTGAGCCAGTTGCTCTGGTGTAAGAGGGCTCCTTGGAATATTATAATCATTGCCCAGCTTGCTGGTAGTGCCAACCAGGCAGTCAAATTTAGCCAGAATGCTGAAGCCGTTAATCTTTGCCTTGTCAAGGATTTTTTGCGCATTCTTGGCCAAGCGCCTGCTCTCCTCATTAATCCCGCACCTGGGGTTTACAAGAACAAGGTTTTTTACACCAAAATTAGCCATGACCCTGGCAACACTCCCTATGTTAGCAGGGTTCTCAGGCTCCACAAGTATTATGCTTAGCATGCTATCAAGAACATTGCAGGTTTTTAAAAAGTTAACTCACTAACCTATGATTGCCTTTAGTATTGGCGTGACAAGAAGTATGACTATTATTATTATCATTATTATTGTTATCTTACCCCACACTAATTTACCTTTTTTTTCTCCCAGGGTCTTGGAAAGGCTGACACCGAGCATCCTTCCGCCATCCACAGGGCCTAGGGGAAGCAGGTTTGCAAGCCCAAGCCCCAGGCTTAGCATGAAAATCCAGCTGAATAAACCTGTGAACCATAAGAATATCTTGGCAAAGACATTGTCCTCGTTGGTATAACTCGTCTTAATGCTTACCCCGATGACAGGGCTTTCAGGCGCATCTGGCCTTGCAGTGGTTGTAACTGTGTGATTATTGCGTGCGCTTCTTATGAGCACACTCTGGTTTACTTCAATGCCTTCAAAAGCTGCCACAAAGTCTTCTGTGCTCTTAACAGAATAATTATTGACATAAGTGTAAACCACTCCTTGTTCCAGGCCAGCCTCTGCAGCTGGCATGCTAGGCTCTACTTCTGTGAACACTACTCCGCGCGGCTGGATATAAGCATTTGACAGGGGATTAATCAGTAATATGAAGAGCAGGATTACTATGCCTGCGGTTAAGATGTTACTGAAAGGGCCTGCTGCGAATATGCTATACTGCACCACGTCCTTTTGTTTTTTAATCTTTTTCTCGTCAGGCTCTACAAAGGCTCCTATCAAGGGGCCGAAGAATACAATGCCCGTGTTCCTTACTGGCAGATCATGCGCCCTGGCTACTATGCCGTGCGAGAACTCGTGGATGAGCACCACTATAAACAATGATATTATGCCGTACCAGAAAGGCACAAATACAGGGCTGCCAGGTATGGCTACTCCAGGGAGTACTGGCGCGATAATAGCAGGAGCCTCAGGCACGAATACTAAGTCGTACAACCCTTTTATTATGAAAAAAAGGATTACTGCCATGCCTGTGTATCCAATCCCAATGCCTATATATCCCAGGATTTTTATGAACTCAGAATACCTGGTGCCTATCTTTTTAATCAGCTTCAAGCCAATCTTGGTCCTGTACAAGGCTATGAACTTGGCCTGGAACTGAAACTTCTTCCTCTTGATGATTATTATGAGGATTATTATCAGGTAGAACAGGATTACCCACTTGTATTCCACTAAAAAACTTAAGAGACTCATTACAAACAAGAATATTATGAGAAACCTTTTTAATTCTTTCTATTTCTATTCATATCTGGATAGAAAAATTATTTTTTCCTCACAGGCCTGAGGTCTTTGCTGTTGCACTTCCTGCACCTTATCTTGCCCGCGAGCACCTTAAGAGTGGGCGCCCTGACCTTGCTCTTGCATCTTAGGCACACAAACATGTTCTTAAAATGCCTTGCTTCTGCTTCTTTGAACTTGACCATCTGAAATCAATCCTTTTTCATGCTTTTAATCATTCTTTATTTGTCCTCAGAAAACTTTGTTTTCTGGGATGCTCAAAGCTACTCTGTAGCTTTAACCTGCTTCATAACCCGGTCTTCCAGTATCTGCCAGTAAACAACCACTACTCCCTCTGACAAGCCTTGCTTCATGTCACCAGGTATTTTGAGGTCGAAGGTTTCGTAAGTCTCTGAATCCATTACATTAGCAGTGTCTCCGCTTATATGAAGCACTTGGGCGTTCCTCTTGTCAATAACAGGAACCTCTATCTCGTCATGGCCCGGCATGACTATCTGGCGCTTCCGGTCGTCAACCATTCCTACCGCGTCAAGCCTTACTTTGGCGTGTCCGTGCTTGCCAGGCCTCGACGTCTGGATATTAGTAACTGTACATGCAGCTCCGTCAATCACTACATAGCTGCCTTTTTTAAGCGTTCCAACGCTCTTTCTTTTTATTTCTCCTCCCATATTATCACCGTGAAAATATTGATAAAACCTTATTCTGAAGGGATAAGATATTATTTAAAAAACTTGCGGAAATCGATAAAGTCAAGTTAACTGTGTTCGGCGTCTACATGACAGCCCGCAGATTTTACAAAAATCTGGTAAAAGT
>CAYRRQ010000003.1:0-29750 GCA_964426715.1 uncultured Methanosarcinales archaeon
AAGAAACTATTGGCGAAGAGGACAAAATTGAACTCAAAAAAATTTTTGGAAGAGGGCAAAATTATCCTAATCAAGAAACCAAGCTTGAATCAATAAAAAAATTATTAAAACAATCTGGAATGAAACTCGTTGAGTCAAAATATTTTAAATTTTATCAGGTCTATTCATCGATCAATGATGTCGTAGAAATCCTTGAAAGAGCTCCGATCATTCCAGATTTTAATAAAACAAAAGACAAAGCACATCTTGAAGAAGTTGATAAAAAACTTAATAATAAAGGTATAAAATTAAGTAGTCATAGATTGTTTTGGGTAGCTGAAAAATAATTTTTTGCCCTATTTTTAATAATGGAGGACAAATCCTCAACTCAAAGAATCGTATCAAAAGACGGCTTAGACATATGTTACTGGGTTAACTATAACAAGGACCTAACCAAGAACTTTGTGATACTGCGCCCTGCCTCATCAATGAACCGCACCTCGCTTCAAAACCTGGAGCAGGGACTGAACAAAAGAGGCTTCCCCACAATCAACTTCGACCCAAGAGGAACAGGCTATTCAAAAGCCCCTGCAAAATCAGAATACTTCATTCTAAAAGCCTACACAAACGACTTAAGAAAGATTATTGAAAAACAAGGCCTGAAAAAACCCGCATACATAAGCCACCGCTTTGGATTCATGCCGATTATTGATTATGTATCTCAGACCTCGAACGCCCAAGACATCACAGGTATATGCGCAACACGCAAGTTTCCTGAAACATTCCAATACAAAAAAACATTCCCCTTGTTTGACAAAGGCATAAGATATGTTGAATAATTGGGAAGCACAGCAAAAAACCTGGCTCACAAAATTAAATCAACCCCCTCGCGCAATGCTCGTTTATGCTTTTTTGTAATCAGAGCCAAGAGGCTATGCAAACCATTCCCAACCAAAGGGCGAAAGCGATGCAGAGGTATGGTTTTCAATAGTAGCCGTCCCGTTCAAAGAAGTTAAAACCCATATTGCGAGCGGAAGGGAAATAATCAAGTGGGATGTTACTGAGCAGCTTAAAAAAAGTAAAGAGCCAGTCATACTAATCTATGGAAGAAAAGACGTCATGGTCACGCCCAAAGCCAGAAACCGAATCCTCCAGTTAGTCAAGGGAAACTGCAACTTGGAAATCATTGATGGGACGCACTCACTGCCAATCACACAGCCTGAAAAGGTCCTGATAGTGATGGAGACGCATCTTTAATATTTATCCCGCCAAATAGCAATCTTTAAAAAACACAATCATTCTCTTATACCTAGAGGGAGTGTAGTATAACCAGTCCAACTGGTTGTGCTCAGTTGACACGCAAAGTGCGGCATTCGCAACTGCGTTGCTCAACCCTACGCGGGGACGTAGTATAACCTGGCTAGAATGGATGGCTCCAGTTTTGGAGCGATGAGGCATTATGCCAATGATTTAAGTTTTGGTGCGTCAAAGCATCGCTTTGAGGAAGGCACCATCAGATCTGGGTTCAAATCCCAGCGTCCCCATATCTGCGCCTATTTTTAAGAAAAGTTTTATAAATAACCAAATTTTAATTAATACACATAATATTCAAGGGTGGTAAAAATAGCATCAAAGGACTTTAACAAGAACATAGGTAATTACATAGACAAAAGAAAACGCGGCAGCAGCTCAAAGCTTAATCTCAAGCTCAACCTTCCTTTTGGCAAAAAAAAGAATTATGACGAGGAAGTGCCTGACCTGGGTCCCTCTGAGGTGCACGTGGAGTACAAGCAGCCCGGAAGGCTGTCTAAGAAAATATCCGGCTTGTTCTCTTTTAGAAAAAAGATGATACAGGAAGCTGTTGAGTCCGAGGACCTGTCGCCTGAGGAGATGGCCAAGCTCAGGGCTATGGAGGACGACATAGAGGAAGCTGAGCAGGAGATAGATGAGAAAGAGGGAGAGGTCAGAGAGATAAGGGAGGAAGAAGCGGAAATAGTAGCTGACAGGGAAAGTATGCTAAAAAGGCTCTTTCAAAAACTCAATGTTTTTAAGAGGATTTCTATGGAAACAGTTGACCTTCCTGACGAGTACCAGCAAGGCGAGGCGCCTGCTCTTGACCAGGACGTAATCAATGTATTAAAGATTGTGCATAAGTGGATAGAGCAGCTCACCCCACCCAAGAAGAGAAGCTTCAAGGCAAGCAAGGATTTCCAGAAGTACAAGGCAGTACTTGATAAATATGGGTTGATTAAGAAGAAATAAAGCCTGTCCGGCATTGAGGACCAATTAAAATTTTATTCTGTTTGGTTTCTAATTTGAGTTTATTTGCTCGTCATTATCTCAATTACATCATTATTATTAAGCGGAGCGTCTTTAGCTACTGGCTGCTTGGTCTTGAGGTTGATTGCCTTTACAAAGTTGTCTCCAATGTCTGTATGCACCTTATATGCAAAGTCTATTGCAGATGTCCCCTGCGACACTAAAAAACAGTCCGGCAGGACCTTGCCGTCCTTGTCTGTAAGCTTGCTGTTGGCAACAGGATAAACAACAATATATTTCAGCAGCTTAAACACTGCCTGGTTGATGACCTCCTGCACACCACTTCCTTTATTCTTCTGGAGAACATTTTCTTTTAAAAATTCAAGGCCTTTTTTCTGCTTGTCATTCATCTTTGTCTCATCAAGAATTTCAAAATTGTCATTTCCAGGAACATATTTTATCATCTCGTGCTTGTGCGCCTCTCTTAATGCCAATTCTGACTCTGCACTGCAAGGAATAATGATTTCATCTGGAAACTCTTTTACCAGCCTCTCATAATTTTCTTTTGCTCCAGGAACGTCTATCTTATTAGCAGCTATTATCATGGGCTTGGTCTTCTTCCTCAGAAAACCTGCAAGCCTAAAAAGGTCATCTTCATCCCATTTAACCACTTGCTTGTCTTTTAACCCATTATTATTAAGTGCCTGCTCCATAAGTTCCTCGTCCACTCCCATGCCTGACAATTGCTTGGCAAGCACCTTGTGCACCTGCAGGTGCTCTTGCTGTATCTGCCTTGCCAGCTTGTCCCAGCCCTTCTTAAGAATGTCATGATACCAGTGGTCCAGCTCAATCTCCAGGAACCTTACATCATTTGTAGGGTCATAGCTGCCCTTATCAACAGGCTCTCCCTTCTCATTAGTACCCCCACTGACATCAATAACATGGATTAATGCATCTGCCTGGTTCAGGTCGTTAAGGAACTGGTTGCCCATACCCTTGCCCTTGTGAGCATCAGGAACAAGGCCTGCCACGTCTATGAGTTTGACAGGAACAAACCTGTTGTGCTCAATGCAGAATCCGTGCTTGGGCTGGCACTCAACATTGAACTCCTTATCAGCACAAGGCACTTTTACAAACCCAACCCCCTCGTTCTTCTTAATAGTCACAAAGGGATAGTTGTCTATCTCAACTTCTGCCAGGGTGGCTGCCTTGAAAAAAGTGCTTTTTCCAACATTAGCCTTGCCCACGCATCCTATAATCATAATCAAAGGGAATTTATGAGTATTCTTAAAGTTTGTCCAAAAAACCTAATTTTTTTATATAACCCCTGATTAATCCCTGTGTGCACGGCTGTGGTCTAATGGTATGATGCGAGCTTCCCAAGCTTGACGCCCGGGTTCGATAACAAAAACAGAGTTTTTGGATTTCGCAAAACTCTGCTTTGACGAAATTCCCGGCAGCCGTATTTTTCAACAACCTTAATAAAGCATTGCTCATTTCTGCTTGTCATGAAATCTGAGCCCTGGATTAAGAAGTATGCGCCTGGAAATCTTTCTGAGATTGAGGGCCAGGGCCAGGCCTTGGAGCGGCTGAAAGGCTTTGTTGAAGACTTTAATAAAGGTAATAAGGGCAAGTCCTTGTTCTTGTACGGGCTGAGCGGCTCTGGAAAGACCATCAGCGTGTACGCCCTGGCTCATGAGCTTGGCTATGAGTTACTAGAGGTTAATGCCAGCGACACCCGTAATGCTGACCAAATCAATTCTTTGCTTGGGCAGGCTGTGAACCAGGCCAGCCTTTTCTTTAAGAGCAAAATCATATTAGTTGACGAGCTGGAAGGGATTAGCGGCAGCAAGGACAGGGGGGGGTTACAGGCAGTCATGAAGATTATTAAGAAGAGCACTTACCCGGTCGTGTTAATTGCTGAGAATCCTTTTGACAGGAAGTTCTCAGGCCTTAGAAAGATTTGTGTCTTAGTAGAGTACCAGAGCAGGCCTTACCAGGCTGTACTTAAGGTGCTTAAGCATATATGCAAAAAGGAAAATGTGCGCTATGATGAGGAAGCCTTGTCTGTGCTGGCCAGGGCTTCTGGTGGTGACTTAAGGGCTGCGATTAATGATTTGCAGAGCGTTGCTTCTGCTGAAAAAAAGATTACCCGCAGAGCAGTAGAGGACTTCGGGCTCAGGGATAATACTGAGAATATTAACAAGGCTTTGCTCAAGATATTCAAGACCACCAAGCTTGATGTTGCGCTCTCAGCCTTTGATAACGTGGACGAGGACCTTGACAAAATATTCTTGTGGGTGGATGCCAACCTTGCAAAGGAGTATGTCAAGCCCCTTGACCTTGCCAGGGGTTTTGAGGAGTTAAGCAGGGCTGACGTGTTCAAGGGCAGGATTATGCGCTGGCAGTACTACCGCTTCTATGTTTACTGCTATGCATTGCTCAGCGGGGGCATAGCTCTTGCCAAGGATGAGAAGTACAGGAATCTTTTGCAGTACAAGCCTACTAAGAGGCTGCTTAAGACGTGGATTGCTAATCGCAGGAATGCAAAGAAAAAATCTGTTGCTGAGAAGATAGGTGCCAAGACTCATACAAGTACCAACAAATCCCTGCAGGACACCCTGCCATTCCTAAGACCTGCTTTTAAGAAGAACAAGCAAACATCAGGGGAGATAAGTGCTTTTCTTGATCTGGACCAGGAGCAGGTTGAGTGGATGAGGAAGTAATATTTTTTCTGGGAGGATTCTGTTTCTTATAGTTAGTTTGCTGTTCTGATTAGTTTTAGTTTTCTTATTTAGATTTTTCCGAAAGATTTAAATATAAGTATAATAACTTATATAATATATTAATATTATAAAGATAATTTCTTAAAAAACATAAATTCTAAAACCAAGAACGCAAGAACCATCCAAACCTTCTAAGATGCCTAGTCACACACAGTTCTTCAATTAAAGCAGCGCATATTATGATTCTGATGACAACCATTTCTATGGTTGCAACTCCACTGCATGGGTGCAGTTGGACTGAAGAGTATTTGATAAAAAACATTTTATAACAAAAACCTTTATAAACCAAAACATATTCCTGCACTACTAAACAGTAGATAAAGGTGTTTTATGTTGAAAAAAAGAATTGCACTAACCTTCATGTTCTTACTAGTCATAAGCATAAGCTTGGCAGCAGGCTTCAAGTACAGCCCTAATGTTAAGCCGCACACCAGATACAACCCGCTCAGGTACGGGTGCTATTACTACTACGGCTACGGAAGCTGCGAGGTAAGCAACGAGCACTGCCGGGGCGTGCCAGTCGGCAGAAACAAATGGATAGACCTAGGCGACGCGTGCAACAGGAACGAGCCACCAATATTAACCAATCTCAAAGATATCACAGCCACAGAAACAGAAATAGTAAAGATAACTGCCCGGTGCACTGACCAAGACCCGGTAAACATGACTTATTCTGGCTGGACCAGCAAAGCAGAAACCCTGACAACCTATGACGACGCAGGCAGGCACACAGCAACCGTTACGTGCACAGACTCTTTTGGAGAAACAGACACAGCAAACATTACCATAATAATCAAGGACAAGAACAGGCCTCCCTTGTTCAGGAGCCTGGGTTATGAAATAGAATAAGAAGACTTCTCTTCTTTTCGTTCTGAAAAATATTTTTTTAAAGTCTTATCCAAAGCATAAACAGAACTCTCAAGCACAGAGAGGCAGGACCAAACATTCAACCATTTCCTGTCATCAGAAAGAGAATCGTCCTCTAAATCATGCCTGATCTTGTTAATATAAATCGCGCTGTTTTTAGCAAAACAAGTAGCATACACAAACTCTAATTTCTTGTCCCCTGTTTTCATAACCTTCTTCTCCAAGCCCATAATCCTGTCTTGATAATCCTTAAAAACACTTCTTAAGTCCTGTTTCTCGCACAGCCTAAGAACCATGCCCGGAGCAAGAGCATTATGCGAGATACGCTTATAATAAAAATAATCGCGCAAATGTTTTGTTGAGGACATAAATACGAGTAATACAAGAGACTATTTAATATTTTTTGTCATAACAATCCTGCTATGTTTAAGAAACAGCCAGTTATCAGGTTTGCCCTGAAAAAATAATTTGATGATGCCAACACACAGGACAAAAACGTTTTTATCAATAAATTTATAAAACACGATTACTTAATCCTCGACTTAAGAAGAAAATGGGAAAACAACCAGAAAAAGCAGAGCAAGAAAAAAAACAAGCCTCAGAAAAAAAAAGAAAGGAATACTTGAAAGAGCTCACCAGTTTTATGCAGAGCAAGGGTTATGTATGGGGGCCGAGCCCAGAGATATACGGGGGAACAGCAGGATTCTATACCTATGCCCCGCTTGGAAAATTGTTAAAGAATAACGTGGAAAAAGCCATTCGCAAGACCTTTCAGCAAGAAGAATTCTATGAGGTGGAATGCCCCATAATCATGGAGAGAAAGGTGTGGGAAGCATCAGGACACCTAAAAGGCTTCACCGACGCCATGATAACCTGCAAGAAGTGCAAGTCGAAATTTAGGATAGAGCACTTGCTCGAGTCATACCCGGAAGCTTACCAATTAAAAAATTCTAATCAACAACTTGATTTTATCAGGGAAAAAAAGATTAAGTGCCCTGGCTGCGGCGGAGATTTCAAGCCAGAGATAACAAAGCACGACCTCATGATGAAGACCAAGGTAGGGGTTAATCAGGAAGCGTACAACCGGCCAGAAACAGCCACCACCACCTACCTGCCATTCCTGAGATACACAGATTATTTCAGGAGAAAACCCGTGTTCGGAGTGTTCCAGATAGGCAAGGCCTTTAGGAACGAGCTCAGCCCAAGGCAGCACATAATAAGGGACCGTGAGTTCACACAGGCAGAAGCCCAGCTATTCATAAAAAAAGAACTGAAAAACGAATTTGAAAAATACAATGAGATAAAAGAAAAAAAGCTTCCTCTATGGGATTATAAGAGCCAGGAAGCAAAGAAGAAACCAACCAGCACCAAGATAAAAGATGCCTTAAAAAAGCAATTATTCAAGAGCCAGTCCTATGCCTGGACAATCAGCCTGGCATACCAGGCATTCAGGAACATGGGCATACCAGACGACAGGATGAGGCTCAGGCAGCACTTTCCAGACGAAA
This sequence comes from uncultured Methanosarcinales archaeon, assembly GCA_964426715.1. Classification (GTDB taxonomy): domain Archaea; phylum Nanobdellota; class Nanobdellia; order Woesearchaeales; family SM23-78; genus SM23-78. The sequence continues at coordinate 7,400 of CAYRRQ010000003.1, forward strand.
AAGCCTTTTACGCAGACGACGCCTGGGACCTGGAGATAAACACCAACAGTTTCGGCTGGGTAGAAGCCTGCGGCATACACGACAGGACAGACTATGATTTAAAACAGCACTCCAAGCACAGCAAGACCGAGCTCAAAGCATTTGACGAGGAAAACCAGCAAAAATATGTTCCTCACATACTCGAAATAGCGTTTGGAACAGACAGGCCGGTATTCGCCCTGCTTGATTTGTTCTACGAGAAAAAAAATAAGGAAAAAGGCAAGACTACTTTCAGGATACCCTATCATCTTAGTCCTGTGCCCATAGCAGTGTTCCCATTAATGCAAAAGCCAAAGCTAAAAGCAAAGGCAGAAAAGATTTATGACGAACTAAAGAAAGAATTCATATGCACCTATGATGAGAGCGGCCAGATAGGAAGAAGGTACCTGAGATCAGGAGAAGCAGGCACAGCCTACTGCGTCACAATAGACTTTGACACCCTTGAGAAAAAACCCGAAACAGTGACCATCAGAGACAGGGACACAGAAAAGCAGGTAAGAGTAAAAGTAAGTGAATTGAAAGAAACTCTCAGAGTTCTTATTGAAAGAGAGAAGAAGTTTAGTGAGTTGAAATAATCTGATTCTAAGAGAGGTTGCGTTGAAAATCTCCTACTCATCAAACCAAAACCCTATAATTATAAAAATAAATCATAGGAACTTGGTCTGCTTCGCCCGGCCAGTACCATTATTACTAACGTAAAATGGCACTAATAATGGCGCAGACAGAGACTTTTTCAACGGTGACTCTAAGAGAAAAACATTTATAAATCAATAGTTAATCATTATCGTCTGATGGGACCGTAGCTCAGACTGGGACAACAAAAAGAAACCTTTTTGAGTTTCCTGCATTGCAGGAAAGAGCACTACGCTGAAGAAATTCTTCAGGCACGTAGGTGATTGGCAAGGCGAGTGCCAACCTAAATCCTGGGTTCAAATCCCAGCGGTCCCACTCGCCATTTTTTCTATTAGACACAGTATTAACCATAAAACATGCTCAGCCAGCAGTGAACCCTGTGAGTATGCTGCCTGCAATGATGTTGAAGAGTATGGTCACGCCAAGGGTTATGAGCACATAAGTGATTGTAGTCTTAAGAACATTCCTGCCAACAATATGTCTTTCGCTGAGCTTGTCGCTCCCGTTTTCAATGCCGTTAATAAGCACAGACAGGATAAAGGTTATCTGAATCACGTAAACCCCGACTATGAACTGGAAGTAATAAGTGGGTATGCCTGTGCCGAACATGCTGAGCATTCCTATGCCTGAAACACTAACCCCCTCAGCCTGGCTTCCGAGCTCTGCAAGCCTGGTGGATAGCTTGCCCAGTATCTGGGTTATCATGCTTGTAATGCCCACTACTATGCCTGCAATTGCAGGCGTAAGAAACCTTACCTGGCTTCGCATGCTGCTAACAATATCTGCCATTAAGTCCTTGAGCCTCTCATCAACCCTGTGTATCTGCTTGATATACTCAGAAACATTGATGATGGCCTGGCTTGCCACGCGCGGCCCTTTTCTGCTGCTCTCAACCAATACTTTCATACTGCTCTCAATCAGGTTGGATGGAAAATAATTCAGGGCGCCTCTCTTCTCGTCAAAAACAGCCTGCTCAACACTCATGCCCAGCCTAGAAATATTCATGCTTACAAGCTCAAAAAACCTTCCGCTCAGGGTTCCCTCCATGATCTTGGCCACTTTGCCAAAAGCAATCTCTGCAGGCAGGCCGTCACCCAGCCGGTTGCCTAACTGGAACAGGGCAGAAGCAAACTCTTTTTCCAAAGCCCTGGACTGCTCCCTTATCTTTATCACGTTCTTGCTGCGAAAATTATAATAAGAGCCCAGGCCCAGGCCCACTGCAAGGACAAGGAACAGGCTAAGAATAGTTGCTCCCAGGCCAAAAGGCCCGACTAGTTTACCAGTCTCAATACCATCCACTACTTCTTCCCTGTAGCCCAGTAAATAAAAGGTTGCGTCAGAGTGCGTGGGCTCATCTATAATCTTAAGCCCTTCCGAAGTCATGGCAATATCAGAAGAAGTAACCGCGTGCATTACCAGGGGAAATACGCCTATGATAAGGAAGACAAAAAATATTAGCAAGGCTATGAGAAGCGGGCTAATCCTGATTTCGCCCTTGCCCAGGGGAATAATAATGTTCCTGTACTTTCTCAAGGCCTTGTTAGTCTTGGAAATATCACTCTCGCCATAACCAGTCGGCCTAGTGGACAATATGTTTCTGGCAAGGTAAAAAACAGTTATTGGCAGGACAATATTGTAAAGCACTAATAAATGATACCATTTGACCTCTGGCATAAAGCTGACCAGCAAGGGCAGGATTACCAGGCCCAGAATAGGAAGGATTATTCCGAGCATGTGCAGTGCAGTGAGCGGTCCCTTGAGATTGTGGGCGTAGTGAAGCATTTTCTCATAGGTCTCATCCAGTATCACATTAAGGCCCTTGTCAAGGGCGTCCAGGCGCCGCGCCTCTGCATTCTCATAAAGCGAGGACTCAATCAGGTGAATGCTCTCAATGAACTCCATGTTGTACTTGCGCCACGTTTTCAGGTAGTCCTCCAGGCTTTCTTTTAGAGTGTCAAACTTCTCAGACTCCACATCCCAGATGACCTTTTTCAGGTCCAGGCTCAGAGGAGGGGCCAGGTGGTCTGCTGCAAATCTAATCGCCCTCTCAAGGTTGCTGGTATGCCTCATATAAGTGACCACGTAGAAAACGCAGAGCACCATCTGGTTGCTGGCCTTCATACGCCAGTTATTAGCCAGGAAAAAAGGCAGTTTTTGCAATGGAATGATAATTGCAAGTGCTGCGAGCAGGGCGAACAAAACAAAGAACATGCTGCCAGAACCAGTTATCAATGATGGGATTATGAATGCTACAAGGATTATGGCGAGTGCAAGCACAAAAGGAGCAACCAATGAAAAGCTGGTCACACCGGCAGGAGTTACTTCTAAATGGCATATCTTTATCGCCTCTTTAATCTTGGGAAGCTTCTTCTTGTCAGGCTCTATCCTGAGAACCTTCTCTGACCAGTTGCACGCCTTCTCATACCAGTTCATGTGATGAGGCGTGTTCTCCTTCTTGAACTCAGAATACTCTCTTGAAACAGCAGGCTCACTCTCATCATCAGAGATTTCAGCCACCTGGTTCTTGCCAGCGCCAACGCCCTTTTTTACAGAGTCAAAACTCTTTTTAAGGCGCCTCTCATACTTGGCTCTCAGCCTATTAAGCTCATCCTTGTCAGCCATCCTGTTTAACCATTATCCTCTCTAAACATTATCCTCTCTTGAATTCGTTTTAGAATCCCCTTTAGAATCCTCTTTTGAATTATTCTTTTTTATCTCTCTTGCAACCCACTCCTTCCACTCAAACAAAATCCTCTTAGAATCAAGTTTGCCAGTCTTCTCCTTGACCTTGTCGCAAATCTTGTGAAACTCATCATTGCACCTGATTACAAACTCTGCCTCGAGCAGGGACATGTTATTTTCTTTTTGTGCAAGCCTTACAAGCTCCTCCTTGACATTGGCTCTCAGCATGACGTTTTCCCAGATCGCATCCCAGTCTCCCGCCCACTCCTTGACATTACCGGCAATTGACTTCAAAACATCACTCCCTCCGTTTATCAGTTCGTCAGTCGGCTCAAGCCGGTCAGTCTTGGAATTATACTTCATCAAATCAACAAAAGCATGCTCTCTCAGAGGGTCATCCTCCCATTCCTTCCTGACCTCGGTTATCTGGGTTACCCTGCGCCACTTATGCAATCCGTCAGGGCTCCTAATAGGATTAGCCACCACTATGATGTCTGTAGCCTTGAAACTGGTCCTGGGAACGCCGAGGTCATTGACCACCCTGTCAAAAACACCATAAGGGCTGTCGCCGTGAATCGTGCCTGCCACCACATTGGCCAATGCGCCCACACGCATAGCCTCGTATAATGCCCTGGCTTCTGTGCTTCTCACCTCTCCCACAATAAGAGCAGAGTCGCCAAGCCTCAGAGTGGTCCTGATGCCCTCATCAGCAGGCACCTCGGAGCCTCCTTTGGAAAGAGCAGAAGCCACTTTCATAGGCTGAATATTGTACCCAAGGTCTCTGAGACTCTGACCTGGTAGCTCAAGAGTATCCTCAATAGTGATAATCCTGTAGCGCCTCATAATATCAACCATTATGCTTCCGAGGAGGCTGGTCTTACCCGCGCTCCTGGTGCCTGCAACCAGCATAGTCCTGTTGCCGTCAATAATAAAGCTGAGCAAACCTGCTGCCAGAGGGGTTAGCATCTTGTTATGGATGAACAGGGGAAGGGTCCATGGCTTGTCCCTGTGGCGCCTGAAAGCATAAGCAATCCCAAAAGGGTTGAGAGGCGGAGCAATGACCCCTACCCTGGCCCGGGCAATCTGAGGAATCCTTATCTCGGTGTCAAGCACAGGGTTGGCCTCGTCTAATGGCCTGCCGCTTATCATCCTTAGCTTAGAAGCCCAGCTCTCAGCATCGCTCACACTCGGGATAATATTGGTCTTGCAATCCCCGTACTCCTCGTGAACTATGAACAAGGGGTTGTTGCCAGGAGGGCTGTTAAAGGTAATATCCTGTATCTTGGGGTCGGCCAGGAGCGCCTCGACCAGGCCAAAGCCAACAGTGTACCTTATGAGTATCATGGTTAATTCATGGAGCTGGTTGTCTGATAGCTTAACATTCCTGTAAGAAGAAAGCTCTTCAAGGAGGTCATGGCCCACATTGTAAAACACTTCTCTCATCCTCTCAGGGTCGATGAACTCCTGCCGCGTGGGCTTGTGCTCAGCAATAATGTTCCTGGCCAGGTCCAACAACTCGTAGTGCTCCTCAGAGAGCTTGAACTCGGGCGGCGTGATATGGTACAAGTACTGGACGTCATCGTCAAGCTCGAAAACAGCGACTTCAACCTCCCCCACATTATAGCTGTCCATCTCAGATGCTCCCTTAGGATAAGTGGCCATAAGCTTGGTGAACATGAAGTCAGGCTTTATAGTGGGTGAGAACAGCTTGGAATAAACCTCCCTGTCAAAAGGCTTGTGGCCTGCTATGAGAGGCCTGGCAATGGTTAATAACCTGGTCTTATCCAGTTCTTCTATGAGATAAGTCAGAAGCCTGACAAAGCCCTGGTGCGCCTTGACATCTATGGGCTCCTCAGAATCCAGCAGCAGCTTTTCATGGCGCAAAAGCCTCCTGAGCTCAACAAAGCATGTCACAGGGTCTTTTTTAAGAGTGTCAAATACCAGGTGGTGAATCTTGTTATAAATCCTGTCTGCCTGCCTGGGCGAAGTCCGGGCCTGGATTGATTTGTAGCTGAACAACTCCTTGTCCTTGACCAAGCGGTTGTGCAGAGAAGAAATCTCCATGAGCATCCTGGTCTGGGCATAATCATACTCATAATCCCTTTTCTGGTTGAATGTTATCTTGGTCACAGCCTTGTTCTCTGCCAAGCGGTCAATAGTGAAAGCCATAAGGCTGGGATTGTCCTCTATAGAGGGCACAGTAGTAAGGTCCTCGCAGTCAACCTTTAGAATAGTCTCTCCGCCCTCGCGAACAATCTCATAGAGCAATCCTTGCTTATTCCTGTCAAAAAGTGCCAAAATCCACCCTCTTTTTTTCCTTGTATGGTTAAGTTAAGGCCGTCTGTGCCATTGTTGCCAGTTGTTACCGAATATAAAGAGGTAATAATGGCAAGGCCAGGCGAAACAGACCCGGTTTCCTCACTTTAGCGTGGGAGTTCTGGGCTGTCAAGCAGGACTTAACTCCGCCCTCTTTTTTATACCCTAAATTTTATACCCTAAACTATCTAAACTGAGATATGCAAAGGAATGTATATAAATCTTTTGTTAAACAAGATTTATACTCAAAAAGCAAGTTTTCCAAAAACATTAAATACTATGATAATTAAACAAGGATTGCTATGGCCGAACCAAACCTTTTTCCCAGGGACGCGAAGCCCGAGGAGCATATCAAGAAGCAGACTCCTGACACAGAATTTCTCAGCAGAATCTCGAAAAATGTTAATAACCTGGCTGCGAGTCTTAAAATACTTGAGGAAAGGTATTCTACTCTTCGCAACAGGACCCAGGTGTCAGAGCAGAACATGGTTGACATGGAAAAAGAGTTATCCAAGGATGTTAAGATGGTGTCTGAAGAAGTAGTGGAGTTAAAGCACGAGATTAGCGAGGTCAGGGACAAGCTCGGCCTTATAAGCCGGGAGATAGGGAACCTGGTTAACAAGAATGATTTCAGGATTATGGAGCGCTACCTGGAGATGTGGCAGCCCATGAACTTTGTGACGCGCAAAGAGCTGAATAAAATGATACTGGATGCAAAAGAAGAGGAAGTCAAGGAGAAAACCCCGGGACAAGAGATTCCGGCAAAACAAAGCAAAGACTCAGGTAAGGAAAGCAGCAGCCAGACCATATGATAATAATAAAATTTATATAGTGTAAGCCTTATTGTTTGAAGAGGAGCATATCAGGAACATATCAAGACGATTAATACAAGAGAACATTCAACAAGACATACTAAAGCAAGACATATAACAAGTCACACAGCAAAGCAGACATCAAGGCATACTAAAGAGGTGTTAATGAGTGGGAATGTTTAACAAGCCTTCAGATCTTCCTGTAGAGCAGGTAAGGGCTATGCAGGACAAGGGATATGATAATAATCAGATAGTGGAGGCTCTTAAGAGGAATGGTTATTCTTCAACCCAGATATTTGATGCTTTGAACCAGAGCAACCTAAAATCAGGAGCTCCCCAAGACCCGCCAGAGGGATTTGAGCAAGGCAATGATATGAACACTCCAGAGCTCTCTCAGGCACAGGGAAGGTATTCTGGCTCAGACCAAGCACAGCAGTCAGGAGACGACCAGTATTATGCTGGCTCAGACCCGGGTGCGAGCAGCGAAGAAGTTGAGGAACTCGTGGAGAGAATTATCGAGGAGAAATGGGATGAGCTCGCCCAGGACATAAACAAGGTTGTGGAATGGAAGAACGGCGTAGAAGCCAAGCTTATCAAGCTGGAGCAAAGGTTTGACAGCCTGCAGCAGGATTTTGACAAGGTGCACCAGGCCATCTTGGGCAAGATAGGGGAGTATGACAAGCACATCATGAACGTGGGTGCTGAGGTCAAGTCCATGGAAAAAGTGTTTTCAAAAGTCCTTCCTGTGTTTACTGAGAACGTGAATGAGCTGAGCAGGATAACAGATAATATTAAGAAGAAAAAATAATCAAAAATAATTAAATGAACTCCGCGTGGCCAGAGATTATTACTTCTTTACTTCTGAAAACAAGACCCTTAGTTGTTCTCTTCCAAGAAAGTCTCAGCCCTTGCCCTTGACAGACTTGGTCAGGAAGAGCATAGCAAATAATCCTACCAGGAATACAAAGAATACTCCCAGAACCTTGGGGTGCCGCAGGGTGTTTAATAGGTTGGTTGAAAAGCTGGATGTCGTGGTGCTAAGGGTTTCTGGCTCAGCAGGTCTTGTCTGTGCAGGTGGCTGAGAACCAAATTCAGCACTTGAAACATTATAATCATAACCCGGCTCAACCTCTTCAAGTTCCCCACCCCCACTTTCTAACAAGCTCTGGCCAAAAACACTTGCCAGGCCAAACACCAAGATGAGCACTATGAAGATTATAATCCAGGGATGAACATTAGGGTCTGCTATGAGCTTTTTCATATCGCCTTCTCCCAGCCCGAACATCCTTATGACGAACATGGAAAAGAAAACAAAAAGAATTAAGACGAGGAACCATGGCACCATAAAGGTTACCATAGTGGAAGCTGCCTTGGATACAAGGAATAACAGGGCAACTACAAATGCTATTATTGCGTGCAAACCCTTTTTGTCACTGCCAAAAGCCTTGATATACTCTAATAATCCAAAGACTATTACAAATACTACCAGAACTACGAATATCACGCTGAAATGCTCTAATAATCCTACATCAAGGAAAGTAGCCATTCTGAAAACCCCTGATTCCTAATCTAATCATTCTTACCTTATTACTTTTACTTGCTCAACTCACTTCTTTTTAACAGCCCTCTTCACATCATCCATAAGAGTACCAAGGCCTGTTTTCTTCTTATCCTCGCGGTCCTCCTTGGTAATAAATGCTATTATTATGCCAAAGACAAGTATCATAACTATTAGAGCCTGCAATTCAGAGTCATAAAGAAAGTTCAGCCAACCAGGCAGTGAGAACCATCCCAAGGCAGAGCCAAAAATACCTATTACTGCTATTAAAGCCAGGATTATAACCCAGAACGACAAGGATGTTCCTGCAATGTCAACCTCATTGCCAAAAACCCCTACAATGAGCAGCAGCATAATAATAGCTACCAGCACAATAGACACTTGGGGTAAAGCCTGATTAATGACAAGGACAGGGTCAAAGTTAAACGGGTAGCCTCCTGTAACATGAGGAATTACTACTGCGAGCGACATTACCAATGCCACCATGACATTGAACTGCTTTTTGCCCTCACCCAGTATCCTGCTTTTCTGCAGTGTGGCAAAAACAATTGTAAATATCAGTATAAAAGGCAACAAAACATCTGTGACACCCCACACATCCAGAGCCAGTATAAAGTTTTCAAATATCATTTTTTCACAAACCTCCTTGTGCGCTGTTCAAATAAAACTGATTCTCCTTTGTATTCTTATATCTTTTTATTATTCTTATATTTTGTTGTTATTTTATTATTGTTTTTATACTCTTATTATTTTATTATTCTTATTATATTAATAATATTTAATAATTTTTATTATGAGCGGGTCCTAAACAGCTTTATCAGTCTTCTTTATCCTTTTTCTCAGTTTTAGGACTCTTAGTAACATAAAAAATGAATAGCACTATCACTATGATCAGGATAATTGATGAAACCGCTACCGTATCAAATGAGTAAGCCACATAATTATAAAGTAATTGCAGCCATCCCAGGGCGTTCATGAATATGAGCACAATGCCTATGAACATGAGCACCATAAAAAAGTTTTTCCAGCCACCCTTAAGAAAGAACTCCTCGCTGCCAGTATGAAAGCTGCCTGCAAGCATCAAAAAGGTTATTGAAAGGATTAAAAGCAGCACAGTATTAGCCAGTACCTCATTAATAATAGCCACGAGCCGCGTAGATGCCACCACAAAAAAAGCAATCACAAAAGCAGCCATTGCATTAAGGTTTTTCCGAGTATATTCCTTGCCCTCGACTTTTTCCTTACCAAAAATCTGGGTTTTCTCCAGGATAGCATAAACAAGAGTGAATATTAATAAGAAGGGAAGCACAACATCGTATACTCCTATCTGCTCAAAAAAACCAAGGGTTCCCCTAAAAACAGATGTTTCTACAGCTGCTGACATAACTATTCCCTTATACTAGTACCTATTTAAAGGTTTCGTTAAACACGGGTCGTGTTCAAAAAGTTCGTAGTTGCCATTATTGTTGCCATAGTGCGCAGCACTAATGGTAACTGGCACGATGTAGCTGACTTTGTTCCTATAACTTTAGTTTAGGGTTAACGTCAGCGAAATAGGACTTTTTTAACGCATTCGTTAAACTCTTTTTTTCCTTTTCTTCAGCATAACAAAAATGATTAGCACGGCTATTATTGCAGCGAGTGCCAGAGCCAGGATTAAGAAAATGCCCTGCCCGGATGGCTTTTCTTTTTCCTTTTCTTCAGGCTCAACAACCTCTACCAAGTAAGTCTTATCCATGATTTGGTCTTCAAAAACCAGGGTCAGAGTCATGTTATAATCTCCTATTGGCAGGCCTGAAGCATCATAATAAGCAGTTATTTCCTGTTCTTTCTGGGGTTGTAGAGTGAATACCGGCATCTCCTGTTTTTCCAGAGCTGTTTCTGTTCCTTCTGCTTTTCTTGTTCCTGTTTCTCCTGTTCCGACTCCTCCTGTTCCTGCTTGCACTTCTATGAATCCCTGTATGCTAAGCTCAGCATTCCAGTCATTATACGCTAAGAACAGGATTTTGTTTACCTCGCCGCTTACAAGCCTGCGGGTGGCCAGGCGCGTGATTCGCACATCAGGTTCTCCCAAGCTAAAATTCGCAGTGAAATCCAATGATTGGCCGTCATAATAAGCATTGACCACAGCATAGTATAATCCTCTTCTGAGGGCGGGCCTGTTTTTTGCAGGCGCTCTTCCCAGCTGGTTGCTCCTAACACTGACATCCTCGGTTTCGAGCTCAGCAACGAGTTTGTTGTCAGGCCTACTGACCCTGATTTTGGCCCATGCACTTGCAATGTCTTCTGAGCCAAGGTTGTCAAACAACACATTTATAGGCACAGGCGTGCCCTCATCCACGTTCAGGACTGAAAGGGATGCTCTCACGTATTTTGAAGGATAAGGAACCCTTATCTTTATTGGCAGTCTCGGAGCAATATAAGCCACGAACATGTCCTCGCTTCCAATCGAGAACACAGGATTTATCTGTATCCCCCCACCATGTATTCCTGGCTCCATGTCCAAGGGCATTTTAAGGATGACCTTAAAACCAGTCCTGTAATCCCCTGCATTCACATCAATGGTTGAGTTCTCAAAGAACAAGTAATCCTCTAAATCGCCATATGCGCCAAGGCTTAGAGTGAATGAGCGCTGCTCAGAATTAATAATATAGAACTCGTATTCCTGGAGTGCGCCGGGCTCGTAATCAACTGTCTTGCTCGCAGGGCTTACCCCCAGGGCACTTGTACAGGGGAGGGCTAATGAAAAGCATAAGAGTAATGATAATAATAATACTAATAAGAATACTAAAATGTTCTGGCTTTGAGTTTTTATCTGATTTTTATTACACCGCATTTTTTTTATATTCACTTATTTTTTTATTCAGTGCTGGCAGGCACCACTTTTATAGTGCTGCTCTTAGCACCCGGAGGTTCATCAACAGGAACCGTTATGTTAAGCTCTATCTCTCCCTCGTCATTAGCATCCTCGTATGAGAGGTTGCAAAAGATTGTGCTAAGAGACGCCTGCATATTCGCAAAAGCAGAGTGCTGGGAGCAGGCCTGGTCATAGCTGTTGCTCTCGTTCTCATCAGCCTTGTACTGGTAGTAAACCATGTTCAGGCCTGCCTGCTCAAACAACACCGTGCTGTTCAGGCTTACATTAATATACACATTGCCAATGTTCCTAACCACCAGGGGGTTGGGGCTGTCATCAGTCGTATCATTGTTTTCTTCCATATTCATCTCCCCGAAATTTGTGCTGTTAACAATCAATTCAAGCTCTGCCACGCTCGCAATAGTGAAGTTCCACTTAGCAGACGTGTTGCAATCATTGTAAGGGTCGCACGCACTCACAGTCCAGTTATAAAGAGTGTCTATACACAGGTCGTTGCTCACAGTATAATTGGTTGATGACAGGCTGTCCACATCTATGTCTGCACAGGCGCAGCCAGAGCCGCAAGTAAGGTTAAGAGTGTAGTCAACAGTGTCGCCATCAGGATCAGTGGCGGTGCTCCAGTTAAAATTAGGCTTCCTCTCAAAAACACTGGTGTTTCCGTTCGCGGGATAGTAAAGCGTGGGTCGTGTAGGCGCCTTGTTCTCAAGCTTGCAGCAGACCTTCTGGTTATAATGAGAGCAGTTGCCCACATGCGCATTGGTGCTGTTCGGGCCTTCGCTGTTCGCCATGCTCAGAACACAGTTATAACCCGCGCCGCATGAGCCTTGTAAAAACGCGCAAGTCACATACTTCCAGTCACTCCCAAGACACGCAGCTATAGAATAATTGCTGTTAGTTCCTATCTCAACATGAGCATTGGTGTGATTAGAGAGTTTTAGCAGGGTCGCATTGCCAGGGCAAGTGCTTGTAATATTAATGCTTGAATTAGTGGTTACATTACAGCACACAGAATAATTATACGTGTCCAGGGTGTTGTTCTGGGCGTGCGCATTCTGAAAGCCATCAGTGTCATTCCTAACCCCTATCAGCTTAGCAGTTCCTGCAGGACAGGTCTTTGAGTTCAGAAAAAAACAAGTGAGGTCATTGGCAGCGCTAACGCACACAATGATTAACAAGGTTAGCAATAATAATATTAGCAAGGAAAAAACGTTCCTGGAGCTCTTAAAACCAAGCATTTTTAAAAAACTTATTAAATAAGAGTATATTTAAAGGTTTTTATTCATTAAATTTGCATTGAAAAATCCTGCTTTGCTTGCTTCGCAAACTCCGCCGTGCCATCCAAGTTTACAAAAATTTCCATTTTTGATCATGCAAAACTTTGCATGTTACAAAAAATAAGTAACCCTTGATATTGGTGGCAACGACGGACTTTTTCAATAGTGCAAACATTAAATTTAAAAAATAATAGTGTTTAGAAAAAAACAAATAATAAGAATAAACAAGGGTGAGATCATGAAAATACTCGGATTGGACATAGAACTGTTGAATCACGCGGCTGTAAAGATAAAGAACAGGAAGATAATATACATTGACCCGTTCCAGATTGCAGATGATTCGCATATAGAAAAAGCAGACATTGTATTAATCACACACTCGCATTATGACCATTGCAGTGTTTCTGACGTGGAACTGGTAAGCGACGAGAACACCGTTGTAATAACAGTGCCTGACGCGCAGAGCAAGATGAGCAAGCTAAAACTAAAAGGCGTAACCGTGGTTGAGCCTGGCCAGACAATAAAAATAAATGATGAGAAAATCACAGCAGTGCCGGCTTATAACCTGAACAAGGAGTTTCACCCAAAGGACAACGGCTGGGTTGGTTTCATAATCGAGATGGACGGGGTGCGGGTGTATCATGCAGGAGACACCGACCTCATACCTGAGATGAAAGACATAGAAACCGACATTGCACTGCTACCAGTAGGAGGAACCTACACCATGGATGCTGACGAGGCAGCCAGGGCTGTGAAGACCTTTAAGAAGTGCAAAGTAGCGATTCCTATTCATTATGGCTCAATCGTGGGCAATGCCAGCGACGCAGAGAAGTTCAAGCAGAACGCTGGGTGCGAAGTAAAGATACTTATGTGATTATAAAAAACTCTGACCGTCGAAGCCTTTGTTTGCAACGCCTGCTCTTTGTGTAGGCTTGCAACGGCGAGACGGAGTTTTGCAAACAACGTGAGCAAAGCAGAGTAGGGCAGAGTTTTGTTTTTGAGGTAAACAAATGCTGAGAACACACACATGCGGAGAATTAAGAGGAAAACACGCAGGCAAAGAGGTTACTCTGTGCGGCTGGGTTGAAACCCATAGAATACAGGGCAGGATAAGCTTTATCATGCTCAAGGATAAGTACGGCAAAACGCAGCTCTTTGTAAATCCAAAGCTGACCAAGGAGCTGGGCGAACTCAGAAGAGAAAGCGTGATACAAGTCAAAGGCAAGGTCAAGAAGAGGCCTGCTAACCAGGTTAAAAAAGAGCTTGCAACAGGAGAAATAGAAGTTAGTGCTGAGGAGATAAACATCATAAGCAGGGCATTACCCCTGCCACTGGAACTGGACGAGAAGGTTGAGACAACAGAGGAGACCAGGCTAAAATACCGCTACCTCGACCTTAGAAGGCCTAAGATGGCCGAAAACATGAATTTAAGACATAAGGCAACACAGTTCATAAGGAACTATCTTGACAAGCAAGGATTCCTTGAGATAACCACGCCCATACTCACCAAATCCACGCCAGAAGGAGCAAGAGACTACCTAGTGCCTTCGAGAGTGCACAAAGGAAAATTCTATGCTCTGCCCCAATCACCGCAGCAGTACAAGCAACTGCTAATGGTTGCAGGAATAGACAAGTACTTCCAGATAGCGCCCTGTTTCAGAGACGAGGATGCGAGGGCTGACAGGTGCCCTGGCGAGTTCTACCAGTTAGACCTGGAGATGAGCTTTGCAGAGCAGGAAGACATCCTGAGACTCACAGAGGAACTATTCACAGCAATGGTCAAAAAGGTTTTCCCAGACAAGAAGATAACCATGACTCCCTGGCCCAGGCTCAGCTATGAAGAGGCAATGAAGAAGTACAAGACAGACAGCCCGGACCTGAGGAAGAATAAGAAGGACAATGACGAGCTGGCGTTCTGCTGGATAATCGACTTCCCGCTCTTTACCAGGCAGACAGAAGAGGACTTCTTTCACGGGGCAGGCAAGGAATGGGCTCCGTCCCACCACATGTTTACTGCGCCCAAAAAAGAGCATCTTCACCTCCTGGACAAAGAGCCTGGTAAAGTCAGGTCTTATCAGCACGACCTGGTGCTCAACGGGTTCGAAGTAGGAGGGGGCAGCATAAGAATACACGACCCAGAAGTGCAGAAAAAAATATTTGAGCTCATAGGCTTTAGCAATAAGCAGAAAAAGCAGTTTGCTCATTTCCTCGAAGCCTTTAAGTACGGGGTCCCGCCACACGGAGGCATAGCCCCGGGAATAGACAGATTGCTCATGGTAATCATGGGCGCTGACAGCATAAGAGAGGTGATCGCGTTTCCCAAGGACAAGCACGCCAAAGACCCTGTGATGGACGCGCCGTCAGAAGTGAGCAAGGAGCAGTTGGACGAGCTGGGACTGGAGCTTGGTAAAAACAAGTGATATGTTATGAAACTCATAATTCTCGGTTCTGGCGGATTTCAAACAATCCCCAGGCCTACATGCCAGTGCAAAGTATGTAAGCAGGCAAGAGAAAAAGGGATTCCTTATGCAAGGAACGGACCATCTATATTCATAGAAGACATAAACGCGGTTATTGATACACCCAAAGACATCATTAATTCTGTTAACAGAGAAGATATTAAAAGAATTGAAAGAGTTTTCTTTACTCACTGGCACCCGGACCACACAGAAGGCTTTAGGCTTGCAGAGGAAATAACTGATGACTGGGGTGACAAAGAGCCCATACAACTAAAAAATCATGGAGAGCCCATAAAGTACATTGCTCCAAAAGAGGTGATGGAACAAATAAAGATGATTCGTTCTCCTTATGGCTCATACCTGGATTTCCACCAAGCAATGAATTATGTGAACCTTGTTGAAATAGACCCTGGCAAGGAATACACTGTAAGTAATATACTTGTTAAGGCTGAGAAACTAGACCTGAAAATAAATGCTTCTGTGTGCGCTTATATTCTTAAGGAAGATGAGAAGAAAGTAATCTATTCTCCGTGCCACACCAAAGCCCTTAAGGACAATAACCTCTTGAAAAATACAACCCTGCTGATAATGAACAATCCCTGGTTCTCTCCGTTGAGCAAAGGACAGGAAGTCACAGAAAATCATCCCTTAAGAACTCAGCTCTTCTCGATGACAGAGCTTTTGGAAGAGATAAAAAAATTCAATATTAAAAAAACTATTATCATGCATATCGAGGAGATGTGGGGGCGCTCATATGATGATTTCAAGAAACTGGAAGAAAAATACAAAGAGTATAATATTAAGTTCGCTTTTGATGGTATGAGGATAGGGTTCTAAACAAAAGGTTTTTCTGCCCAAATAAGAGTTAATTTTATATACGTACGATTTATTTTATAATATATGAGCATTAATCTTTCACAATGGAAAATTATTGCAGATAAATGGAAATATTCTTCTCCTCCCAGCATTCCTTCTAAAGAAGACTTAGAAATATATAAATCGTTTTTAGAAGATTATAAAGGGAATCTTTTGGTATTAGGAGCTACACCTCAACTACGTGACTTGGTTTTTGAATTAGGTTTCAACACATATACTATTGATATAAATAGAGAAATGATTCTGGCAATGAATAAACTTAGAAAATATAAAGATGAAAAAGAAATAGTAAAAATAGCGAACTGGTTAAATACTCCTTTTAAGAATGATTTTTTTGATATAATTGTTGGGGATTGCGTACTTTTTAATATTGAATTTGATAGAAAAGAAACTTTTCTTAAAGAAATTAAACGTATACTAAAAAAAGACGCCTATTTTATCACAAGAACCATGCACTTGTGGAAAACTTTCAAAAAAAGAGATAATGAGGAAATATTAAAGAGTTTTGTTGAATCAGAATCAGACCAGTATTCGCAGCTATGCCAAGAATTAATGATGAATAACCAAGAAGGCACATTTGATTTCAAAGCAGTAAAGAAAGCATTAGAAAAATATTGGAAAGATGGTAAATATGCTCATAAGAACAAAAAAATTGAGGTGGTGTTGAATTTAATTTATTCTTTATGGAAACCATTCGAAAAGAAATGGTATGTCTTAAGCGAAAAAGATCAGGACAATATACTTCAAAAATATTTCAAAATAATTAAAAAGAAAAGGGCAACAGATTATAAATCCTCTCAATTATTCCCAATATATAAATTAAGTCCAAAAAATCCATAAAAAGAATCCCTAACTTTTTTAATATTAAAAAACTGTTTTTCTGCCCAAATAAGAGTTAATTTTATATAACCATTCCTACTAAAACAAGAGCAGGGATATTTAAAAGGGTGAATAATCATGAAATTCATGTCAATCAAGGAAGCTATGAAAAAAGGCTCTGGCAAAGTATCTATTAGGGGATGGGTTCACAGGGAAAGAGGAAGCAACAAGTTCAAGTTCGTGATACTCAGGGATGCCAGCGAGATAATCCAGTGCGTTATTAAGAAGGAGAACTTTGACGAGAAAAAGTTTGAAGAAGCTGATAAGATAAAAGTGGAGTGCTCTATGAAACTGTCAGGGACAATAAAAGCAGACAAAAGAGCACCTACTGGCTTTGAAATTGATGTTGATGAGTTTGAAATTGTGGGGTGGTGTGATAATTACCCAATTACCAAGGACCAAAGCCCTGAATTCCTGCTCGACAACAGGCATCTTTGGCTAAGAAGCAGAAAGATGAATGCAATCCTGAGGATCAGAAGCACTTATGTAAATGCAAGAGAGGAGTTCTTTAAGAAGAAAGGCTTTTACAAGTTTGACCCTCCTATTCTCCAGCCCAGCCAGTGCGAGGGCGGCAGCACCTTGTTCGAGGTGAAATACTACAAAAACAAGACTTATCTGAGCCAGAGCTGGCAGTTGTATGCAGAAGCTGCTGTGCAGAGCCTGGAAAGGGTTTATGACACCGCCCCTACGTTCAGGGCAGAGAAGATGAAGACTTCTCGTCACTTGTCAGAGTTCTGGATGGTTGAAATGGAGGCTGCATGGATGGACCTGAAAGAAGTTACAGAATTTGCAAAAGAGGAAATCAGGTACTGCCTGAAAAAAGTGCTTGAAAAACATGCGAAAGACCTTGAGTTCCTTGGACAGGATGTCAAGCATCTCAGAAAGGTTGCTGACAAGCCCTGGCCTACTGTAAAGTACAGGGAAGTGCTCGGGGTGTTAAAAGAAAAAGAGGGGATGAAGATTGCTTTTGGCAAAGACCTCAGAACCATAGAAGAAGACAGGGTAATGAAGCACTTTGACACGCCAATAGCGGTCACGCATTACCCTAAGAAAATAATGGCTTTTTACAAGCCCAGAGACCCTGAGAATCCTGACGAAGCACTGTGCTTTGACATGCTCGCACCAAAGGGATACGGAGAAATCATTGGGGGGAGCCAGAGGAGCATGGATGTTGAGCAGATGACAGAAGACCTGAAAAACATGGGAGAAGACCCAAGCAACTATGAATGGTACTTTGACTTAAGAAAATACGGGGGCGTTCCTCATTCTGGTTACGGAGTGGGCCTGGAAAGAGTGATAGCCTGGATTTGCAACCTCGACAACATAAAGGATGCAATAGCCTTTCCAAGAACAATGCTCAGATGGAAGCCTTAGAATTCAGGGTAAAGAAACATAAAAATGTCTGATAAAGAGAATTCAAAAGAAGAAATTAAAAAGCTTATTGAGAAGTACGAGCGTTTAGTTGATTCTGGAAAGCTTAAATCATATAATGAAGAGATGACTAAGAAAGATTTTATTCTCCCATTATTCAGAGCATTAGGATGGAAAGTTGAAGACGGCGAAGAGGTTTCAGCTGAAGAAAAGGTTTCTAAAGGAAGAGTAGACTACGCGTTTAGAATAGACGGAATACCCAAATTATTTCTTGAAGCCAAAGCACTGAAAATAGACTTGGACAAAGTTGAATATGCTGAGCAAGCAATAAACTATGCCTGGCACAAAGGAGCAACCTGGGCGGTCCTAACAGACTTTGAAGGAATAAAAGTCTTTAATGCAGAATGGAAACTAAAGAATCCCCTGCAAAACATGTTCTTCGGCCTAAAATATCATCAATTCCTGGACAGGTTTGAACAACTCTGGCTCTTATCAAGGCAAAGCCTGGAAAAAGGAGTAATAGACCAAGAAGCAGAGAAATGGGGGAAGAAAGCAAAAAAGATACCTGTAGACAAGCAACTACTCATTGACTTAACCAAATTCAGAGAAAAACTTACAAAAAACATTCTGAAAAATAATGCGAAAAAAGAATTAACAGGAGATGAACTAGACGAAGCAGTACAAAGAATACTGGACAGACTAATATTCATAAGAACACTCGAAGATAAGAAACTTGAAGCACCAGTACTACAAGCCCTTATAAGAGAAGATAAGCACAGGAGAACATACAAGAAGTTGAATGAATTATTCAGAAAAATAGACGAGGATTATAATAGCAAATTATTTGATAAACATTTATGCGAAGAATTAGAAATAGACGACGAGGTTCTTGAAAAGATTATCAGAGGATTGTTCAAAACAGCAGACAACACAGTGCATTACGACTTCGGAGCAATAGACGCTGATGTTCTTGGAAACATGTACGAACAATACTTAGGGCACATTCTCAAAAAAACACCTAAGAGAGCAAAGCTCACCTCAGGAAAAGCTCATCGGAAAGAGCAAGGCATCTATTATACTCCTACTTACGTAGTGGATTACATAGTTAAGAATACAATAGGAGAACTGGCAAAGAACAAAAAATTTGATTTGAAAAACATAAAAGTTCTT
This sequence comes from uncultured Methanosarcinales archaeon, assembly GCA_964426715.1. Lineage (GTDB taxonomy): Archaea > Nanobdellota > Nanobdellia > Woesearchaeales > SM23-78 > SM23-78. Next base: position 26,347 of record CAYRRQ010000003.1, read on the forward strand.
GACCCTGCCTGCGGCTCAGGCTCATTCCTAATGAAAGCCTTTGACTACTTAGTAACCTTAGACAAGCAAAAAAATGGAGATGTAGACCAGACCAAACTGGATTTAACAGGGGCTTCTGCGACTTATGGAAGAAAAATAGAGATAATGAAGAAAAACATTTTTGGCGTAGACTTAGACCCAAAAGCAGTAGAGATAGCACAACTAAACTTATTATTAAAAGCTACTGAGAAAAAACACAGGCTCCCAACACTGCAAGAGAATATTAAAGTAGGGAATAGTTTATTTGATGAAGAGAAGTATGCAGATAAAAGAGCTTTTGATTGGGATTCTGAATTTAAAGAAATAATGGCAGAAGGCGGTTTTGATGTAGTCATTGGAAATCCTCCATACGTTGATATTAAAGGTATGCCTCCAAAGCAAGTAGATGGACTATTTGATAAATTCAAAACCGCTGAAAATAGAATAAATTTGTACTCTATTTTTGTAGAACGAGCAATTCAATTATTAAAGAATGGGGGATATTTTGGTTTTATTATACCAAATTCAATTCTCTTTAATAGTTCATATACAAAAATGAGGCGATTATTACTCGACAGAGTAGATTTAATTAAAATAGTTAGAATGCCCGATAATGTTTTTGAAGATGCAAAAGTCGAAACTATTATTTTGGTGTTCAAGAAAAAAGACTCTTCGAGAACAGCAAAAACAGACATCTTACTTTATGATCGTGATGACAAAGTAGTTCAAGTAAGTAAGGAATCAGCAAAACAAAAACTCACAGTTAAACAATCTTCATGGGAGAAAAATGAAAATTATGTTTTCAACATCTTTGCAAGTGAGGAGATTCAAGAATTATTAAAGAAGATAGAGAAAGATACAACCTCATTAATTGAATTAGCGGACTTTTCTTTAGGCATTACCCCCTATGATAAATACAAAGGACATTCTCAAGCACAAATTAAGGGCAAGGCTTTCCATGCTGATTCAAAAAGAGATGAGACTTACAAAAAATTACTATCTGGGGCTGATATAGTTCGTTATGGGATTTTCTGGAATGGTAAGAATTGGATTAAATATGGTGAGTGGTTAGGTGCTCCGAGAGAAAAAAAATATTTCACAGAACCACATATAGTTCTAAGGCAAATAGTAAGTGGGAAACCACTGAGGATTTATGCTGGATTTACAGAAGAAGAATTAATTAATGCCCAAATAGGTTTTAATATTTTAACAAAAGATGAAGAGAAATTAAAAATAAAGTATCTCTTAGCATTGCTTAATTCTAAGTTAATGAACTTCTATCATACAGAGAAGTATCTTGATAAATCTAAAAACTTATTCCAGAAAATACTTATACAGAATGCAAAGAAGTTTCCTATAAAAGTCCCTGATATTAAAACTCAAGAAAAAATCTGCTCATTAGTAGATAATATGCTCATTTTGATTAAGAAATTAGAACAACTTAAAAACAAAACAACAGACGAAAAAGCTCGTTTACAAAGAGAAATTCAAAAATTAGATGAAGAAATTGATCAGGAAGTTTATAAGCTGTATGGTTTGACTAAGAAAGAGATTAAGATAGTTGAGGAGTCGTTAAAGGATTAAAAATCGCTGTTTCAAACAACTATTCTTTTTAAGATTCTCCTCCTTATTTCTTTTCTCCTAATTGCTTAAGCGCGTTATCGCAGAATTCCAGGGCGCCTTCATAATAAGCTTTTATCGGGTCCTTGTCATTATTGATAAGGACGTCAATGATTTTGTCCTTACCCTTGTCATCTCTTTTAAGGTTGAGCAGTCCTTCAAGGTCGTCCTTATCAAAAACCTCTTTTTCAGGTTTTTGCAGTAATTCAAGCCTGTCTTTTATCTTGTTCAATAACCTGACTGCAGTGATTTTCCTCTTATCAGGCTCCTGCTCTCTCAGTTGGTTGAACTCATTGTAGTGCTCAGCATCAATCTTTAGTTTTTTCCTTATCTGCTGGCTACCGCCCCTGCGAACACTGTAAACCCTACCAATGGCCGCGTTGATAGCCTTGGACTTGTCCTCTATGCTGCTCACAAAAGTCTTAACCCCTTCCTCTGTTTCCAGGCTTATGAACTGCTTGTTCTCAGGAGGAGCCTCCTTTTCATGTTTCTTATGATGCCTGAGCATACTGTAGTGTATTATAATTGCTGCCTCGAATAACAAGCCGAAGATGATATTAACACTGCTCAGAGTCTTGTAATCAATACTCTTAAGCAAGCCTGCCACTCCGAGCACAAACAAGATGGCTGTGAATATTAACGGGAAAACCATTAAGAAGCCTGACTCCAAGTGATACTTGTCAACCAGTATGTAAGTCACGATTATGGTTAGGAGTACAGGAGACAATCCTACCAGGGTGTTAAAAGGGTCAGAGCGCGTAATAATGCTCAGGGAGATTATGATAATGAACCATACAATCAATGATATCAGGCACGTGACTCGTATAATCTTGTGAACCACGTCAAAAGAAAGCCCTCCTATCCCTCCTTCAGGGCCCTTGTCCTCCCCAGATAATTCATGTTTCTCGCTGGGTTCATCAGCCCTGTTCTTACCTCCTAATTCATGCTCTTCAAACCCAGGCAGGTCCTGGTCCGGCCTGATAAAACCTTTTTCCAGGTCAGAACCCTTATCTGAATCAAAGCCCTTCTTGTCTTGCTCATCACTTTCCTTGTCTTTGTCAGAAGGTGCAGGCGGGATTACTGGTTTCAACAAAACACCTCTTTTTTTATTATTTTATTATGAAGCAACCTGATTTTATATGTTTTTCGGAGTAGGGGGTGTCAGCACAACCTTTTTTAATAAGCCAGGATTACTATATGATAAAATGGAAGTCCGTAGAAAACCATTAGTAGAAGTAAGAAAAGCCAGCATTACAACAATTGATGTTGAGGCCATAGTGAACCCTGCGAACAGCTTTGGCTACATGGGCGGCGGAGTAGCAGGATTCATTAAGAGGGTGGGGGGAAGCAAGATAGAAGAAGAGATAGTGAATCAGGCTCCGATCCAGGTAGGACATGCAACTACCACTACTGCAGGCGACCTGGTGTGCAAAAAAGTGATTCATGCTCCTACCATGCACAACCCTGGTGAGAGGACAGATGCTCATAAGGTGCTCTCTGCTGCTAGGGCGGCTTTAAGAGAAACAGAAAAACAGGGCTTTCAAAGCCTGGCAATTCCTGGCATGGGCACAGGAGTAGGCGGGCTTGACAAATCAGAAGCAGCCAGGACCATTATGAAAGCAATAAATGAAACAGATTTTAAAAGCCTAAAAAAAATCATCCTAACAGACATAGACCAGGAAATGGTTGATGCTTTTGAAGAAGCAATTAAAAAATCAACAACCTCGCCCTAAAGGACGAGGTATGTTAGTACAAAAAAGCATAAA
>CAYRRQ010000004.1:0-28995 GCA_964426715.1 uncultured Methanosarcinales archaeon
AAAAGAAGACCAATCCTCGCTGTAAACAACGAGGTATGCTTTTTTGTAATCAACAGAAATAAGGATGTAATAAAACCAAAACTTAACACAAGGAGGTGATAAAAATGAGATACTGGGACCCGCTTGAAGATTTTGAAGACATATTTAATGCTTTTTGGGGCAGACCAAAAAGACAACTATTACCCCATGGAAAAGGTAAGTCTAAATTAGCACCATACAGAAGCCCTGTGACAGACCTCTCAGAAACAGACAAGAGCGTTATTGCAAGGATGGAAATACCTGGGGTTAACAAAGAAGACATTGACTTGAAGGTAAATGATGACAAAATTGAGGTAAAAGTCGAGCAAAAAGAAGAGACTGAAGATGAAGACAAGGAAAAAGGCTATTACAGGTATGAAAGCAGATGCAAGAGCTTTTACAGAAGCATTCCAATACCTACAGAAGTAAATGCAGACAAAGCAGAAGCCGAATACAAGAATGGAGTGCTAACAGTCGAAATACCTAAGAAAGAGCCACAAAAAATAGAGGAAAAAACCAAGAAAATAGAGATTAAATAAGTTTAACTAATAAAAAATAAGTTAATAAAAAACACGGCTAAACAAATCTTATAACTGTATAAGGAGGTGAGAATATGGAATTTCCACCCAAAGATATAGATGAAATATCTGAGGATGAATACATATACAACCTCAGGAACCTGCCTGAAATGGTGAATGACGACCTCATAACACCTGAAGAGCAGGGATTTATGCAGGGATACATCGAATCCATAGAAACTTAAAATTATTTAATTTAAAATTATTTTATTTTTGTATAATTTTATTAATACAGCTTTTGGGGGTATAGAACATGTCAAAAAAGAAAAAACAAGAAAAAAAACATAAAACTGAGCCTGCTGAAAAAAAATCAGATGATACAGAAGAAAAGCTTAGAGAAATGACTGAAACGCTCCAAAGAGTGCAGGCAGAGTTTGAGAATTATAAGAAGAGAGTTGACAAGGAGCAGTGTAATTATGCCAAGAGCGCAAGCCAAGAAGTAATCAGGTCTTTGCTTCCAGTCCTGGACGACTTTGAGCTCGCATTAAAGAACCATAAGAAAAAAGACGAGTTCTACAAGGGAATAGAACTAATATATTCAAGACTAGTAGAAGCCCTGAAATGCCAGGGCCTGAAAAGAATACAGGCAACAGGACAAAAATTTGATCCTTATTATCATGAAGCCCTGCTCACAGAGGAAAGCGACAAGCCAGAGAACACAGTGCTTGAAGAAATGCAAAAAGGATATATACTCAACAACAAGGTGCTGAGAACGAGCAAGGTAAAAGTTGCAAAAGCAAAAAAACAAGGCAATAAACAAAAAAATAAGAAGCATGAAGAAGAGGAGGTATAAAAATGAGCAAAGAAAAAGTTATTGGAATCGATTTAGGAACCACTTTTAGTGCTGTAGCCGTTTTAGAGGCTGGAAAGCCAGTTATTATTCCTAATGCAGAAGGAGAAAGAACCACTCCCAGCGTGGTGTCAATAACAGACGACGGTGAGAGGCTGGTGGGAAGAATGGCCCGGAACCAGGCTATAACCAACCCAGACCACACTGTTGCAAGCATTAAGAGGCACATGGGAGAAGACCATAAGGTAAAAATCTGGGACAAGGAATACACGCCCCAGGAGATAAGCGCTATGATACTGCAAAAGCTCAAAAAAGACGCAGAGGATTACCTGGGACAAAAAGTAAAAAAAGCAGTTATAACAGTGCCAGCATATTTTGAGGACGCCCAGAGGCAGGCAACCAAGGACGCAGGCAAGATTGCAGGCTTAGAAGTTCTAAGAATCATTAACGAGCCAACAGCAGCCAGCCTGGCGTACGGCCTGGACAAGGGTCATGACCACACCATAATGGTTTTTGACTTTGGAGGAGGCACTTTTGACGTCTCAATCCTGGAACTAGGAGAAGGTGTGTTCGAAGTTAAAGCCACTAACGGGGACAACCAGCTCGGAGGAGACGACATAGACGCAATACTGGTTGACTGGATGGCCAAGGACTTCAAAAAAGAGCACAACATAGACCTTAAAGACGATAAGACTTCTCATCAGAGGCTTAAAGAAGCAGCAGAAAAAGCCAAGATAGAGCTCTCAAGCAAGGTAAAAACCACTATTAACCTGCCTTTTGTGACTGCTGACAAGCAAGGGCCCAAGCACCTGAACATGGAGCTCACAAGGGCCAAGTTCGAGAGCATGATAAGCGACATACTGGAAAAGCTGAAAATACCCACCCAGCTCGCAATGAAAGACGCCAAGGTAAAAGCCAAGGACATAGACAAGGTCATACTGGTAGGTGGAAGCACCAGGATTCCTGCAGTGCAGGAGCTGGTCAGAGGCCTGACAGGCAAGGAAGGAGAGAAGAGCGTGAACCCTGACGAAGCAGTATCACTGGGAGCAGCCATACAAGGAGGCATCCTGGCAGGAGAAGTAAAAGACGTGCTATTGCTCGACGTGACGCCGCTTAGCCTGGGAATAGAAACCTTGGGAGGCGTGTTCACCCAGCTCATAGAGAGAAATACTACTATTCCGACCAAGAAAAGCCAGGTTTTCAGCACGGCAGCTGACAACCAGACCGCAGTGACCATACGGGTGTTCCAAGGAGAGAGGAGCATGGCAGCTGATAACAAGCTCTTGGGACAATTCGACCTCGTAGGCATACCCCCGGCACCCCGCGGAGTGCCCCAGATAGAAGTAACCTTTGACATCGACGCCAACGGCATAGTGCACGTGAATGCAAAGGACCTGGGAACAGGCAAGGAGCAGAGCATAAAAATCACTGCAACCACCAACCTATCAGAAGAAGAAGTTGAAAAGATGAGAAAAGACGCACAAGCCCATGCAGAAGAGGACAAGAAGAAAAAAGAGGAAGCAGAGACCATAAACAAGGCAGACACCCTTGTGTTCACGTCAGAAAAGCTGTTCAAGGAGCTCAAGGGCAAGGTTGACAAGAAAAAGCTTGAAAATGTAAAAAAGCAGATTGAAGAACTGAAAAAACTGTTAGAGCCTGAAAAGAAAGACATGGACGCCATAAAAAAGAAGACCGAAGAAGTGAATACAAAAATACAGGAGATGAGCACAGAGCTGTACCAGAAAGTGGCAGAAGAGCAAGCTAAGAAGCAGGGCGCAGCAGGAGCCCAAGCAGGAGCAGGTTCCAAAGCAAAAAAAGGCAAGCCAGAAGAGGATGATGTTGTAGACGCGGAGTTCGAGGAAGTAAAAGACGAGAAAGACAGCAAGAAAAAGTAATCCTTTGCTAAAGGATATGGTGATAAAAAATGCCAGAAAAAGAAGTTAAGGAGATGTCAGCAATACAGAACCTGGATAACAGTCCGTTGCTGGCCAACCAATACACCTTGTCGCACCAAGCAGAGAAGTTCGTGCTTGACTTCAAGGGATTGTTCCCGCAGTTCACGCATGACAACAAGCCGCAGCTAATAATAAACCATAAGACTGTGCTGCTTGAGCCGTATGCTGCCAAGGAATTCCTGAAAACCATGCAGGACAATATTAAGAAGTACGAGGAGAAGTTCGGCAAGATAAAAGTGCCTCAGCACGTGAAAAAGGCGCGCAAAAAGACCAAGGATAGGAAGAAGAGCAAAGACAAAGGCAGAAAACCAGCAGAAGGTGTGAGTGCTGCTGGCAGACCGAGTTATATGGGTTGAAAATTCTTTTTTTATATTGATTTTTAAGCCTCTGTGTTAGAAAAGGGAGAGCGGCTCTCGTGGAGAAATAGTTGAGGTCGCTTTTCATTATCATAGTGATTTTGCAATAAACCACTTCAACAGGTTGCGCCTAAAAAGTCCTACTCCACTTACCATAACCCTAAACAGAAGTTTAGGAACACAGATAAGCTTCGTCTGGCCCAACTGGTTACCGTCAAAAACCATAGCTTTTTGGGGGTGCCAGAAAACAAAGGTTTTCTGAGCACGCTCAGTTGACACGCAAAGTGCAACATGCGCACCGTTCAGGTGCTTAGTCCCACAGATTTAATAATAAGGAACTCCGGTTCTTTTTTTAGAACTAGGAGTTGCTTGCTTTTAGTCAAGTTTTTAAGCGAAGCGTGCAAAAAATTGGCAAACAATGGCACAGACAAACTTTTTGAATGCAACCCCTTCCAACCATAAGATTTAAAATTAACAACATAAAACCCTGGTTAACATGGCAGAAAAGGATTATTATAATATACTCGGAGTGAGCCGGGACGCTTCAAGGGCTGATATTAAGAAGGCTTATAAGCGGCTGGCTAAGAAGTATCATCCTGACCTGAACAAGGAGACTGGCAGCGAGGAGAAGTTCAAGGAGATAAACCAGGCTGCTTCTGTGCTGGGTGATGATGAGAAGAGAAAGATGTACGATATGTACGGCGCAGAAGGTCTGGAGCGCGGTGCCGGAGCAGGAGCCGGCGGGTTCAGCGGTTTTGACTTCTCAGGTTTTGACTTCTCGGATTTTGGTTTTGGCAGATTTGATTTTGATGATATATTTGACACTTTTTTCTCAGGCAGAAGCGGTTTTGGCAGGCGCTCAACGCGCTCTCGCCGCGCAGGTAGTGGCAGGGACTTGGCGCATGAAATTATTATCCGTTTGGAAGAAGCAGTTAATGGTGTTAAGAAGAAAATCAAGGTTACTAAGAATGATGTGTGCGAGGCATGCAATGGAAAGGGCGGCTCAGGAGTTGAGCAGTGTCCTGAGTGCAAGGGCACTGGCATCTATCGCGAGACCAAGAGGACTCCTTTTGGCATATTCCAGACCAACACCACGTGCAGGCGCTGCCAGGGGAGCGGCGAAGTAATAACCGATAAGTGTGATGTGTGCGGCGGCTCAGGCATGGTAAGGAAGACCAAGACCATAGAAGTGGACATTCCTGCGGGCATCATGGAAGGTGCAAGGCTTAGAGTGGCACAAGAAGGAGAAGCAGGCTACAGGGGTGCGAGGCCAGGCGACCTGTACCTGGTGATACACGTGGAGCCCCATGAATTGTTTGAGAGGCAGGGCGACGACCTGGTGTTAGAGCAGGACATAAGCTTTGCCCAGGCAGTGCTTGGAGACAAGATCAAGGTGCCGACCATTGAGGGCGAGGCGAACCTGAAGATTCCTCCTGGCACCACACCAGGAACGGTTCTTAAGATGAGAGGCGCGGGTGTTAAGCATCTGAACAGTTATGGCAGGGGCGACCAGCTCATAAGGATTAACGTAAAGGTTCCTGAAAACCTGTCTAAGAAGCAGAAAGAACTTTTAAAGGAGTTTGACAAAACCCTCGAATAGCTGTCCCTACTTCAGAATAGAAAACTTTATATACTTTGTTCTTATACAATTATTTGCTCTAAGAGCAAAAAGCCAAAGGAAAACTTATCCTAAAAAAATTTCGGGTGGTAAAATGAATACAAAAACATTATTGGTTCTTATAATGCTGGCAGCACTCATAATATCAGGATGCCAGTACGGGATGCAGTTGCCCAACCAGACAGGCCAGGAATACACGATAAACCTGACCTTGCAGAACGAGACTGCTGAACAAGAACAAGAAACTCCTCTAGAAGAGGAAGAAGAGCTCATGATACCAGAACAGGGCATAGTAATCGAAGCCACTGAAGGCGACCTGGTAGAGCTCAGGCCAGAAGCAATTGACCCTGACGGAGACGCAGTAAGCTACTTCTTTACAGAGCCTTTTAATGAGAATGGCAGGTGGCAGACCAACATAGGAGACCAGGGGCAATACCTAGTAACAGTCACTGCGAGCGACGGAAAAGCAGAGACCAAGCAGGACGTGCTCGTAATAATCCATAAGGGCAACATGGCGCCGGTAGTGGAGTGCCCAGAAGAAATCATTGTTGACGAAGGCGAAAAGATAAGCCTGGACTGCAATATCTACGACCCAGAAGGCGAGAGCATAATCGTGGAGTACTCTGGGTTCATGAAATCATCAACTTATGAAACAGGCTTTGAAGACGCAGGAGAGTACAGCGTGCAAATCAGCGCCAGGGACAAAGACAAGACCACAACCGAGGCAGTGAAAATAAGAATACTCAACGTTAACAGGGCGCCTGAAATCAGCGGGGTCCCAGATCAGATAACTGCCATGGAAACCGAGATAGTTTCCCTTAACCCCGAAGCATCTGATGCAGACGGCGACGATGTGACCATAATCTTTTCAGAGCCTTTCAACGACCAAGGAGTGTGGAAGACAAGCATAGGAGACGCCGGCGTGTACGAAGCAAGCGTGGTTGCAAACGACGGGGAATCCGCAATCAAGAAGAGGTTCACACTAACCATCACGCACAAGAACACACCTCCTGTACTTGAAGAAATCAAGGACATTACTGTGAGCGAAGGCGACGCCATAACCCTGCCAATCAAGGCAAGTGACAGGGAAGACGATGACCTGGAAGTGACCATAAAGGGATGGATGAACTCAGAGAGCTACACAACCACTTATGACGACGCAGGAGAATACACAGTCACAGTAATCGTTAGCGACGGAGAGTTCGAGGACAAGCAGACCTTCAGCGTTACAGTCCTTGACAAGAACAGACCGCCTGTGTTCAAGGTGCCTGCATAAAACTGTTTTAAATTATTTCTTTTTTATTTCTTCTAGTATTTTTTACAGAAAACTTTTTAATCTATTAACCTTTTCTTATAATCATCACTCAAAAAATCATGCCAGCGTCGCATACAACAAAAATGGTTATACAGTTTTTGAGCATGCAACCCGGCATTCAAAAAATCATGCCAGCGTCGCATAATCCGGTATTGCGGTCGCCTCGAACAGATTTTTGCATTTGCGAAAGCGACTGTCTTCGGACATTGCAGGTTCAAACAAAAAACTGTGTTTTTTACCCAAGAAAATATTAGTTTTTTTGAATGTCCTGCCGCTGGCGCTACTTTTTTTTGCCTTCTTTGTCCTTTATTTTTTTCAGAACTTCTTTAAAGGCTGTGATTTGTTTTTGGCTTAGACTGCCGTATTTGTGGCAGTAAATCTTTATTCTTCTTAAGAAAGAGTTCTTCTTATAGTATTCTTCTGGGATGCCAAGGAGTTTTTTCAGCTTGGAATCTTCTATTTCTCCTTTCATCTGGACTTTTTCGCACTCATAGCATATGGGGGGGCTCCTAGAGCGCTTGCTCACGAGCACATAGTTTTTTTTGCACAAGATGCATTTCTTCTTGTATTTTACCGCCATATATTTTCAGAGGGAGTGTTGGCTTATAAAGGTATTGCTTGGAGTTTGTCGCATACCGCGTCGTTACCTTCAATTGCAATGTTTACAACGTGAACCATCAAAAACAAGTTTTTGGGGCTTACAATTAAAATTGTAAACTTGCAAGGTGCGGCGGAGTTTTGCGAGCAAAGCGAGCAAAACGTAGTAGGGTTATGCGACAAACCTGATTGGGGTTTGCGAACATTGGCCTCTTTAAGTTGTTAGCACTGCCAGGGCTCAGGGCAAATCGGTTTAATGCAGAGACAGCCTTCTTTGTTATTTTGGGTTTTCCAGCGCGGAAGATGTTAGTTTCTACGTATTTTCTTTTAGCAAAGTTTATTAAGGAGTCCTGGTTTGCAGAGTGGTTTGTAAGGGGAGCATCCTGGTTTAATTATTTTTTAATCGCTTGTTTTTTTATTGCTGCAGAATCAGGCTTTTCCACACATTTTCCGCAGATATTGCGGTATAATCAGGATTTTTCCGAAAACTTTATAAATAAAACAAGTATTCGTTGCTACTATTTAGTAAATATAAACAGGGGGATAGCTAATGACCATGCAATACTCCAACCTGCTCAAAGGATTTATACAAGATCTAGACGACTGCTACGTGCTTATGAAAAGAAAACAAAAAGACAGCAACCTGGAAGTAGAATACGTGTTCAAAAACCTGCACGACAAGAAACTAGGCTCAATAAGAGAAGTAATACAAGACATAGAAAAACTAATCCAAGAAAGAGAAGCACTGAGAGACGAAATCTTCCACGACTTTGACAAGCTTGGGCTCAAGATAAACAACTTCTTAACAGAAAAAGAAGATGACCTCCAGGCAGAAGAAATCATAGAGCTGAAAAGAAAAATCGTGGACATAGAAGAAGCCAAATCACAAGAAAAACTCAACGCATGGAGAGACATCTCTGCCCTGAAAAAAGAACTCAGAGAACAACTCAGAGAGTTCAGGGAGAAAAGAGACGGTTTCAACGCCCTGGAAAACATGATAGAATAAGCTTCAGGGCCCCAGAGAGAAGAAAACAAAAAGAGGAGAAAAAAAATGCAAGACCTGCCAAGCATAGAAGAAATGAGCAAGAAGCTGAAACCTATAATGGGCACCAGGATAGACAGGCTCTACATGAACTACAGCTTTGCAGAAGAACTAGAGAAAAAAAGAGAGATCGCCAGGTTCATACACGCGCTCTACATAAAATACGTTGACCAGGCAGTCCTAAAAAACCAAATCCTTCTTGAACCGCCTGTCAAGCAGGCCCTGAATGGAGAATACCCCATAGGCAAGGTCTACTATGCAGGACAAACCCTGCAAACCTTTAACCTCAGGGAAAGCGACTGGCAGAGACACGTATGCATAACAGGAATGAGCGGCTCAGGAAAAACCACGCTCTCATACCAGATAATAAAAAATTTCATTACCAATCAAAAACCATTTATAATAATGGACTGGAAAAAAAGCTTCAGGCCACTAATGCTCATAGACCCGGACATGATGCTCTTTACCATAGGGAACAGCACCACGAGCAACAGCTTCAAAGTAAACATAAACAAGCCGCCCCAAGGAGTGCCTCCCAAGGAATGGATAAGCATAATCTCAGACGTAATCATAGAAAGCTTTAGCGCGAGCCACGGAACAGCAAAAATACTTGCAGAAACCATGGACAAGGCCTTCAGGGACTTTAAGGTATACCAAGGCTCAGAAAACTACCCGACCTGGTACCAGATAAGAGACCGGCTCGAAGAAAAAGAAAACCACGCCAGAAACAAGAGAAGAGAATCAGAATGGCTGACCAGTGCCACCAGAATAGCGCACATGCTCACCTTTGGAGACTACGGAGAATGCCTTAACACCAAGGGAGCCCAGGAAATGACAGTACAAGACCTAATGAACAAAAGAGTAATCTTTGAACTCCACTCCCTGAACACAGCGCAAAAAAAATTCTACTGCGAGTACCTAATGACCTATATCTATAAGATGAAAAAGAACATGAACATGACACCAGCCTGTTTTGAACACGCAATCATAGTGGACGAAGCACACAACATATTCCTAAAAGACAAGCCAGTATATGTGAAAGAGACCATAACAGACATGATATACAGGGAGATGAGAGAATACGGCGAAAGCCTGATAGTACTGGACCAGCACATAAGCAAACTCTCAGAAGTCGTAGTAGGCAACAGCGCCTGCGTAATCGCATTCCAGCAAACCCTGCCAAGAGACGTGGCAACCGTGTCTGACATGATGCAGCTCAAACAACACAGAGACTACTTCTCAATGCTCGAAGTAGGGCAGGCAGTGGTAAGACTGGCAGAAAGGCACAACCAAGCCTTTATGATAAAAACACCGTACATACCGCTCAAGAAAAAGAATGTTAGTAACGAGTACGTAATCCAGAGAATGAAAAAGCTAATGCAGGAACGCATGGTTGCAAAAGCCATAAACTCAAGCACAGAAGACGGCATAAACCAGGAGATGCATGAGCTAAAAAAAATCTATAACAATAGCGGAGTGCAGGCAGACACTCAAGAGCTGAAAAAAATATACTCGCAAGAGCCTTCGGGCATACAGGAAGCCAGGCAGGAACAGCTAGAAAAAGAGGAGAAAACATTTTTAGAACTAATAAGCAGAAAAGAACTTACTGTGAGCCAGGCATACAGGCAATTAGGCCTGAGTGCCAGGAAAGGCAACCAGATAAAAAAAGCATTGCTGGAAAAACAACTAATACAAGAAAAAGAAGAAAGAAACAGTAAAGGATGGAAAAAACTATTAGTGCCAACACAAGAAATGAGCATAACCGCATAAATCATATTTACACAAATCACACACACAAAAACATAACTGCTAGAATTGCAGACAAGAAAATTATTTCAAAAAGAAAATTGAAATAAAGCACGAACCAACCAATTGTTGGAAAAAAACCGATTTTTCGCAAAAAAAACACAAAAACCACAGCGGAAAACCCAAAAACAAAAACCAACAAGAAGCCTGGAAAAACCAGAAAACCCTTTTTTCAAGGATTAAAAGGAGAGGCAAGGTTGAATACGGAAATAGGTTGATTTCTATAAGAAAATATAAAAAAACCTAATTCTACGCGGAAAGACTCGGAAAAACTTGAAAAACGTGATTTGAGTAAAAAATTCTAAGAATAAAAAGGAGGAGGGTATTAATGCATCTGAAACTAATTGAAACTTTAGTCATTGCAGTCGTATTCATCTTAGTCCGGATCATAATCCAGATCTCCGATAGAAAAGCACAATCAAAGAAGGCTAAAAAAGGACTAAAAGACGCTTCTGGACAAAAAGGAGAAAAAAATGAATGAAAAAACACTCAAAGAATCTTTGAGCGACATAAAAAATGCGTCATTAGAGGTAGAGGGCATCGAGGAGAAAAAGAAAGAGCACGAAGGACCGGACCTCGGAGCAGAACTCGCCAAGGCATACAAGAAAACCGCCCAGAAAGAACATGAGGAAATGACTTACATTGATGAAGAGGACTCAAACAGAAAATACAAAATATACCTTTACAAGAACAATACCTGGGATATTATAATCACAGAAAAAAATAAGGTATTTGATAAAAATGAAGTGATAGAGATCCGGCAGTATGAACCTGAGCAAAACAAGGCAAGAATAGTCAGGTTCAAAGACAAACCAGGGATAACAGAACACGAATTTTCTTTCAGAAATTTTGAAGAATTCCTCGAACTATTTGAGATAGGAAAAACAAAAAAAATTCTCTAAGAATAAAGAAAAAGGAGGGTATTCTAAATGGGGACCATCTTAGAGATTGTCGTGGGGACATATGTTCTTTTTCTATGGCTGATTCTGCTCATAATATTGTGGTTTAAGAACAGCAAGGAAAAAGTGAGGGAGATAGAAAAAACATGGGGAATCTACGATGTGTATAAGGGTAAGAGAACGGCCACTACGCTCCTAGTTCTAATTATAGGAATAGGAATAGGGCGTTGGGAAGAAGAAATAATTTCTTTCCTGGTGAAATTAATACAGGATATTATTTCTGATTTCACAGGATAAAATGAAAGGAGGAGAAAAAAATGAGAGTATGGGATATTAACTCGGGAGAACTATTTGTAATCTTCCTAATTGTAAGCCTGGCCCTGACTATCTGGGGAGCGAGGCTAGTGTTAAAAAGCGATAAGAGAGGAGGTTTCTTAACACAAGTATTTTCTCAACTAGGAGTCGGTATTGCTACGAGTTCAATAATTACAGCAACGCTTCTAATATCCACATCCAAGAAGGAATTACTAGACCTCAAATTAGGATTCAGCATATTAGGTGTCTGCCAGTTCTCTACGCTCATATTCCTTGTATTTGCACACGTTCTGCTAGTACGGGACAAGCAGGAATGAGTTATTGAATAAGGGATTCAATTGATAAAATCATAGACAAACTCGTAAAAGAAGCAGCAGAAGCGTCCCTAGAAGAAGTAATTAAGATGGTAAAAAAACAGCGGTGTTCCTGGACTGGTTGTAAGAAAAACTTAAAGGAAGTGTATTCATAAATATTTTCTTTTACAATCACGGGTTTGTTTTTTGTTCAAGAGAATGTCTGAGGAATTTCTTAACCCATCAATGCGAAGAAAAACGGGTAAGGCAGGCTTATCATCAACAAAAACAATGAAAAGGAGAAAATCAATTATGGCTAAAAAAAAAATGATGTGTTGCTTCATCAACATCAATACGGAAGAGGGATTCAAAGAATGCATTATATGCGATAAATGCGATCGCATATTTATGGTGCTTGAAGGAGAACCCGCAGATAGGCAGACAGACGACATAAGTGTTTTTGAAAAAGCAGAACTAAACTATTACTGCCCTTTCTGTGGAGAAAAACTAGGATTTAAAGGAGAGAAAAGTTGAGTGAACAAGAAAAAAATTATTTCTTAAACCGTGCCGGCGGCTTCTTTGGAAAATTATTCCTGGGCGTCGTAATTATAGCAGCCGCAACACTAATGTATTATGCGATGTGGTTCGTTTTTCACAGATTCGGATTGTTAATAGAACAGGTCTCAGGCATCAAAGAACTGCACGGCTGGTTTGGCACTTTTGTCACGGGCCTGTGTGTTTTCGTCCTTTTAGGAGCGTTCATACTAATAGTGCGCGATATAATCACAGACTACGTGAAAACTTAAGAAAACCTTTATGAAAGGAGGTAATAAGTGAAAAAACAAGAAAAAGGAGCGATAGGAGTAATAATTATTTTCTTGGCAGTTATCTTGTTCGGACCAATGATTCGAAAAAAACTTGATGAAAAGATTGAAGCTCCTGCTGAGATAATCAAAGCTGAAAATGGCTATGTAAGCGTCGCTTTCATAATCAACGGTAATATCAAGGCCGAGCAAGAAAAAATAATCAAGGATGTTTACATGTGCGCAGACAAAACAAAATTCGAAGTCCATAAAGCATATAAGAAAAGAGCAGAAACCATTACAAGAATTCAGGAAATGGAAAGAGACCTGAAACAACTAAGAATAGAGTTTGAAAAAGATGATGTGAACCCATCAGAATACGACTACATCGTATACCTAAGCAAAGGAGAAGAAGGCCTGGTGGAAAAACAAGAAGGAAACAAGCTGTGGGTGACATATAAAGATGAACCTGAACTCCTATGCTATCTTCTAAGAGACTGGTGCGGCTTAACCATCCCTGTTGAAGGCTTAAGAGTGATAAGCAAGGATTAAAAGGAGGAGTTCATGAAAAGAATACAAAAAACAAGCTTGAATTTCAGCGAAAACAAGCTCGTGTTGGTAAGCGACGAAAAAGATGTCTGCATACTCCAGCTGGAAAGAGAGGCAGTAAAAGAATACGAAAAATCTGTATCAGACAGCATAGACTATGAGGAAACCCTGTTAAATGGCAGCAAGTTAAGATTCTTAAAGATAACCAGAGAAAACAGAGAACTGGTTTTCAGACCAGCAATAAGTGGAGAAATAGGCAAAGAATCCTTAGATACAGCAGATGCTCTAAAGCTCTTATTCTCAAGCAGCGTAGAAGCAGAGATACTTCTTGATGAAAGCCTGCTCGCCGAGTCCAACAGCAACATAGTAGATGAAGTAATCTTATCAAACCTGGCAAACAGGCTTAAGAAGAAATACGTGGTAAGATGCTGGAATGAAGAAGGCGAATACAATCTCTTTGTAAATAATTTAGAAGAACTGGAAGAGATGGGCTTAAAGATAATTGATTACTTCAATGCAACAAACCCATTCGAGAAAAAAGGAATGAACTTTGCCCGCGAATTAAAGGCGGAACTAAAAAAACTTGATTAAAAGGAGGTCAAGCATGAAGTTAAGAATAACTTCTATTCTAATCGTTCTTTTGTTACTGGGGCTTACCCTGTCTGTAAGAGCAGATGATTCTGATCTAAAAAACAAGCATATCGGATTCATCATTCCACAGGGAGATGATTTAGAAACCTGGGAAACCACTCTTGAAGAGCTCATAAAAGAAGTGAACTCAGAAACAGAAGAGGTTCTGGAAACATTAAAATGAAAAACGAAGAAGAAATCAGAGAGAACGTGGCTAAGAGACTCAGAGATGGGATTAAGAAAGTGAAGGGCACAATAAAAACGATGAGAAAAAAAGATTTTCCTGGCAGAGATGCTCTCATTGAGATATGCAAGGAAGAGATAAAAGATATCGAGAAACAACTCAAAGAATGGGGAAAGAATTCAAAGAAAGGAGACAAGAAATGAAAACATTAATCCTTAACTATGTTTTGTCAGCAGGGCTTGTCTTTCTTAGCCTTTGGCAATTCGCGTTTATCAGTTGCATAACCGCTGCGTCATGGTTCAAGACAAGAAAAAAAAACTGGGAAACCCGCATATCACTGGTTATTGGCTGGACGTGTTCTTTCTTCATGATAATCTTCATAACAATTGCTGCTGTAAGGTGCGTACAAGCAGAAGTTCTGCCAACATATTTCTTCTTGTGCTGGGCAGGCCTACTCGTCATAAGTTATGTTGTCTCATCCTGTGTAGAGATAAAGAACAAAATACAAATCTCTGAGGGAATAAGCGAGTACCCCCTCGCATTCCTGGCTACTATCTCTATAATCCCATTCATCGCCCCCCTAATCTTAATCACGCTCCCAGAGTTGGTATCCGAGTTTATTTACTCAAGCTCAATGCAAAAAAAATTGCAGATTGATTTGAGGAGAAAACCAAAAAAAGCCAAGCAACCAAGCATTCCCAGCTGTCCATAGGTATTTTTATTACTATCCTCGGACTCGCTGTGATACTCCTCGAAATCTTCCAGTTGTCAGATGAGAGGATAAGCCTCCGGTCAGTGATTTTCAGAGCCCTGCTCATCCTCTTTGGCATAGTAGCAGCAATTTACAAGCAAAAGAAAGAAAAAAAAATAAAAGGAGAATTTTCAATGAAAAAACAAAAAATAAGAAAAGGAAAGCATTACTGGGCCAGGTTAAAGGGTCCTCTCCCTCCAGACATAATAAAAGTAAAAGATGTTGAGGTCAAAGAAGAGAAGGCTTTTATCAGTGGAGATGTGTTGGAACGTGACGGTTCGGGAATAACGCCTTCTTGGGACATTCCTGAAGAAAAGGTATTGAGTCTTGTTCATCAGAAAGAATTAAGAGAATACAGGGAAAAAATTATGAATACTGTCAGCAAATTCTTCCAGGGCGTACCTGAAAAACCCGACTTTCTCACAGGCATGGAAGACGGCAACATTAGACTTAGAGAATGAAAGGAGTCCTAAGTGAAGCTAAAAAATATTTCTTTACTGGTATTAATGATTTGCCTGTTCAGCTTAACAAATCTCTTATCTGCTGATTTCTCATTGCTAATGACTCATGACAGCAGGTACATCTTTGACGGCATTGACTTTGCTGGCCAAGATGACGCGGCTGTAGACATATTTGGTGTCAGCATGCAGGAGAAAAACTTGGGAGGCTTTGTGTATGTTGCTATCACGCCAGACTATTTTGAGTGGGGCCTTGACCTGAACTACACCTTTGAGCTTGGACAGCAACCAAGCCTAAAGCCAACCTTCTTCCCGTTTGGCTGGACAAAACATAAAGAGACAAACTGGGGAGCCATATTCAGCATTGAATCACCCTTGCATAACTCTGTGGCTCCCCTCAACGCCCGGTACGCCTATGCTCATATACCTGAATTAAAAGAGTTAAACGGACACTACTTCTATCTCGGAGTCAATAAGAAAATTCTGGGATTTGACACCGGAGCCGGCCCCAACTATAACCAAGGCTACATCACTGGAGATAATAAGGGTGTGGGCGAAATCCTTGGCATCTCAAAAAGCATTGAATTATCTGAACAAGTATTCCTGGATGCTTATTTCAAGTACTACATCAATCATCCAAGTGTAAACGAGGACGAACAAGTAATCGGAGCCACTTTAGTGGTCAAGCTCTGAACAATATGAAAGGAGGAAAATAAATGAGTAAACAAAAGAAAAGAATCTGGCTTCTGGTTTTCTTAGCTGTGTTTCTCTTAATAGTAATTGCAGGCCTGATTGTTTATCCTGTTAATAAGCGCACACCACCTCAAAAAGTAATTGTTACTCCCAGATTTACCAATGTCGCAGTAATACCTAAAGGAGGTCTTGATGTATGTGGAACCCTTTTTCTCACCCGCGGAGGAGCTGTAATATACAGCCACGACGACTACACTTTGCAAGTCATCTTTAATCTCAGGCAGAATTACTCGGTTTATGAGTGGAACAAGAAGTCAGCCTGGCCTCATCCAAGCATTACCATAGAAGAAGTGTCACCTCTAAAAGAAGAAGGAGAAGTCAAGTTCAAAGTAACCCCGCAAATCAGTGAAAACATCACAAGGATGGTATTAGATACATTAGCGATTATTCTGGGTGTCTTTTGGGTACTCCTGATACTGGATATTATAAGCCGGATCAGGAAAGCAAAGAGAAAAACCTAAATGACTGTCTTCTCTCAGTACTTGACATACAGGAGAGCAAGTTTTTTAACAAAAAAATTTTTTGAAAGGAGAAAAATATGTCTGAATTATCAGGATTTTACACCCAGATTATTGGGATTTATGTTTGTTTTATGCTCTTGGGCATTACCATGATTCTTGCCGGGAGCATGAAGAGAAAAAGGTCTCAGAAAGGACTGTACCGCTTTATGATCTTAGTATTGATAGCGAGTGTCTTTTTCCTGGGGTATATTATGATGAAACCCCTCATTACAGAGATCATGTCTGTTACGACGTGGGAGATCGTGATATCCATTATCATCACATTCCTGCTCATCATACTTTTCCTGTACTGCGTAAGATACGTCTTCAAGGAGTTATGGCTCGACTTAAAGAGAGGAATGAAAATAAAAAGAGGAAAAAAGGTTAAAACCGAGAAAGAAGAACCCATAGCCAGCAGTGTCATCAGAAGCCGGGAAGGAGAAAAAGAAGGATGAGTAAGCAATCTGCTCTTAGGAGTCCCTATTATCCAGAGCAAACCAAAACGGTTGTTGCGCCTATCCTCCAAAAAAAGAAGTTAAAAAAATCAACTTCCAGGCAAAAAAATGCAAAAAAACATCATTGAGAGATAAGGAGGCGTTTTGAAACAAACAAAATTAAACAATACTCATAAAAAACCCGTCCTTGGTTGCAGCCACAGCCTTGAGCCAGAAACAATAGAAGCTTTTTGCGAGAAAACATTGCCTGAAGAACAGGTCTGGATACTATTATTCCAAATAGAAAATTGTTCTTCCTGCCGGGAAAAAGCCGAGCAATTTGCAAGAGACGCAGGACACTCTGAGGTTTTCAAAAAGCTGCTTAGAAATCTGGAATGAAAAGAGGAGGGTGCGGTATGTTCAGTTGTCAGGGAATATGCTTTTTGATAGGAGCACTGATTTCTCTCGCAGGGCCTTTCTTAGTTTTAAGAAAGAAAATTTCTGAACTGCCATGGGAAATCATCATAGGCGCAGGGGCAATCACTTGTTTAGTGCTTGCGTTTGCATCACAAGTCTGAATTCTATGCGGCGGGCGAGTAATGTCAGTTTAAAATCCCGATTTGTCCCAAGGCACACGCTGACACTTGCCTGCCGCTATAATCTACAGGCTAATTTGAAAGGAGAAGAATAATTGAAGTTTATAACCATACCTAAAACCGATTGCGGAATCTTCCCTGTAAACACAAAAATAACAGGGGCTACAAAAAAAGAAATTATCCGGAAATTTTCCAAATACCTCTTGAAGCTTAGACCTCTATGTGCAGAACTGAATGGGACAAAAAAAGAATGCATACATCCTAATTGTTATGTTCATCACATAATTGAACGCCTATGCCTTCGGACTTTGTTCAACACATTGGCGTATATAAAAAATCAGTACATTGAGCTGGAATTGTTGCCTGAGTATGAAGATTTTAAACCCATACACAGGATAAAAGAGGAACAGGGATTATCAGAAGAACTTAAACTGGTAATTGATTCTATGATACTCTGCTATTTCAATATCCCCCCAGAAGAATTCGATAGAGAAAAGAAAGAGTTTGTCAGTGATTTCATAGACTTCAAAGATACGCAGTATCACAAGGAAAGAATAGAGAACATGATGCTGCCTGTAATCGGTTCAAAGATAGCAAAAAACAAATAAAAAAAGGAGGGTGTTTATATGTGTAAGGAAAACTTTAATGATTGTTGTGAAACAGCTGATTCATGGGTTGCGGTTTTGAAGGGTTGCTGTGATGAGTCTGAAGCCTTAACAGCGGCTATTGTAGAGATGAAGGACAGTGAGTCTCCACAAGTTGTAAACCGGGTCAGAAAGATGATAAAAGACCCTAGGATCCTGGAACATCTCTAACAGAAGTTTTTCTTTATGGTTTTCTTGAGACCAAAACCCAAAATTCGTGGTTTTAACAGGGGGAGTAGGTCTCTGCAATAATTATAATATTATAATCCATAAATAAATTTTAGGAGTGACAACACTTATTTCACCTCCTTTCTTTAATATATTTTTGGCGGGCAGGGGATGCTTACCCGGTTCTTGAAAAAACAAATCTTTTCATTTACCCTCCTTTTGTGTTCGGCATCTCTTTGCCCGCCCGCATTCTTATTTCTTGAAGATTAGAAGAAACTTAATTTTCAATATTTTTTTCTTTTTTTTGCAATATTTATTTTCTATATAGAAAATAACAATATGCTATCAACCAAGTTGTTGCAAAATCCTACTGCGCTTTCCTCGCTTTAAAACCACTCGTAAAGCTCCGCCACGCCATTACGCACCTACCAAAAAAGTGTAGGCGATGTAAATAACGGCTGCGACGAATTTTGCAACAAGAAAACCTCAAAAATAACCCTTTAAATCAGGCTGCTTAACACTCTCTTTAGGCTCGTCCTTGCTTTCAGCACTGCCAACCAGGGGAACGCCGTACTCGCCGTCAAAACCAGGCTTAATGCTAAGCCCGCCGCGTCTGTTGCTCATGATCAGGTCAACAATATCCTTATCAGCAATCCTTAACAACTCATCCTCAGGAACATTCTGCAGAATATCAAACTCGTTCTTGCCAGCCTTAAGAATCTCATAATACTTAGCCCAAACCTTCTTAGTGGCAACCCCGGATTTCAAGACAATAGCCAGTAGTTCGTGCAGCGGGAGAATCCTCTTAAAAGGCCGCCCAGCATCAGGCATCTCTGCATTCTTTCTGTCAGCGAGTGAATCAACCCTGTTAAGCACGCCAACAGTCAAAGGCTTCTTGCAAACAGGGCATACATTATTATGCCTGCGCGCCTCCTCAGGGCTGAAACTAACACCGCACTTCCTGTGGCCATCAAAATGATACTTGCCATAAGCCGGGTCAACCTCAATGGTCTCAACCAGGCCCTTACCAGTTCTGATGGCTCTTATCAAGTTATTATAAGTCAACTCATCAAATTCAAAAACAGTGGCTTCCCTGCCAATACGCCAAGGCCAAAAGCTGTGGCTGTCAGAAAAACTCACTAGGTTATACTTGTCAAGACCAGACAGCCTCCAGTTCATCTCAGGGTCAGATGAAAGCCCTGTCTCCAAAGCGTGAATATGCCTGCTCTGGTCGCCAAAAGCCTCATCCACATTGTCAAAACCTGTCTTGCTGCCAAACAAGCCGAACCAAGGAGTCCACACATGAGCAGGAATAATCTCAATATCATCAGATATTTCTTTCATAGCCTTAACAAACTCAATGCAGGACATGTTAAAAATGGGCCTGCCATCATAATCAACCCGGCCCCTGGATTTCAGGTAAGCAGTAATCCTGTCAACAGTTGCAAAGTCAGGCGCCAGTAAAACAAGATGAATCCTCCTGCCACGGCCCTGAGTGTATATCAGGCTTATCTCGTTCTGGAGCACAAAAGGAAAACCCTCCCTGGTCCTGAGGATGCCGGTATTATCCTCAACCAACTCCCTCTTTAACTCCTCCTGCCACTCAGGATGGCAGAAATCAGCAGTGCCCACCAGGCCAAGACCCTTAACCCCAGCCCACTTCTCAATATTAGGAATATTAATCCTAGAACTGCACGCACGGGAAAACCTGGAATGGATGTGCAAGTCAGCGATTATTCTCATAAACAGAACAAATAAACCAAATTTTAAATATTTATCCCTTTCCCAGCTCGTTCAGCAAAAACTTCAGCTCAACAAACAGGTCCTGCTTCTCCTCAGACGCAACAAAGGTGCCCATGGACAAGATGTCTGCCTTGTTAAAGAAACCTGCAAAAAGAATCTTCATAAACACAGGCATCTTAGAAGCCCTGAGCTTCATATTAAATATGTTCCTGTCAAAATCCTCAGGCAGGCCGATCAGCTGCTTGTAAACCCGGATTATCTCAGAGTACAAAGCCCTGTCACTTAAATCTTCCTGCTTCTCTATCTCAGAAAGACCTGACAAGAACTCCCTGGCAGCCGCCTCAGGGAGCACGGGCGTCTTCTTCCTCAGCTTCCTAAACCTTCTGAAGAAACGATTCGCTCCAACCAGAAAAGTGAACCCAACAGAGGACTCAAAGAGCACGCGCGCCTTTTCAGGATGCGCCAGCAGGTAAAAAAAGTATCCTAGCAGGAAAAGAGGAATAAGACCAATAATCACTACCAGGACTATGAACCATACCAGGAATGCCCGGACATACTCTCCTGACGTGCAAGACCTGCAACTCCCTCCACAGTCAGCCAGGGTTTCATCGCCGTTCTTCAAGCCATCACTACAGGACGGGCAGGGCCTGCACATGCCACCGCAGTCAATGCCTTTCTCATCGCCGTTCTGGATGTTGTCAGAGCAGTTACCGCACCTCTCATTACAAGGACCACCGCAATCAACACCCTCCTCTCCCTGATTCCTGATACCATCACTGCAACTCGCAGTAGTGCATACCAGGTACTCGCATCTCAGGCTCGCACAATCCCTGTTCCTCAGGCAGCTCATACCGCCTGGACAGCCCTGGCAAGGACCGCCGCAGTCAACATCTGTCTCGTTCTGGTTCATAATGCTGTCATCACAAGAAGGGCAAACCTCATCGCAGGGACCACCGCAATCAACACCCTCTTCAATGCCGTTCTTTAAGCCGTCATCACAAGTGGCTGTGTACATGCACGCGACTACCTCGTCGGGCTTGGTACGGTTATCACCGCAGTTGTTAAGGTCAGAGCAGTTCCTCACCATAAAACCTGCAGGCATGCAGGGACTCCACTCAGTGCAGTTCCACTCAGACCTGCACCCGGCATACTCACTGCCCTCGCACTTACCGCAGTCAAAAGGACAGGAATAGCAATCCTCAGCTGCGCCGCACACATAATCACCGCAATAATCCTTTTCAGAAGAATAACTATAAGTCTCAACACTGCCAGGACTAATCACGTCAACCCTTACAATATTGCTGTCAGCGCTCTCCCCCAGAAGATCAGTGGCTGTGAACACAAAATAAGCATACCCCCCCGTACCAGTCAAGGGATTGAAAGTCACAAAACCCTCTTCTAACCCTACGCTGACATTAGCATACACTACTCTTTTTAACTCAAAACCTGGCTCAACACGCCTGTAATCATAGCTAAGCAGGCCTCCCTCAGGGTCAACAAAGTAATCGTCAAGATCATAAGCACCACTCCCCGTATCGCTGAACACCATGAAGCCAGGAACCTCACGTATAAGCACAGGCGCACGATTAACCCTTGATATCTGAACAGTCCATGTCTTGGTAGTTGAAAGACCCCTATTATTAACAAT
This sequence comes from uncultured Methanosarcinales archaeon, assembly GCA_964426715.1. Lineage (GTDB taxonomy): Archaea > Nanobdellota > Nanobdellia > Woesearchaeales > SM23-78 > SM23-78. The sequence continues at coordinate 21,444 of CAYRRQ010000004.1, forward strand.
TCTTACCTCCACTATGTGCATGCCTGACAAGTCATAGCTGGGTCTGAAAGCAAAAAAGGTCTTGTTAACACTGCCCGCCAGGAGTTCATGGTCCAGGAACCATTCATAACCATAACTCAGGTTCTCGTCCCTGTCAGCTCCGGCCACGGTTACACTAAAAACAACAGTTTCTGTCTGGTTCATAAGAAAAGAAGAATCCAGGGGCTTAAAAGAAGCAATGTCAGGCTTGTCAAGCACATTAAAAGTAACCACCAGGGTATCGGCGCAGTCGTCCAGAGCAGCGATTACAGCAACCCGCGACAAACCCACATCCCTACTCTCAGGAGTAAACCTCAGCACTCCGGCAGAGGAAATGCTCATGTCAGAAAAGCCGTCATTACCCTCACTAAGAGGAGCTGCAGTAAAGAACACTTCTTCCTCGTCCATGTTGGAAAGGTTGAAGTCATGCACAAAAAGCTCGTTCTCAGGAATCTCAAAATAATCATCAGGCACAATGCCAGGGGTCTGGGCAGAAGAACACGCTGCTGATGACAGAAAACTGTTCATAAATAGAAACAGTGCCAGTAATACCCCTATTAAAGAGGCTTTTTTATTCATCTAACATCCTCTTTTTTTACTAATAAAATAATAACTGGCAAGAAAGATATATAAAGGTAATGCTTTTTATGGGTTTGTAGAAAATCTCCTGCTTCGCTGACTTTAACCCTAAACTAAAGTTGTAGGAACAAAGTCAGCTACGCCGGGCCTTGCATTGTTAACAAAAAAATTAACAAGGCAAACAATGGCACAGACGCAGATTTTCTACAAAACACCTATTTTCAAAAAATTAATAAATAACTTATCATGAAATAATATATGAGTTTTAACTAGGAGAATAAGAGGTGAGAGCGTACTTGTATTACGACATGTCTTCTGAGGAAGCAGTGAAGCATCTTGCCAGCTCAGAACACGACGGGCTCAGTGCCAGGGAAGTAGAGTACAGGCACAAGAAGTATGGCAGGAACAGGCTCGCAGCAAAGAAAAAAGTCACTGTTCTGCACAGGTTCCTCAACCAGTTCAAGGAATTAATGATTATTATCCTGATAATAGCAGGAGTCATAGCCTTCTTGCTCGGAGAATCAATAGATGCAGGAATAATACTCTTCATAGTAATAATCAACGCAGTCATCGGCGTGCTCCAGGAGTACAAGGCTGAAAAAGCCATAGACGCCCTGAAAAAAATGATGACCCCCCGCGCCACAGTGATACGCGATGGCAGGGAAAAGGTAATCAAGGCAGAGGAATTAGTGCCAGGAGACATCCTCATACTCGAAGAGGGCAGCCGGGTGCCTGCAGACGCACGCGTACTTGAATCAGCCATGCTCAAAGTGGACGAGGCAGTGCTCACAGGAGAGAGCGTTCCCAGAGCCAAGAACGAGCAGAAAATAGCTTCCAAGGACGTGAGCCTGGGCGACAGGCATAACATGCTCTTCATGGGCACAAATATTACTAATGGAAGAGGAAAAGCCCTTGTAACAGCAACGGGTATGAACACTGAGTTCGGAAAAATAGCCGGTCTCACCGCAGGCATAAAAGAAGAAAAGAGCCCCTTGCAAAAAGAGCTGGTCAAGGTAAGCAAGTTCATAGCCAAGGCATCCCTGGCAATATGCGCTATTGTATTCTTAATAGGCCTCTTTAGCGGCAAATCCTTGTTTGAAATGTTCTTGTTCGCAGTCAGCCTCGGAGTAGCAGCAGTGCCTGAAGGCCTGCCAGCCACCATGACCATTGCACTCGCCTTGGGAGTGCAAAGGATGGCCAAGAGAAAAGCCATAATCCGAAAGCTGTCAAGCGTGGAAACCCTTGGGAGCACCACAGTGATATGCACTGACAAGACAGGCACGCTTACCAAGAACCAGATGACAGTGAGGAAACTCTGGGTTAATAACCAGATGATAAGCGTGACAGGGGAGAGTTATGAGCCGAGAGGAGGCTTTGAGCAGGAGAGCAAGGGCCAAGAGTACCCAAAGGATAAAGTCAGAAAAATCCTGATGAGTGGATTGCTCTGCAACAATGCAGTGCTTCAAAATAAGAAAAACAAAGATAAGAACAAGAGCAATACGTGGTCAATAATAGGCGACCCCACAGAAGGAGCCCTAGTTGTAAGCGCGCAAAAAGCAGGCCTAAGCCAGAAAGAGGAACAAGGCTCTCACCCCCGGGTGTATGAGATTCCTTTTAGCAGCGACACCAAGCGCATGATAACCATACACAAGGAGAAAGGTAATGCGCAGAACAACAAGGACAAGCTGACTGCTTATATGAAGGGCGCCACCAAGAACGTGCTCGAGAAATGCTCATACATAGAAATAGACGGCCAAGTCAGAGAACTGAGCCAGGAGCAAAAAGAAGATATAAAAGTGGTGAGCAGGAAGATGTCTGAGCAGGCCCTGAGAGTGCTGGGCTTTGCATACAAGGAACTCAGAGGAGAGGAGGAAAAGGATTACAAGCACCTAGAGGAACAAGGATTCGTATTCCTGGGATTGCAGGGAATGATAGACCCGCCTAGGCCAGAAGTAAAAAAAGCAGTTGCCAAGTGCAGGAAGGCAGGCATAAAGATTTTCGTGGTAACAGGAGACCACGGCCTCACAGCCAGGGCTATTGCAAAAGAAATAGGCTTAGCAACTGATGACACAAGGATTGTTAAGGGGGCGGAGCTTGAGAAGATGAGCGACCAGGACCTGAGCCAGGTACTGGAAAAACAAGCCATCTTTGCAAGGGTGAGTGCAGAGCACAAGATGCGCATAGCCGACCTGTTAATGAAACAGGGAGAAATCGTTGCTATGACTGGCGACGGAGTGAACGATGCTCCTGCCCTTAAAAAAGCAGACATAGGAGTTGCCATGGGGATAACAGGCACTGATGTGAGCAAGGAAGCCAGCGAGATGGTGCTCACAGACGACTCCTTCTCAACCATTGTTAATGCCATAGAAGAAGGAAGAAGCATTTACTCAAACATCACCAAGTTCATAAGATACATGTTCTCAACCAACCTAGGAGAAATAATAGCAATACTATTATCCATGCTCCTAGTGCCGCAGTACTTCATAGTCACAGCAGTACAAATACTCTGGATAAACCTAGGCACAGACGTGCTGCCAGCCCTTGCCCTGGGAGTAGAGCCGCCTGAGCCGGGCATCATGGACAATCCGCCCAGAGACCCCAAGAAGAGAATCATAAACACCAGAAGGTTCACGCACTGGCTGTTCACAGGAATAGTAATAGGCACAGGCACACTCGTAATGTTCATGTGCAACTCAGCAGAGCCGCTTAAAGCAAGGACCCTGGCCTTTAGTGTGCTTGTATTCTACCAGCTGGCCAACGTGTTCAACTGCAGGCACGAGCACAAATCAATCCTTAAGATCAGGATGAACAACAAGTACATCATAATCGCAGTGGTGGTCTCCCTGGCCCTGCAGGTAGCAGTGATACAAGTCGGGTTCTTGCAAACAATTTTCAAGACCACAAGTCTCTCAATAGCAGAATGGGGAAGTGTGATTCTGCTCAGCCTCAGCGTAATTGTGTATGATGAGATAAGAAAGTTTTTTCAAGCAAAGCACCAGGCAAAACACAAAGCGCAACCCTCCTTCTAAACATACATATGGTTAAACATGTCTGAAAAACACGATTTTCATAAGCACAAAAAAGGCGTATAAACCTATCAGGAGCAAGCCCTGCTTCTTCTCTCTCAGACCAACAGAAGCCTTTTTCTTTAAGAGCACAGCCACGGTAATTAGTGACAAGGCCCAGAAAGGAAGCTCAAAAGCAAGCAGGCTCTTGTTAAAGCTAAAACCAGAGATTAGTGTGCCCGCGCCTAGGGCGAACAAAGGGTTGGTTATGTTAGAGCCGATAAGAGCCCCCAAAGAAATCCCCCTGGCACGCCTGGTAATCCCGCGCAGAGCAATAGAGAGCTCAGGTATGCAGCCGCCAACGCCAATGATAAGCACTCCTACAAAGGTCTGAGTCAGGTTAAGAGAACCCGCGATTATAAGGGCATTATCAACCACGAACTTGCTTCCGAGAACAAGCAATCCCAGGCCCAGCAGCATTAACAAGGCTGCGAGCAAAGGTTTCTTTTTTAACACATCTGATTTGATCTCTACAGCATCCAAGGGTTCTTTTAGCAAACCATCCTTTCTTTCCCTATGCTCATCCCTGCTAAGAAAGAACAGGTAAACCATGTATGTTATTACCAGGATTAATCCTTCCAGCCTGGAGACAAAGCCGTCCAACCCTGCGAGAAAAGTCAGGAGTATTGCCAGGAATATGATTGGGATATCGCGGACCAGAGTCTTTTTACCAGATTTTAAGCTGCCCATCAAAGCCACTATACCTACTACCAGGGTCATCTGAGTAATTGAAGACCCCACCACAATGCCAACAGCCACTCCGCTCGCAAAAACACCCCTGAGATTGGAGAACGCCGAGTATATGTTGGTAAATATTTCAGGAAGAGACGTGCCTATGCTCACAATGGTAAGGCCGATGAATAGATGCGAAACCCTGAGCTTGGATGCCAGCTTCTTAGCGCTCTCAATAACAAAATCAGAGCCAAACCATAACAAGACCAGGCCTAAGAGCAGCAACAAGATGCTTAATATCATATACCCCTGCACTTGATAACAAGGTTTTTAAAGTTTTGCACAAACTCAAAAATTTATATGGAGAACCAGAATAAGAACAACAGCTTTTACAAGGAAATAATCAGTTATGTAAAGCAGAACAAGCCATCCAAGATTAAGCTGTCCAAGGAGAAGATGAGGCTTTGCTCCAAGTACGGCCTGGAAAAAACTCCTACAGACATCCAGATATTAATGCACGTGGAAAAAGATGATGTTGGCTTCTTAAAAAAATATCTTTATACCAAGCCTGGCAGGACTATGAGTGGGGTGGCAGTAGTGGCTGTCATGACAAAGCCCCTTGCCTGCCCACACGGGAGCTGCGCTATGTGTCCTGGCGGAGTAAACAGCTTTTTTGGCAATATTCCCCAGAGCTACACTGGAAGAGAGCCAGCCACTATGAGGGCAATGCGGAACAAGTATGACTCTTATCTCCAGGTATTCAACAGGCTGGAGCAGTACGTGGTATTGGGCCAGAGCCCTGAAAAGGTTGAGCTCATCATAATGGGAGGCACCTTTCCAAGTTTTCCAAAAGACTATCAGGAAGAATTCGTGTACTATGCTTTTAAGGCTATGAATGATTTTTCAAAATTATTCTATAAGAATAATGAACTTAATATCGTCGAGTTCAAAGAGTTTTTTAGGCTACCAGGAGAAGTAGGAAACGCAGACAGGACAAAAAGGATTCATAAAAAACTCTTTGCAATTAAAAAAAAGGATAAGAAGAGTCTCGAAGAAGAGCAAAGACTTAATGAGAAGTCAAACATCAGGTGCGTGGGGTTAACAATTGAGACCAGGCCTGATTATGCAAAACTAAAATATGCAAATGAGATGCTTAGGCGGGGATGCACCCGCGTGGAGCTTGGAGTGCAGAGTGTTTATGACCGGGCGCTTGAAGACATTGAAAGAGGTCATGATGTTAATGCTTCAATTGAAGCAACAAGGATTCTTAAAAACCTGGGGTTTAAGATTAATTATCACATGATGCTTGGGCTGCCAAGCATTAATTACAAGCAGGACTTGGAAGGACTAAAAGAATTATTCACAAATCCTGATTTCAGGCCTGACATGCTAAAGATTTATCCGTGCATGGTGTTAAAAGGCACCAAGCTGTACACTGACTGGAAAAAAGGACGATACAAGCCATTAACAACCCAGCAAGCAACAAAGCTCATAATTGACTTCAAAAAATTTGTTCCTGAATATGTGAGGATTATGAGGGTTCAGAGAGACATCCCCACTAGGATGACAGTTGCAGGCGTTGACAAGACCAACCTCAGGCAGCTAATCCATGAGAAGATGAAAAAACAAGGAGTTAAGTGCAGGTGCATCAGGTGCAGGGAAATCAAGGCTCAGGAAATTAAGGGGGGAGTCAGCATCAAAATTAACAAGTATTCTGCTTCTGGAGGACAAGAATATTTTATCAGCGCAGAGACCAAAGACAGTGTTATAGGCTTTTGCAGGTTAAGGCTTCCAAGCCAAAGCATGAGAAAAGAAATCACAAAAAAATCTGCGTTAATCAGAGAGTTGCATGTTTATGGAAGCGCTGTCCAGCCCGGCAGGAAGTCAAGAAGAGGAAGCAGCCAGCACAAAGGCTTTGGAAAAAAACTGCTGTGCAGAGCAGAAGCCGTAGCCAAGAAGGCAGGCATGAAAAAAATAGTGGTCATCTCAGGAGTCGGAGTCAGGGACTACTACAGGAAGCTGGGATACAAGAAACAAGGAGCTTACATGGTTAAAAATTTATAAATAACCAAGATTTACATCTCGAATAATGGACGAAACCAATAATAACCCGGACAAGATTCCTGATTTCAAAAAAAAATTTATTAAAAGATACAGGGGATTAACAGACTTTGAAGAGTTCAAGAAATACTCTTTAAAATACATCAGGAAGTCTGTGCGCGTCAACACCCTAAAGAGTTCTGTATCAGAAGTCAGGAAGAGGCTTGAGAAAAACTGGTTTCTAAAACCAATACCGTGGTGCAAAGAGGGCTTCTGGGTTGAGCATAAAGGAGAGGACAAGCAAAAAAGATACGACATAGGCAACGTCCTCGAGCACCAATTAGGCTACATCTATGTACAGGAAGCAGCCAGCATGATACCGCCTGTTGCATTAAAGCCAGGGCCCGGCGAGACAATTCTGGACTTGTGCTCAGCACCTGGGAGCAAGGCAAGCCAGGCAGGTGCTATGATGCAGAACAAAGGAATGCTTGTCGCCAATGAGCTACAGGCAGAGAGGATAAAAGCATTAAGCATCAACCTCCAGAGGATGGGCGTGAGCAACACCCTAATCACCCGCATGCCAGGCAGATGGTTTGACAACACCACGCTCAGGTTTGACAAGGTATTAGTTGATGCGCCCTGCAGCGGCACAGGCACCATCCGCCGCTCATACAAAACCCTGAAGATGTGGAGCCCTGACATGATAAGAAAGCTTGCAGCCCAGCAAAAACAATTAATAGCCAGCGGCTACAAAGTGTTAAAGCCAGGAGGAATAATGGTGTACTCCACGTGCACATTAGAGCCTGAGGAGAACGAGGGGGTTGTGAGCTGGCTCCTGGAAAAGTATAAAGACGCAAGGATTCAGAAGATAAGATTAAAAATAAAAAAAAGCCCTGCAATAACGAGTTTTGGAAAAGAAAAATACAATCCCCAAGTCAAGGACTGCCTAAGAATCTGGCCCCAGGACAATAACACAGAAGGATTTTTCGTATCAGAGATACGAAAACTCAAAAATCTATGATTTCTGTTGTCTTTATTGCGAAGGTGCGGAAAGGGGAATGATTATAATCAGCATCATAAACGAGATTAAAAACCTTTTTAAATAACATTTACTTATTTAAAACAAAATGAACCTCCTCGCCTTAAGGGCGAGGTATCCTTTTTAAAAAAAACAAAGT
>CAYRRQ010000005.1:0-23637 GCA_964426715.1 uncultured Methanosarcinales archaeon
GGCCGACGACCACGCCCTGGTCCGCGAGGGCGTGGCGGTTCTGGTGGAGGCGGCAGAAGCAGTGGCGGCGGGGGAGGCTTTTTTACACCTCCTTGCGAAGAGAACTGGGAGTGCAATATCTGGGGCCTGTGCAATAAAGATGGCTTAAGAAGGCGTACATGCGAAGATGCTAATGATTGCGGTACAACAGACGAAAAGCCTAAGGAGCTTGAAACCTGTCTTTATACAGGAGGTTGTGATGATGGGCTTAGGAACGGTGATGAGGAGGGTGTTGACTGTGGCGGCAGGTGCAATGATGACTGTGTCGGGGAAGAGGAGAGTTCATTAAACATTGCTCTTCAGGCAGAGTCCATAAATGCCGAGATACTGGATAATTATCTTCTTGAGGTGGTTGTAGAGAACAAAGGCGAAAATGAAGCCAGGAATTTGGAACTTAAGATAAACGGCTGGACAACTGATTCCAAAAAAATTAAGAGCCTTCTTCCAAGTGAGTCTAAAAAACAAGAGTTCATGCTAAGCATACCTGGAGACCCGTTTATAGATTCAGTGGAAATTCAGATAATAAAAGAAGGTAAGCTGGTAACTGCAAAGGACGTAAATGTGGAGTTAACTGTTCCTGACTATGGCGTGAAGCTCGCTTCAGACCCTGACACTGGCAGGATTAAGGAAGCAATCATAGTTGATAACAGGGATGAGTCTGCAAAAGAAATACAAACAGAGTATGTTGTTAACAAGGGCAAGGAAACAGTTTTTATCGATGCAGGCAAATCATATAAGATTGCTGAAGGAGAATTATTTCACAGGACTGACTATCTGCATCTGGAAAACCTGCCGCGCGGAGAGTACGAGGTAGAGTCTGTGTTTTATGAAAACGGCGAAGTTGTTGACAGAGCCACCTCTTATGTTGTCCTTGGTGGAGAAGAAAAGGCAGATTTTTCGTATATTTTTTATATCATACTAATTTTGATTATAATTATTTCAGTTTTCATATTTTTTAAAAGCTATAAAAGAGGCGGTAAGTAATGGCATATGTTTTTGGTATTAGTGGAGTGCCGATATTTGAAATGATTTTCATAATATCGCTTTTGTTGCTCATAGGCTTAGTCTTCGTATTGCTTGAACTGAGGCGGTTGGGCTCTTTGATTTCAAAAGAAACCCTGGATTTAAGCCGTTTTGAAAAAGACCTTGCTGAATTTGAAAGTGAGGGCGCAGAAGATAATAGAATTAACAAAGATTTAATAGCATATGTGAAGGGTGCCCTTAAGAAAGGATTGAGCCGCGAGCAGATACAAAACTCATTGTTCCAGAGAGGATGGTCTAATGAGCAGGTTGATTATATATTCAATGAATTGGATAGCTAAATTGTTTTTTTATATTTAAATTGTTTATTAAAAAAGGTGTTGTTATTATGAAAAATTACCATTATGTTTTAATTGGATTAATTTTATTTTTTTATATGGCTGACTTTTCAGGAGCGGTTAGCTGTGCTTCTTGTGAGTGTGATTGTTGCGGAGCCAATGGAGTTTATTGCGGTACTTCTGGAAAACTAGGTTATAGTCTTTCAGGGCAGGGGGACTGTTCAGGATATGGTATGGATAAACGCTTTTACTGTTCTTCCAGTGGTACTTGGTATGAATGTGATCCTAATGAAAACTGGAGCTGGGCGCCTCTTGAGTCCGCTTCGGATGGTCAGATGGTTGACGAACTTTATTGTTGCTATGACGACAGCCAAGTTGGGCATTGGGATGCAGTTTCTTGTGAAGCCTGGATGGAATTTAATCCGGAGTTTGATCCACAGCAGAGTTCTCATCTTTCGGTTCCTACCTCAAATATTATAAACAGCGAAGACGGATACATCACTATAGGTATTGGGGAAAGATACGACGGAGCAATAGTTTATTACAAAGATAGCAGATTACCTTCTGCTCAGGACAGCAGGGTTCTTTCGAAGAATAATATAATTGACTATTCTAATGGAGGAACTCTTTTATCATTCCCCATATGGACAATGCCACCCGACACCGGTGAAATGAAGTTCTGTTATAGCAGTCAGATGATCGAGCACCCAACGTTTGGTCAGGTATGCCCGGGCACGCTCCCATTTAATAATCCTACTCAGGGGGGGTATGTTGGCAATGGGTATGCCGGAAACCCTAACCCTGTAGATATAACCATAGACAAAAGGAAGATATCAATCAAAAACATAAGAGGAGTTAATTACAACTTTGCCTACTCTGCTTCTCAACAAGGAAGTGATCCGCGCACTCCGTATCCTGGTAAAAGTAATCAGGAAGAATGGCAAACATATTTCTGGCAGGACATGGAAATAAGTTTTCATCCACAAATCAGCGATGTAGTTGTTATTGAAAATAATATAACATATTGTAAAGATATGAGTTCAAACTGTAAAGATGAAAATATAGTTATGCAGGATATTCAAATACCGGCTTTTTTCATAGCAGGCAAATGCCATCCCGGTGTTGAATTCAGAGGACCCTACAGCAGGGTAGCATACAAAAGTAGAGATGTTGGTTATATTATAGAGGGACCTAATACAACCTTACAAAAAGATGGTTCTGAAGGTCAAAGAGTTTTCGTCGGGCTTATAGAGGAGCCTCTTAGTTACGAAGATGATGAAAACTGGATTGCTGCACTGCAGGAAACAGCGGATGTGGGGGTTGGAATGAGTGTTGAAAACTACAAACCTAGACCTCCAACATCCAGTGGAAAAGAATTTGGTTATAAAGGTGCTAGTTGGGTTGTCTTAAGTGTAAGTGGACCGGAAATAGAGAGGTTTGAACACTCGGGGGTCCACAGAAAAGAAAGTGTTGTTGTAGACGGAATAACTTATGAGGATATGGTGAGGTATGAGTTTGAGCCAGGTGGATGGTTTAAGTTCAGAGTTTACTTGGCCACTGGTGATATTGATAAAATAAGAAATGACTTGATTGAAGCCAACAAGTATGTGTGCAATGATGATAGTACAGATGGAAGCGGAATATGCAGGGCTAATTGTGGTGCCTCTACTGAATGTGACAGTCACATGCCGGGATATCTTATCCCAAGCTGTCTGAGTTCAGGAACAAAAACTTATCACCACGACAAATGTAATAAGAACTGCCAGAGCGTGGACAGGGATAGTACATGCTTGAAGGAGGGTTACTCAGACTGTACAGGTGACCCTGAATGCCATCTTATTACAGCCGGAACCAACGATTGTACCTTGGAATGTAAGTATGAAAATATTATTGAGGGGGATCTAAATGGCGATGATGTCGTAGACATCTCTGACCTGACCATTGTCAGCTATGATTTCGGCCTTGATTCAACGAGCTCGGGATGGGACCCGGACGTTGACCTTGTTGCTGACGGTAAAATCAACATCTATGACCTAGTTTATGTAGCGACGAGGTTGATTTGAATTATCGGAATAATTTATTTGAATAAATTATTGAAATAATAAAATATTTTTAATTTTTATATTCTTATTTTCACATTCTTTCTATCAGAACAACATCATACTTCTGTTTTCCTGCCCAGAAGTTCTGCTCTGAAATTATTTTGAATGTTTTGGAAACACTGTTTTTCAGCAACTTGGCGTCTTCTGTCAGCAAGGCTATTACCCCTTTGTCTTTCATTATGAACTCTGCTTGGTAGAATAATTCCTTGTAATGCTTCTGCAACCTCTTCTCTGAGACGTGCTTGCTCGGGCACTGAATCCTTGAAGCCAGGATGTCAACGCTTGCTTTGTCCAGCTTGGTATCCAGCCATTCCACGTCCATCTTTGAGAACCTGGTTAAGTCGCCTGCTCCTGCGAGCTTGGCATTCTTATTAGATGCTTCTATGTTCCTAAGCAGGGAATCTGTGCCCAGAAGGTGTATGTCTTTTACTCCTTTTTCTGAATCAAGTTTCTTAAAAAAGGAATCCCATCTCATCCTCTTAAAGGGCTTGAGCTTTTTAAACGCGAACTCCTTTGAATAATAATGAATGCTTTTCTTAGAGGCAAACAAGGCTGCTTCTATGCACAGCACTCCTGACTTGCAATGAGGGTCTATGAGCTTCTTGCCAGGAGTATACCCTGCTATTCTTGTCAGGGCGTATGAGAGGCACGCGTTTATACTGCCTGGAGAGCTGAAAATCCTGTAGTGCCGCTTGCTCAGGTCTCTGCCAGCAAGGTCTAAGCCGAGAAAAGCCTTTTCCTGACTGATGAATAAGTAGAATATGACTTCTGGATTGTCAAGATTCACTGCTGGCTCTTTTTTCAGGGCTTGTTTTGCCTTCAGAATTATTTTTTCTCCTAGCTCTGCTTCTACCTGCTGGCTGCTGAAATCATGTTTTCCTATTCTCTCGCACTCAACCCTGAAACTCGTGTCTTTATCAAACCATTCCTTTAAGTCAATATTTTTTATTGCAGTCTCTGATTTTTTCATCAAGTCCTTGTAATCAGAAAAAGTGAATTGTCTGAACAACAACAGGATTCTCCTGGCTGCCTGGGAGTAATAGCAGTACTTGAACAAGTCATTGTATGACCTGGGTTTGAACACTATTGTCCTATCGCCTGCCCCGCCCTTAACCCCTGTTAATTCTTTTAGTTCCTTTAATGCCACTTCTCCCAGTCCCTTGTCTGTGACTGCGCAAGCATTTATCTTGTTCTCATCCTGTTTCTTGTTTTTAGTTTTCTTTTTCATAAGCGCCTCTTATTATAAACTTAAATTTGTTTTCAGAGATTAAAGACTATACTGTAACTTATAAATATTATTGAATAATTATGCCAGTCCCAGCTTTCTAAGAACATAGTCATACAAGCCGCTGCTCTTATTGTTCTGGCTTGAAAGATACTTTTCTCCGAGGAGGACGCCTGCGATTCTTTCAAACTCCTTGCTGGCCTTACTCTTGGGATGAGAGTGGGTTACTGGCAGTTTTCTGCTCAGGGCTTTTCTCACGTTCTTATCATAAGGAATAACTCCTATGACCGGCAAGTCTAGTAATTTCTCGATTTGGCTTATGCCTAATTCGTGCTTGTCGCCTCTGACCTTGTTAACCACGACGCCGTGTATGGTCTTGCCAAGCTCCTGGGCCACCTGTATTGTCTTCTGGGCGTCCAGGACTGCGCTGAGCTCAGGATTGGTTATTACCAGGACTTCGTCAGCTGCTTCTACTGAGCTGATCGCTTCTCGCCCAAGGCCTGCTGCGCCGTCGAGCAACACAATGTCTGCTTCGCCTCTAAGGCCTCTGAGAACCTTTTTGAGCCTGTCATACTTCAACCTTTTCAGGTCGGGAAGACTGGTGATGTTAGGCAGTATTCTCAGGCCGGAGTCATGAGTGTAAATTGCTTCTTTGAGAGAAGCCTCTCCTCTTAGAACATGAGTCAGGGTTTTTCTTAGGATGGGCGCGCCGAGGTGGACATTGATGTTAGGAGTGCTCAGGCTGGCATCCACGAGCAGAATTTTTTTGTGCCTGCCCATGGCGTGGGCCAGGCTGATGGCACTGGTGGTCTTGCCAACACCGCCTTTGCCGCTTATAACAGATATGCACCTTGTCAAAAAAAACTCACCTCTATGCTCTTCTTAGCTTATTAGCCGCACACACATCATCATTATCTTATTTCTTTACCTTATTTTTGGTTATCTTTTGTTGACCAGCTTAGATTCGCCTGGATTAGTCTGTTTCACCCTGCCCAACCCTTTGCTCCACCCACGCAAGGAACTGCTTAAGAATCTCATAATACTCTGCTACCTGGTCAATGTCAACCGCTATTTCATTACCGTCCACAAAAGTCCTGAGAGTGACATGTCTTCTGAACTCCTGCTCCTTCTTGGGATTGGTCTTAACCACCTTTCTAAGCAGGAAGTACAAGTCAAGGTTGTGCTGCACTATTTCGTCCTTGTACAAGTCCCTGGTCATATTTCCCTTTTCAATAGGGGTCATTGGGATGTACTCTTCCCTGATGCGCTTCTCCTCCACTGCCTTTTTTAGCAAACAGTCCACAAAGCACTCATACACATCTATCATCTTGCCCAGGGTAAGCATGAGCACGTCCACTGTGCGGGTATACTTAAGACTCACAAATATCTGGTGGTCCACTCTTTTCAGTTCCTGCTTAGCGTTTTGCAAAGATTCCTTCATTCTTGCTCACAATACTGTTTATGTTCTCAACAAAGACCTTGGACTCAAAGATGTACTTCTTGACCAGGTTAACATCAATGGTCTTCACATTATAACTAGGAGAGCATATCACAAACTTGTCCTTCCTAGCAAACTCCACAGGGCTCTTCTTGCGCTCTGACAACAGGGTCCGCACCTCTCTTATAAGCCTGACATACTTAGGATTCAGGTCATATCTGGGAATGAGCTTGTTCTTGAAAATCTCGTATCTCGACGGAAAGGTGTCGTGATAAGGAGGAATCCTCTTAAAAAGCCGTTCATGCTTCAGCAGGGCGCTTACACCATAGTCCAGGCCGGCAAAAATGTTTTCAATAATGGATAATAAGAGCTTAGGGTCTTTTACCAACGGATAAGTCATAAAAAGCATGTGGTCAGCTACCTTAATCTTCTGCTTAGCCTTGTCCCTAAGAACCTGGAATTCCTCCATGATACCCTCATAACATTAAGCAAGTAAAGTATATAAATGTTTTGTGTGAAAGAAAAAGAACTATTCCTTTTTAAGCTTCATAACTGCTTCTGCAAGGTCGCCCTTGGTCTGCTCAAGGGTCTTTCTTGCTTCGTCCTCAGATGCGCCTGTCTGGTCCACCACAGTCTTCACATCCTCGTCGCTAATATCAGGTTCTGAGCTGAGGCTTCTCTCAGTCTCCTCGCCAACCACCTGGTAGGTCTCCTGCCCCAGCATGTTGACCTTGCTTACCTGAGGATTAGAAATAACTATTTCCCTGTCCTCAAGCCTTATAATGACTTCTTTTGCATCTATTTCCTGTTGCTGTATGCCCATGCGCTTCATGGCCTGTTTCATCTTCCGCGGGTTCAGTCCAGGAATCACCTTTCTTTACCTCCTGAAAAAAGATGGCTCAAAAATGTGTTTTTTAATATTTTTGTTGTCATTTTTAAAACCATGCTCCTGCCTGTAAGTGGAGCACAAGAACAATGATGATGACCAGTATAACCAGGATTACTATGTGCTCTGGCTTGAACTCAATCTTGGACTTGTAATCATCAAAATACCTGGTTATGCCAGCTCCTGAGCTGGGCATCTGAATCTTGTCGCTTTTCGCCATACTCCTGAGTAATAAGAATTGGTTTAAAAAAGTTTTTATTATAAGGTGTAGAGCAGTTGTAAGCCGCCTTTTGTCAACCCCCACCGCTTTTTTCTGTTCTTTTCTGCGAAGTTATGGGCGGGTTGTGCTTAACATTCTACTAAGCGTCACTAAAGGACTTGCACCCGTGAGGACTCGCCGTTTCACCCATTCCTATGCGTCTCAGGTCTGGTCGTTATCTCACAATAGTCGCCTATTGCTTCTGCACCCTCATTCCTCTTCATAGGCGGTCTCGTTTCTGAGCCGTTGCCCTGGATTTCTCCAGCTAGCTTCCACTAGTCACCTTTTTTTGTGTGGTGGGCGGACTTTCCTAAGCAGAACCAAGCAAAACAACGCCTTTGAAAGCGTTTGTAATGACGAGTTCTACCTGCTGTTAAGCCGCTGCCCTACGCTAAAAAGAGGGGTTAGTCTGATTTATAAAGGTTGTGGAAGATATATTCGAATGTATAGCAACATTTAAATATTAATAATCTTAAGGTGTTAGTATCAGGCTTTATAAGAGGTGATGTTTTATGACTAAGAAAGCTCAGGGATTGAGTATGAACGTGATAATAATAGCTGCTATTGCCCTTCTGGTACTGGTAATCCTCGCAGTCCTGATATTGAGAGCCGGCAGGGGTGTGGTTGAAGGAACCGAGTGCGAAGGAGTAGGCGGTACCTGCGCTGATGCGTGCTCAGACCTGGACGGGATTTATGTAAAGAACCTTGCTAACAGCGGCGAAGCAGGTGGATGTGATGAGGATGAGGTGTGCTGCGTCCCCTTAGCAGGCGGAGAGAAAGAATAAGATGAGAAAACACTATCTTGCCAGGGACAAGAAGGGTGTTGAGCTGACCATGCAGACCATTATCATTGCTGTGCTGGTCATAGTGGTGCTTATAGTGCTCATCCTGATTTTCAGCAAGTCAGCCAAGAACTTCTTCCTGGGAACAAGCGACTGCGCGGCAAAAGGAGGGGAATGCATGCCCCGCCCCTGCCCAGATGGCTACACCAATCACTTTGCAGGTAATCCCAGTTGTTCTGATAATGAGATTTGCTGTGTAGAAGAAAAAAATATTCTAGGACTAAATCAGGATTAGTGTGCAGGGCTTTGAGAATGAGAAACAGGAAGGCCAGTTTGAGCATAGAAACAATGGTTGTGATAGTACTTGTATTGTTCGTACTTCTTCTTCTCATACTTGGTTTTTACAGGACTTTTATAAGCTTCCTTTTTGGCATTAACAGCTGCGAGGCCAAGGGTGGAACTTGTATGTCGGGTTGCGGCGACCTCGAGGCCATACCTGCGGGCGATGCTGGGTGTGAAAAAGAGCATCCTGAAAAAGACTTGGTTTGTTGTAGGATAAAAGAAGAAGCAGCGCGGGGCATAGGTGCGAACACAGAGTTCATAACCGTCTATTTTAAGGACGAGAAAACACCCTTGTTTTATGGCGAGCGCAAAGACCTGGAAATAGGAGAAGATACCAAGATAACCGTGGAGCTGGACACAGAAGGGTTAAAAGCTGTGAACCAGGGCAAAGAGCCGAAAGCCTGCGCTGTGTTTTTAAAGGACACAAATACTGATGATGAGTTCTGGCCTGATAATAATAAATATTTTGAGTTTAGCCCAGGTTCAGATAGCAACAACTTACCTGCAAACAAGGCTATTGGTACGAGGTGTGGTGGAACTTTCACAATCAAGCCTTCTGAAGCGCAGGCAAGAAGAACTTATGATTTCAGAATCATTGTTTTTAACCAGAGCAAGAAGAGCATCTTAAAGGATAATGGCGAGTCAGGAGAAGGTGCTGACAGGCTGCCTCTTCCTGAGAAATGGATTGCTGAGTTCACAGTCCAGCTCAGGATTAAGCCAATAATTGAGGTTACTGGCTTAAGCACAGTGTGGACTGCTTCTGATGAGTTCGTGGTAAAAGCTAACAAGCCTTACAAGCTCTTGAACGTGAGCATAGCAATAGTTAGTGAAGACGAGAACGTGGCCGGGTGTAATAATAAAAAAAGTGTGTATGAGAATCTCAACTGTATCTGCAAGAATATCGATTCCAAACACTATTATGACTCAATCCATAAGATAACCAATACCAAGTCAGGCAACGAGGGCTTTAACATGATATTCAAGTGGGGGCACAAGGCATATCAGACTAAGAGGTATGAGTCAAGAGCAGAGGACATAGAAATAGACTATGATAAAGACCTTGCAAGAGTCTACTTGGATGCTTCCAGTATTTCAGAAACCTTTAAAACAAGCGAGACAGATACGCGAATGAATGACTTGCTCTTGGAGAAGCAAGAAAAGACAAAAGAGTATTATGTATGTGCAAAGGCAGGGGTGCTTAGGCCAGCAGGGGATAAAAAAACATTTACCTCGTTCTCAGAGTATCCTTTAAGACTGGATGTTGCTCCTCCATTAATAAGCAACAGCGATGATTATATAGAACTGCATTATCCTGACTCTAAGAAGACCATTATTGAGGAATTAGAAAAGCAGGCCCGGATTAGCCCTGGAGACTATGTGACGCCTTACTACTATGAGATATACCCCCGCCTGGTTATCAAGAACTGCTATGACAAGAGCGGATGCCAGAACTATGATTACTTCTTTGCACCAACCCGCATATCCATAAAGATGAACACTGCAGACCTTGAGCAAGGCGCAATAGGCGCACTCCTCGGATTCGGCCTTAACTACCTATACAATACAATCGCCACCCAGAACCCGTTGACAACCCTGTGCCCCCTGCCAGACAGCGGCAGGTACAGGCATAACACCCAGCCAGAGATAAGGTTCAGGAAGGAGAACCAGGGCGTGTACTGCATAAAAGCTGTTGACGGAGCAGGCAACTACTGGCTTACATGGAAGCCGGTGTACAACCCTCTCAGCGTGGTAGAGAAGATAATCCAGAGCGGTGCGAGCCAGGTACAAGACCCTGGCAACATAGTCCCTGTGACAGACTAAAAACAGGGTTCTGAAGGACAAAGTTTAAATAGTTCTGAAAGCCAGAATATAATTGGTTTAACTGACTAAAAATGAAACTGTCTAAAAAAGGAGAATTAAACTTCAAGTATTTGATGCGGATTCTTATAGCTATTATCCTGATAATGGGCTTATTCCTGATTATACTCAAGATATACAGGTTTACAAATGGTTAAGAAAAAAATGAACAAGAAGTCAAGCTTCGGGTTTAGTAGCGTAGCCTTGATAATAATCGCCATAATCGGAGGCTTGGCAGTTATTACAATAATATCTTATATGCTCGGTATTTTTACTGACCCAGGCCAGATACAAGAAGGAATCAAGTGCAGGCTAGCTATTAAGGCATCCTCAACTATACGGGAAGCAACTTTTGGCGCTACGCCCGAACAAATGTTTGATGCCTGCGCTACTCTTGAACAGACTATTCCTATGCGAGAAGAATATCCTTTTATTGCAAAAAATCTTAACCGCATGAGTGCTGACCAGCTAAAAGAAGTGGTTATGTTTGACTTTGCGCACCTAGTAAATAATGCGTGGTGGATTACAGGAGAAGGAGACTGGGCCAATTCAATCCTGGACAAATTACAAAACATCCTGGTAAGTGAGAATGACTGCTATGTTGTCTATGCAGTAAGAATTGATACTACAAAGAAGTTTACAACAATAACAGCAAACGACTTGCAGATTGAAGCAATCAATGATATAAGGCGATCAGACTTAAGGGTTACGAGCGGAAAAGGAGATCCTAGGACAATAAGGGATTACATTACTCTTGACGGAAAAGGAGCAGGAGTCTTTCTTGAAACAAATGATTCAAAGATAGAATACCAAGAAGAAGGCGCAGATCCTCATTACGGAATTGCAGTCGGGTTTGCAAAAAAAGGAGCTCTGCCCGCACTCGCAACAAGATTATGGAAAGGAGAAAAGAGGATAAGCCGGATCAACAAAGGAGAAAGCTTTATCTACATTGCGCCATATAATGAAATAGCAGGATTGTGCAAGGTGATAGAATGATTAGGCTAGGAAGAAAAGGTTTGGTTCTCAGCCAGCCAGTAAAGATTGCATTAGTAGTTATCATGCTTATCCTGATAATAATATTCATAGGTCAGCTTACTTCAAGAGGAAATACTTATTCACAAGGCTTCCTTAATGCAATCAAAAACTTTTTTGCGGGTTTGTAATGATAAAAGGAAAAAAAGGAGCGGGCTCAACCTTAGAAACAGTTGTGAAGTTCATAATCATAATAATAGTTTTTGCAGTGCTCGCTTATACGCTGGCAAGGTTAATAGGTAGAGTATCAGAATCAAGCCTTGACCTGCTGGATAAGAAATACCAGGAATTTAATTACTACGACGGCACTTACTATCATCCCGACCTACCGGATGACTTATTGAATTTCTTTGAAAAGGGTTTTAAGGGTGTTATAGAAGAAGCCAAGTTTTCTGAGTGCTCCTCATGCCTGGGCTCATTTTACATTGATCAACAGACCGACATGCAGGATGCCAGGATAAGGTTCTTGCAGACAGCAACAGGCATAAGACTCATGCTTGAGGATGGTAAAGGAGTGGCTGGCGCGCTTGACGACACTATTTTTAATAATAGAGATGAAGCAGAGTGGAAGCTTTGCATAATCAATCCTGAAAAAACCGATGACTTACTGGAAAAAGTAAAAAACTCCCTTAGTTCAGCGAGCAGCCTTGATATTCCAGATTCTTACATAACAGAGATTTATGACCTGACCATTAACTTTGAGGGCAACTTCAAGAAAAAAGATATTAACGCAGAATACTTTACTGAAACAACCAGGGATGAGGCTGATGAACCCCCTCAAGAAATCCCTTATCAGGCTTATCTGGCCGGGGATGAGCGGGGTTGGGGTTTAGATCTCCTGGCAGATGATAAGATAGACAGATACCATTTCATGTTTGTGATGTCACGCAGCGCGGATTCAAAAACCCATTCTTTTTGTATTCTGCCGACAAAAAGAAAAGGTAAAAAAGAGACTGCTTTCGATGTTAAAAAGTTCAAAGAGTTGTTATGTGATTTTGGAAAAGAGTTCCAGCCGGAATCATTAGATAGTGTCCCTGCCCTGTGTCCTGTTCCAGGAGGAAGCGATTACAAACGAGAAGGAGAAGGTAAGGAATCTGAACTTACAAAACCTGTCAGCACTTCTATTTTCAACGGCCATCTCTCGTGCTATTATTATGGTTGTTATGACATCCATGAGATAAACAAGAATTATTGCACAGAGCTATTCTCAGAATGTAAAGGACTTTGTTACCGGCTTTATGCTGCTGAATCAAAGCCAAAATGTCGTTCCTGTAATGAAATCAAAAAATGCAAGGATTATAAGGCTCATGTAGCGGGAATTAATGCAAATACTCAGAGAACAATTGAGATGTGCAACACAGACATGTGCGAGCTGGGCTGCAGGTATGATTATGAAGAAGAAAAATGTGTTGAAGAATAATGTTTAGGAGGTGTTATTAATGAATATTATGAATCTTAAAAAACCAGGGCTTAATAAAAAGGCAACCAGCATGGCAATCAATATTATTGTTGTGGCAATAATCGTTTTAGTAGTGGCTTATGTGCTTATCAGGTTTTCTACAGGCAGTATCAATGATGCTTCAGATGAATTTGAGGGTCTTCTTAACAAGTACACTGCTGACTGCGACCATGACCATGACGGCTTAAAGAATTCAAAGGACGTATGCCCGTGCGACCATGACGATAATTTTGATTCGAGAACCTATTATGTCATGGAAGCGACTGGATGTGAGGTTGAAATGCGTTGTAAATACAAGACTAATGAAGAGGAATTCATAGCGCGGTTCAGCCAATGCGCAGATGAGGAAGTAGGCACTGGGGAAGAAACCATGAACAAAGAGCAGGAAAACTACGAGTATTACTTTGCTATAGAAGGTGAATGCGAGAAAGCACTTAAAAAAGCAAGTGTGAAAGACATAAAACAAGCATACCCTAATTCATGCAAAGACATAAAAGAAGAAGATGACCTAGTGGTATTCCCACAATCCTGCGCAGATAAGATATTGGCAACTAATAAAGAAACAGGAGAACCTGCATTCACGTGCAAAACCGCAACCAAGGAATGCAAGAAAATCCTGAAAGAACCTTGCTGAAAATGATTAAGACCAGAAAAGCAGACGCTTCGATGATACACTTTCTTATAGGCCTAATCCTGGTCCTGATGGCAATCTTTGTTTTCTCCAGGCTCATCTATTCTTGTATGAAAGGGCCTGATAATTCTTTAAAAAGCTTTACTGAGCTAGGAGAAAAACTAGATGCTTGGAATTCTGACCTACAAGAGAGAGACTCTCATTTTCTCTGCCTTGATAATAATGAGCTTTTGCTGTTTTTTGATAATAACACTGATAACTTCGTGCTTTTTCGCAGGTATGACGAGCGTTTTAAATACTCTGATTTTGACAAAAGCGCATACTTCTTACACCACGAGAAATATTCTTATGATTATTTCTCAAGCAAGGCAGACGCTTATTTTGTGTTTAACAAGCCTCCTGCCTGCGGCAACATCGCCTGCATGGTTTTATGCGAGGACCCTATAAACTCAAGGTATGAACGCCTTGAATTTAGTTTAGACAACAAAACCAGGAACCTTTATGATGAAAAGGCGAACATCTTTTTCATCCGGTGCGGAACAAAATCCTCTGTTAAAAAGCTTGAGAAAATAAATAAAATTTATAGAAAGCCTTATTTTCTCCCGCCCCTGTATGAAGTGATGACACCAGAAATGAAAATTAAGAGTGGCGTCGCAGAAGCAAAAACAAAGGTCGCTGTAAGTTTCTGGCAGGCGCTTGTTGAAAGAGGAAACTGGATCCGCCTTGAGAAGGCACAAAAAAAGTTTCCTACTTCAAAACTTGAACACATGTATGATTTCGCTCTTATAAGCGGAGTCTTGCTTCAATCAAGCTACTTTTATGTCGCGTATGAACAAGGCACTGATGAGAGCCTCTTGTTTTCTAATGCCCCTTTATATCTTTCCGAACGAAAAGACGAAGGAGGGACAAAATTGTTTCAAGTCTTTAACAGACACTATATTTATCTCGTGCCCTATGGAAATGATCTTGTGATTTGCTATGAACCCCCCTGCCTCTCTTCTAAAGACGAAATTTATATCAAGTGGAAAAGTGCGCTGGATCAATGCGTTGATTCTTCTGACTGCGACGTGCTGAACTCCAAGATAAGCACTTATTTTAAGAATAATAAAAATGAAGAAGTGGTTTTTAGCAGGGCTTACCATGAACTGGAAATAGGCTTGGGCGAGGATTCCTTTGTTTTTGAGCACCACCCAGATATGATGATAGTGCCTTCGGACAATAATCCTTTTCGTGTTAACAAGGTTTCTCTGAAGCATGATTATGACGCAGTTAATAACATCAAAATAGAAGCTAACACCAAGGAATACTCTCTTTTAAAGCTGAGCTCCCAAACTAAAGAGAATAAGACCGAACTAAGATTCCTGGTTGACGAGTATGAAGAGCAGGATTAAGCAGGGAAACTTCCAAAAAACATAAATACTCGTTTTAAGAACATTAATTCTTATGAATAAGAGGGCTGAGTGGACTTTACTGCAGACAGGCACCATTCTAGGAGGAATCATGGTTGCTTTTCTAATCATATTCATAGTCTTAAGAGTGACTTCTCAGACCTCTGCAGAGGCGAGCTTCCTGGCAAAAGACACCTCCTTATTAGTTGATTCCATGCTAGGCGTACCAGGAGAAATCCAAATAGGTTATCCGCATGAATTCACTATAGGAAGGCTCACCAACGCGTACCTTGTCCTGAACAAGTCATCTCTAAGTGTTTATCTTTCAGAGCCAAAGCCCAATTCAACAAGCATGCACAAATATTATTTTGTTCCGAGAGAAGACGTGAAAATAATAGATGAACAGATAATCATCTCGACCTTGTACTTTGTCAAGGACCAGAACCTGAGTGTTAGTAACACACCCCTAAAAAAAGAGGTAAAATGAGTTTTAAAAAAAGGTTTTTGAACAAGAAAGGCCAAACAGAAGAAGGGTTTAATGCCGGCTTTTTTCTGATAGCAGGCTTTATCTTCATAGTAATGGTATTCGTTCTCCTGCTTGTTACAGGTCAGTACAAGGAGGGCTTTCTCGCAGTTGACAAAGACGTGCCCACGCATGTTTATGCTTACCGCTCAATAAACACCTGCCTGGCTTACCAGGACGAAATAACAGGCAGATACTACCCTGGACTAATTGATTATACAAAGTACCGGCAGGAAGTGCTTGAAACGTGTTACTCAGACACCTCTGCAAGGTCTTTTAACATACAACTAAAGGACCTGGACAAGCCCCGGCACTATGACAGGATCTTGGTTGGTTTTGGAGGCTCTATGAACATAAAATCATATCCTGTGCTAATAAGATACAAAAATGGAGATATAAACAACGGCGAGTTATTATTCGGAATATCGAGGTATTAATAAGATGCGTCTTAACAAGAAGGCAACCATTGCAGAAGGAATCTTTGATATTGCAATCGCTCTCATAGTCCTATTTTTAGGAGTTATAATCATGTTTTCCCTCTCCAAGATTAACGAGGAGAAGAAAGAAGGTAAAGGCAATGAGTTCATGGACTTTGCTATAAGCAATAACATGGCCTCTCTTTACCTGAAAAAGCCTGTTGAAATACAAGGAAATCAGATGAACATGGCTGACTTGCTAGTATTAGCATATGAAAACAAGGAAGCTTACCAAGGAGACTTGGAGCAGGCAACCAAAGCCTTTTTTCACTCAACCCTGGGCCTGGAATCAAGCAAGGACTACTTTTTTTGTATGAGAAGCGCTAAAGCAGATTCTTGTGTTGTTAAGTTCGGCAATTTAAAATCCTCACAAATTTATTCGCACGCCTTTGTTGCTTCTGGGTCAAAAGGAGAAGCGCACCTGTCAGAGTTAGATAATTCATACTCGCAATTATATCTCCCTTCACCAACCCAAGGCCCTTTTGAAGTGATAATCCTGACCAGAATCAAAAAATAAGAGAAAAAAATGCTAAAAAACAAAAAATCACAGACCGGCCTCCTAAGGTTTCCCACTCTCGCCTTCATCCTGGCCCTAATAATCTTCTTCTTGTTCACAGCTCCAAAAATTGATGATTACATCGGGGGCAAGCAGGCTGCTGTGCTGCGCTCTGTTGCTGAGGGCGAGCAGGCCCTGGGATTCGTAGATGCCAGTGCGCGGCTTGCTGCGTGGCAAAGCCTTTTTGAACTCGGAGAGCACGGAGGATTCTACTTTGATACTGGTGATGATGAGAGGGTGGCTGAGGATTATCCGTGCGACAAGTACGGCTATAACCTGTGGAACTCTGGGAGCCGGGAGTGCTGGCCTAGTGGCAAGACCATTAATAATTCTTTTAAGGAGTACTTTGATGCTTCTTTGAAAAGCTTTTTTTCCCAGGACCTTGAGAACAGGTTTGCAAGGCTGGACTATGACTACAACCTCTCAGGTAAGAACGAACTTATTATCAGAGGCTTGACCAGTGACTCAGTACCAATTCCTGTAATCCTAGAGAAGAAGATAGAGAAAGAAGTGATGGGTCCTGAAGAAGTGGTTGAAGACGAGACCATAACCCCTTGCTGCGAGGGCAGATGCGTGGTTAACATAGCTGAGAAATACGCTGAGAAGTACGGCGAGGGCGGTGTTTACAGCCTGCCTTATGTTTGGGGTGGCGAAACCCCTTATAATGTGGAGCAGACCAGGGAGAAGACAGATGACAAGAACTCCTTTTTCTACGGGACGAGCGTGAGTGTTAAGCAGTCGCCTCCTCATCAAAGAGAGGATACTGAGCCTGGCTTTGACTGCTCGGGTTTTGTGTGGTGGGTTTACAAGCACGCAGCAATCCCTGGTTTTAAGAACAGGCTGAAAGCAAAGGAGTACGAGGCTTTAGCAAAGGAAAAATCAAACAATAACAATGCACAGGAAATCTGCGGTTCATCACCAAAATGCACGCCGGATACAATTAGCAAGGATGCGCAGCTAGGAGACGTCTTGTTCCTGCACCAGGAAGAAGGCAAGGCTGCCAGCCACATAGCCATCTATGCAGGTAACAACCAGATTATTGATTCGAGCAGCAGCAAAAACGGCATTAGCAAGAGAGCGTTGCCTGCTTGGTGGCTTGACAAGCACATCACAATTTACAGGTTTGGCTATAACACTGGTTGTGAAATGCAACAAGAACCCTCAGAACAAACCTCTACTGAAAAAAATCTGCTTAAAGTAGGCGCATTATCAGAACAATACGAGTCAGGAAACAGAGGCAGTGAAGTTATAGGTTATGACACTACAGGCAAGACTTCTTATGGTAAATACCAGATCGCCTCTGGGACAGGCACGATGGATGTGTTTGTTTCTTTTTTACAATCAAAGATGCCTGCACTTTACAAGAAGTTAAGCAATAGAGGAGACCCTAATTGTGAGTATGCCTGCAAACCAGAAGGCTGTTATCTCTCTGCGAATCGGGAAGAAGAATGTAAGCCAAGCAATTGCTATATTAATTGTGAGTTTGCAAGAGCCTGGAAAGAAGCAGCTGAAAAAGGCTCTTTGGATAATGGAATAGAACACGACTTTATTAAGAGGACTCATTATGATCCTGCTGTTAATGGCATAAAATCAGAATGCAAAGGCTTGTATGTTAATGGGCGCTCGTTTGCTCTTCAGAACGTTGTATGGTCGACTGCGGTTCAGCACGGAGCAAGAGGGGCTGTACGGATTTTTAGAGAAAGCGGGGCTTCTCCAGACATGTCTGATGAAAAGATTATCAAAAAGGTTTATGCCGAGAGAAACAAACTTAATAAATACTTTCCCAGTTCAAGTAGGGCTGTAAAGAAGGCTCTCAAAGCCAGGTTTGAAGATGAGGAAAAAAGAGCTTTGCAATGGCTTAGAACAGGGGTGGAAGGAGTTAGAGTTAGCACAAGCACGACCATTCCTTATTTCACAGAGAAAACAATAGGCCATTACTACCTAAATCCTAGTTTCGCTACAAGCGTTAATTACAGCTTAAGGGTTTACCAGGACCTGGCTGACTGGGCAAGAGTGGTTTATGAGCGCTGCTCTGGAAGCGAGCAATCGCTTAGTTTGTGCGTGAAAAAAGAGGTTGATGAGCAGAACAAGAGGTTTGCTGACTTTAGTTCAAGAAAGAACAACCTTGGTTTTGGCCCTGACAATATTCCTTTTCTCTTCTCTATAGAGAGCAATTCTTATTGTGACGGCGAAAAAGCAGATTATTATGATTTTATAGAAGCATTTGAGAACTGCGCTGAACTCGGCCACTCGGCTTGTTTCTGTGACCTTGGAAGCCCGTGGGTTTCGGATTATGAGTTCAGGTTCTCAAACAAGAGTATTGCTTTGCTAGACAAGACAGGGGTTATAGAGTACTATGACCTTAATCATTTAGAAGGATTTAAAAAGATTTATTATGATGGGGCTGAGTATGACGAGGTCTTAATAGATGTCAAGGGCGGCGAGTTCAGGCTTGAGTTCTACAGCATAGATGAGGAAAAGAACAGGGGGCGCGTGCTTGGTCCTGTGGAGTTCGACAAGTTATACCTGGTCAGGCATGCTGATGGTTTTGAGCTCACAGCATCGGAATTCTCAAAACAAGGCTCGGCCAGCGCTAACAAGGAGCTTCAGGGCTGCGCTTTGGAGGATAAGAAGCATAAGTTCAGGTTCTGCGCTTACAGTCCTTACCATGTTTTTGCTTATGAAGAAAACCTAGGAGTGCGCCCTCAGCCCGTGCCTATCAAGTTCGCCCTGGACTTGTATGATGCTCCTCCTCCTGCAATAAGCCGGGATTCTGAGCAGATAGACAAGCCAGAATCAGTATTAGAAAGAGAAAAGGAGAATAAGCAGAGCATAAGTAAGGACAAGGAGTGTGTTGATCTGGGCAAGGCTGAGATTGACTTGAAAGTGACCACCAATGACTTGGTGCCTAATTATGAGGCTTTTATCTCTAAAATAGCATCTACTGTGTCGCCTCAGCTGGGAATGCTCTTGTTTGCCAAGAACTACCTGGCTATAAAGGATTCTTTAAAAGCACTTGTAAGTGTAAGGCTCAGTCTGGGAGATGCTGATGAGGACTGCGACATCGCGGGCTTGGTGTATAAGTGCGGCGTGGGAGTTGCGCCTTATAAGAATAACAGGCTTGATTTCTCAAACCCCACTGGCTTCGTGGACTTGTCGTCGAGGTTTAGCGGCGACGCAGGCCTCTCCTTTGCAGCGCCTGACGCCTGCGTACTGCTGAGAAACCCTAGGGGCGGGTTCAGTAGTGTAAAGAATACCCTTGTAGTTGTGGATAAGAAAACAGTTTCTTTTAGCATAGACTCCTGCGAAAACCCCATCCTGCAGTACAAGAAAATGGAGGGGCTTGACATTATTACTTCTGCGCTTCACGGCTTTGGCTATTATTTTGCTTTTGCTTATGTTGACAGCGCAGGCAACTACGGACCTGCTACTATCAAGAAGATTGAGATTCCTAGTGTTCTCAACCAGCTGGAAGACCAGCTCGGTATAAGGAACTGGCTTGTTTTAAAGGACTTGTTAATGGGTGATTATGACAATATCCTAGGCTTGCTCGGCTTGGATGATGAGTGGAGTGCACTGAGGAGTGCTGTTGCTGGTGCTTCGCTGGACCGGCTGCTCACAACTCTTAGGGAAGAGGCTCTCAGCAGGGCTTATAACGAGGTGGCTGACCAGATAAAGGATGAGGATGCAAAAGAGTTGTTCAATGACCTGGTAGCTAATGGCAGGCTTGACTCTGATTATGCAGGGGCCCTGCTTAGCAGGGCGGGTGAAGAATTAGGCCTGGATGAGGCAGAAAAACTGCTTGATGAGCTGGAATTAAACACAGGCGTCCTGGAACAAGCATATGAGCACATAAAATCCCTTGACCTGAATGCTAAGAAGGCGCTGTTAGAAAAGACTTATGAAAAGATATATGATAAGAAGCTTGATGTTGAGGAGATGGCTGAGGCAGAAGTTGATGCGCGGCTAAAACAGATTCTGAGCCGCAGGGACCAGGCCAGACAACTCTTGGAACTGCTAAGCCCGAATGACAAGCTCGAACTTGCCAAGCGCTTATTAAGCGAAGCTCCAAGGCACATGCTAGGAGCCGCGGCTAATGCATTGGATGACAACAAGAAGGTAGAAGCGGTCAGGAACGTGTTAAGAAATGCTTCTGATGCCAAGAGTGATTTGGCCAGGATAATAACCAGTGCGTCTCCTGATTATGCTAAAAAAGCAGCTATTGATTATATCACAGGTAACCTGCCCGGATTCCAGGAATACAAAGACCTCATTAATATTTTCAATGATTTCGAAGGTTCTACGTGTTCTTAGTATTTGCGCACCCCTGGTGTTTCTGACTTGGGTTATTCTTTTTGAGCATAGAAAACTATTTAAAACAAGGACGGGTTCTCTTATAAGTGCACGATTGCACTAATACTTATGTTTATTATTTTTTATGTTTTTGAAAGCCATAATTTAAAATTAGGGGGGTTGAATTATGATTAACATGCCTTTATCGCAGATTAAGGAAAGGATTTCTCAGAAGACTGATTTGTCAGAGCAGGAAATAGATGATAAGATTGCAGCCAAGCTCAAACAATTGTCCGGCCTTATATCAAGGGAAGGAGCAGCCCACATAATTGCTAATGAGCTCGGTGTAAAGCTTTTCAAGGTCGGGGAGCAGATGAAGATAAAGGACGTCCTCTCAGGCATGAGGGATATTGATGTGGTCGGCAAGGTGGTGCAGAAGTACGAGTTAAGAGAGTTCAAGACAGAAAAGCACGAGGGTAAGGTTGCTAACATGCT
Source organism: uncultured Methanosarcinales archaeon (assembly GCA_964426715.1). Taxonomy (GTDB): domain Archaea; phylum Nanobdellota; class Nanobdellia; order Woesearchaeales; family SM23-78; genus SM23-78. Next base: position 21,103 of record CAYRRQ010000005.1, read on the forward strand.
CATAGGCGATGACACAGGCGTCATCCGCGTGGTAATGTGGCATAACCAGGCAGAGAATATTAACAAGGTGGAAATAGATGATGTTGTGAAGATAAAAGGGGGTTATGTCAGGGATAATCAGGGTAGGAAAGAGATTCATCTCAGCGACTCATCAAAGGTCTTAATCAATCCTGAGGGCGTGGATGTTGATGTTAAGCCTTATACTCCCTCACTGGCAGTTAGACGAACCATCGCAGACATAAAAGAGGACGATGAGAATGTTGAAATACTGGCTACAATCGTCCAGGTGTTTGATATTAACTTCTTTGAGGTGTGCCCGCAGTGCAAGAAGCGTATAAGGCTTAAAGATGAGGGTTTCACATGCACGTCTCATGGCAAGGTAGAGCCTGAGTTCAACTATGTGCTTAACCTCTACCTAGATGATGGCAGCGATAATATCCGGGCCGTTTTCTGGAGGGAGCAGGTCAACCAGTTGCTTGACATGAGCTCTGACAGTGTTCTCGGCTTTAAGGAAGACCCTTCTAAGTTTGAGGCTGTGAAGAACGACCTCTTGGGTAACATTATCAAGGTTGAGGGCAGGCCTAAGAAGAATCAGAACTTTGACCGTGTAGAGCTGGTGGTCAGCAATGTTGAGAAGAACCCTGACCCTGACGAGGAAATCAAGAAATTAAAACAAGAAGCTGATAAAGTATTGTCAGAAGAGGATGCAGAAAGAGATACAGAACAGGACTCCTCGCAAACACAAGAGCAATCAAAGGAGCCAATCAAAGAAAGTAAAGAAAAACAAGAAGAAGAACAGAAAAAACAAGAAGAGAAAAAAGATGGCGGGCAAGAAGCAGGCAAGCCTGAAAAAAAATCTGAGCAAAACCAAAAATCAGAGCAAGCATCAGAGCAGGAATCAGATAAGAAAAAAGTCCAGGACGATGATTTAGAAGACCTTGATCTAGATAAAGAGCTTGAAGATATAGAGTAACAGATGATGTCCAATGGATGTCCGAGACAAAAAAAATTACGATTTTGACTTCTTTTTCTTTTTAGAGCGGCCAGAAGGCTTTTTTTCTTTTCGCTTGGCGTATTGCAAGGGATTCTTTATCTTGGCGCAGAGATTGTCAGGAGTGCATATACCGAATGCCTTGTAATAAGAAGGATTATTGCAGTTGGGAGGCGGCAATACTTCCTTGTTCTGCCGGGCATACCTGAGCTGCCCCATGAAGTACTGCTCCCTAAGAGGCTCCTGGTTCTGCTGGTTCCATTTCCTAATCCTCTGCTCTATCATGTCATAATCCCAGCCGCAGCCGGCCAGGAAATTTATTAGTATGAAGCACGCCCTCTTCCTGCCGTCCTCCAATCCTTGCAATATCCGCTTTATGCAAGGAGGAAAATTTTCTTCTCCAATAGCCTTTTCTGGCAAAGAATAATTCTTTTGTTGCGCATAGCTTTTTAAGGCTTGTTTGCTCTTAAACCCTTCTTCTCCTTCTGGATGCAGATACATACCTGAAGTGTAATCCAGGGCGTTTCTTAGTAATAGAGATGCATCTTCCTTATTACCAGTTCTCTCAAGAAAAGGATGTTCTACCTTTATGTTTTCTGGCTCTGCATCGTGTTTTTTGAACTTAAGGATGTTATTTATTTCCACAGGCACAGAAACAAGTTTGGACTTCTCATGAAAAGAGTAGGGCATCCTGTAGAGGTGCCTGGAGCTTATGAGTAGTGTGTCGATTTCAAGAAAAGGCTCTATGTTCAGCTTAGGAATCTTTTCATTATACTGGTCCTTTTCATAACGAGTTATCTCCTGTGCTGAAAGCCCTGTTCTTTTTATGATTCTGGAGAAGTCATGCTTCTCAACCTTCATTATGGCCCTTGCCAGCTTGTCTTTTATTAAGTCTGTGATGTAAAGCGCAATTCTCTTGGGAGCCTCAGGGAACATGTCCTGCACAGGCACACCAGCAATCTTCTCTGGGAATGACTGGAAAGGCACAGCGATGTGAAAACCTTTATTACCTGAGAACTTGGCAGTTATTGATTTGACCTTGTTTTCCTTCAACGCCTTAATAGCATAATAAGCTGCCAGCTTGCTGTAAGGAAAAAGCTTGCAGTCAATATCAAGCACAAGGTCCCATCCCTTGCGAAGCGCGTCCTGCTCCTGCTTTCGCATATTGGTTCTTAGCTGCAAGGGGTTATTCCATAATTCTTCTGAGCAGTGAAAACTCGTGATTTTCTGCTTAGCAAGCTCTAACACGTCTCTTGGATAAGCCAGGATCTCAGGTCTCTTGCCGAACCGGTCCCCAAAGCAGAAAGCAACCTCTTTGTCCTTTGCCTGCTTCACAATCTCCTCCTGGATGTCGTTTCGCTTGTAAAACGACAGCGTCTTGGCTAAAAACATGGATTTAAAGGAATCTGGTGTTGTATATAAAAATGCTGTTTTGGATGTTTTTACGGGGAGGTCGTCGCCGCCTCCATTGACCTGAATGACAATGACAGTCGGCGCCAAGTTCGCTCAGAAAAGTTGTAATCTTTTCTGGCGCGCCAAAAACT
>CAYRRQ010000006.1:0-2468 GCA_964426715.1 uncultured Methanosarcinales archaeon
TATGCACTCCTCAAAAACACCAGCGCCCCCACCAGCACCAGTTCCCTCTCCACCAGGACTTGGCGAGGAAGGGCTAGGAGTTGTGCACCTCATACTCACTGCATTGCTGTGATTAGTGGCATTGTAAGGGTCAGTTGCATGGAAGAGGGCGATGCTAGTGACATCGCACGTATTAGCCGTGATAGTGACCAGGCTGGTAATAGGATTAATAGTGATGGTGAAAGACGAGCTAGAAGAAATCACAGAGTAATTCAAGGGGTCAAGGTCAGGATCGCTGAAATGGTTGTCCAGGTAAAAAGCATGTCTTGTCTCGCCTTCCTCTCTGAACTGTTGGACCGGGATGTCCTCCAGGAAAACAGGGGCGTCATTAACATTCCACACCCTCAAGTACAGGTAATCAGAGTCCTCGCTGTTATCACAGCCAATACCGTCATTAACAGTGAACTGAATTGTGAAGTTCCCAACATCATTATTAGTCGGAGTAAAGCTGACAAGACCCGAATTCTGGTCTACTGAGAAGAAAGAGTTATTTGAATCATTGAAGGCTCTCTCTATAACTGCAAACTTCGAAAAATAAGTGAAATTAGTATAATCAGAGTCAGAAGCATTAACATAGCACGAATAAGCAACATCCTGGGTGGCGTTAGGACTGCAATCCGATATGTTAATCGTGGGGCGGGTGTTGATGCAGATACCTATTGTGCCTGAAGCCTTGCCTGTAAGTTCTACTGTTCTCTCATATTCATTGACTGCCTGGTAAGTTTTAATCATGAAGAATATGGATTGTGATATAAGTATAATAACAACTATTAAGATAATGGGTTTACTTATTGTTTTCATCTAAAGAAACTCTTATTTATACTTATTTAAAACTTTCTAAAACCATGGATGCGTCCCAAGAGTTCGTCATAGCCTCAGTTTACATCTCATCTAGCTGGATTTATTTCTTCTTTTTTCGAGGAACCAGGGTTGATATTAAGATACCTATAATTACTATTAAAAGAATTATCAAGATAATTATGATTGTTTTTAGTGTGAACATGCTTCCTATCATACCTAAAAAGCCCTTTTCTTCTGAGGGCACTGCTTCTTCCTCTTCTTCTATTATGCTCAGGTTTCCTTCATACCCTTTGGTCAGATTTGCAAAGAACAACTGGATATCCAGGTCATAGACTCCTAAGTCAAGCTTGGAAGTATCAAGGTAGCCTAATAATCTTTGAGTGCCCCAGGCAGGCAGGACTCTGGTTAATGTTTCAAAACTAGCCAAGGGTTCATCATCCTCAGAGTGATTAAGAGGATTATAAACATCCACTTCTGCTTTTAGGTTAGGTATTGCTTCACTCCAGATACTGTCAACTGTCAAATAAAACTCTTTAATACCCCCCGGAGCCAGTTCCCTGGTATAATTTATGAGTTCTACATCCAGGCCTCCGAGCTTGAACTTGGTTGTTGCATTGCTCTCTGAGCCATCATATTTTAACCTGAGAAGCGCATGATAATTACCTTTTTCATAATCGCCAGAATCCCAAGTGGCAGTAAAGGTTCTTTCTTCATCAGTCTCAATATTAATAGCAGAATCTGTTTGCGTACCGCCGATAAGCCTGTCTTCCCGGTTATAAACATAAATGTATCCCTTGGCAAGGCTTATGACATGGTCGCCTCTGCTAGTTGCTTTTGCTTCAAAAGTTACTTTCTCCCCAGCCTCTACATTGCTGGCTCTGAAATAATTAATTTCCAAATACTTGCCAGGATAAGGCACCAACACCCAGAGTTGACTGTTAATCCTTACCTTAGCAGTGATAAGCCCTCCACCTTCTTGTTCTCCAATAATTTCAAGGCCGCGAATATTAGCGGTGTGCCTGCCGGGCTTGTCAAAAGAAGCAGGCATTCTAAGAGTATACTCGACACATCCCGAGTCTCCCTGAATAAATAATTCTTCCTTTTCCAAGGTAATGTATTCTGCCAGTTCGCCCTCCACATCTATTTTTAAGTGAGGGTTTCCTTCAGGTCTGAAACAGACCTCTCCCTTGTATACCTCGTTGGGTACAAAGCTGACAACTGTTCTGCCAGGGCTCACTCCCAAACCGCTTACTATAAAAAGATTTATTATAAAGAAAAGAACAATTAATCCTAATGCAGAACAACCTCTTTTTCTCATAATAAATCAGGCTCTCAATTATTTTCTTTTTACAAAACTAATATAATATTAATTAATAAGTTAAAAATAAAAAAAGTATTTTATTACAAATTTTTATGTTGCTTGTGAGCAGTCTATTGTTATGTCTGCTTGTTTGGTACCTGTTGAAGTCGAAGGCCTGATTGTAAGGTTGTATTCTATTGTCATCATGTCTGCGCTTGCTCCTGATGTCAGGTTGCTGCAAACAACATATTCTGTGCTGTTATCTACAGTAGCCCAGGTTTGGGTTCCTGCTTGGCATCCTCCTTCGCTTCCGCTGTTATCCCCGTCT
>CAYRRQ010000006.1:2568-21994 GCA_964426715.1 uncultured Methanosarcinales archaeon
CGTTTCCTGTGTTGTTTATTTGCATTCCGCAGTTGCTTCCTGAGCAGTCTGTGAAACTACCTGGATTGTTTAGGTTTGAGCTTAGCTCTGTGATTGATCCAGGGGCTGCATCGCTTCCAAAGCTTACGTTGGAATCAATCTTACAAGCCGCGTTTGAAGTCACGCTCACATTAACCTTTCCGAACTCTGCTCTTCCCGTGATAATAGGTGGTTTTATTCCTATCTGATCCAACTTGTTCAGGCTAATCAGTGTGCCCCCAAGACTAATAACTATTGCTGCGATTACTAACAAAGCCAGGCTCTTATTTGACATACCTACCATTTTCTACTTGACCTCCTCATAAATAAATTTAGTTTATGTGTTGTTTATCTGTTCTTTATGCTTGTGAGCAGTCTATTGTTATGCTTGCCCCTTTGCTTCCCGTGGGAGTATCTTCTCTGAGCGTAACATTGTATTCTATTGTCATCATGTCTGCGCTTGCTGATGGTGTCAGGTTGCTGCAAATAACGGTTTCTGAAGTTGTCACATCAGTCCAGGTTTGGGTTCCTGCTTGGCATCCTCCTTCGCTTCCGCTGTTATCCCCGTCTCTTGACATGAATTCAAAATCTGCTGCTACCACATCGGGACCTCCTATGAAGCTGGCGTTCTGCGCACTGCTGAAGTTTACGTTTAGGTCTTCGTTTCCTGTGTTGTTTATTTGCATTCCGCAGTTGCTTCCTGAGCAGTCTGTGAAGCCTGCTTCGAATGCGCTGTTATCTATGTTAGAACTTAAATCATATGTTCCTGCTGTTGGTGGATATCCACTTCCAAAGCTTACGTTGGAATCAATCTTGCAAGCTGCGTTTGAAGTCACACTCACATTAATCTTTCCGGACTCTGCCATGCCAGTAATGCCAGTTTCCCCAATTTTCTGAAGACTTATAAGTGTGCCTCCAAGGCTGATAACTATTGCTGCGACTAGTAATAAAGCCAGGCTCTTATTTGACATATCCATTCTCATCTACCTCCGTGGTTTTGTTTTATTGTTTCTATTATCCTTTATTGGGCAATATCTCGAGCGTTACATGTCCTGTGGTGGATACTGGTCTTTCAAGCAGGGTTAACTCAACCTTTCCCTGCCCACTGCTGCCGGTCTCTGTGGCTGCTTGCTGAGGCGGGCCAGTTTTTATCTTGCTAACCTCGTCCAGCACCACTACTGTGCCCAGTATTGATATTATTACTGTCAGGACTACCAGTACGACTATTGTCTTGTTAGAAATGTCTTCTGCCATTTTCCACCTTCACCCATATAATTTTTATTTTTTTAATATTCTTTTAATTTTAGTCAGTCTATGTTTATACCTATTTCTTTTTATTCTCCTATATAAATCTTTCGTTGAAAAAGACTATTGCTCGGTGAAAACTGGGAGAACAAGCATTTTTTATTGCGTTATTTTATTGCTTTATCCTGATTTTGAGTTGTTTTCCCTTCTTGAACTCAAGATTTTCTGTATTGGTCGTGCCGAGCAGGTCTTTTTTCAGGCTTTCAAAATCTTTTTTGCTTAGCTTTGTGAAGTCAAAGCCCGTTTCAACTGTTACTTTTTTCAGTTCTTGTTTTAAAGACATCTGTTTTTCTGTCTTGTACTTCCTGACCTCGCTGATGATGTTAACTGCCAAATCCCCTGTTTCCAGGGCTTGCTTGTCAACAAGTTCTTTATCGGTTTCAGGCCAGGAGCTAAGGTGTATGCTCTTGTTTTTCTCAAGCTCTGCATAATAAGCTTGATAAATCTCTTCTGTGATGTGAGGGGTTATGGGTGATATCAGCTTGATTATTGTCAGGAGTGCCTGGTACAGAGTGTATTGTGCTGATTTTTTTGCGTCTTTCCCTCTTTTACCCGGGTTGTATAGGCGGTCCTTGATTATTTCAAGGTAGTTGTCGCAGAAGGTGTGCCAGAAGAATACTTCTATCTCCTTTCTTGCATCTGCTATTTTGTAATTAGTGTAGAACTCTTTTACACTCTTTGTTATGTTCTCTAGTTTTGTCAAGAACCACTTGTCAAGGATTTCTAGTTTTGTTTTTTCAGGCTTGTAATCTTTAAGATGCATAAAGGTGAATCTTGATGAGTTCCACAGCTTGGTAAGAAACTTTTTTCCAGCTACGAGTTCCTGCTCCTTGAATGCCAGGTCTGAGCCCAAGCTGGCACCCCCAACCCAGTACCTGAAGGCGTCCACGCTGTACTTGTCTATAATCGTGTCCATCCACACAGTGTTGCCCTTGCTCTTGGACATCCCTCTTCCCTTAGGGTCTAAGACAAATGTGTTTATGGTAATTTCATTCCAGGGCTTTCTCTTGAATAATAAGTGGCTTTTGAGAATAGTGTAAAAGGCCCATGTCCTTATAATGTCGTGGGATTGTGGGCGCAGGCTCATAGGCTTTATCTTATTGTACAATCCTGGTTTTTCAAGCCATTTGCAGGCTATTTCAGGAGTGTTGGAAGAGGTCATCCAGGTGTCGAAAACGTCTTTTTCAGGTCTTGCCTTTTTTCCGCACTCAGGGCATTTCTTTTCTTTTTCTGTTGGATCAACTGGCAGCTCATCCTTTTTTGGCAGTATTGTCTTGTTGCACTTGTCGCAGTACCAGACTGGTATGGGCACGCCGTAGTATCTCTGCCTGCTAATAATCCAATCCCAGCCCAGGTTGTTTGTCCAGTCCTCGTATCTTGCTCGCATAAAGCCGGGGTGCCACTTGATTTCCCTGCCTCTCTTTATAAGCTCTTTTTTGTAGTCAAGGGCTTTTATGAACCATTGCTTTGTAATAATGAATTCTACCGGTGTGTTGCACCGCCAACAGGCGCCTACTGTCTGCTGCAGGTCCTCTTGTTCTTTCAGCCGGCCATCTGCTTCAAGGTCTCTGAGCACGGATTGCCTGGCCTTTTCTACGTCCATGCCCTTATATTTTCCTCCGAGCTCATTCAGGCTGCCGTCCTTGTTCAGGATTATCCTAAGGTCTAAGTTGTGTTTTTTCCATTTCTCAATGTCTGCGTTGTCTCCAAAGGTGCACACCATCATGATGCCGGTTCCGAATTCCTGGTCCACGCTCTCATCATCGTACACCTTTACCTTGTAATTGAACAGCGGGATCTCTATATTTTTTCCTAATAGATGCGTGTACCTCTTGTCATTTGGATGCACGAATATTCCCACGCATGCTGGCAGGAATTCTGGCCTGGTCGTGGCAATCACAATCTTTTCATCACTGCCTGCGATGTCAAAATATATGTGGTTGAGCTTGGTGCTTCTCTGAAGGTCCTCTACCTCTGCCTGTGCAAGGGCTGTTTCGTGGTGAGGGCACCAGATGACTGGCTCTTCTTTTCTGTAGCAGTCTCCCTGCTCTAAGAGTTTTAGGAAGACGGTCTGGGTTACCTTCTGTGTTTCAGGCGAGATAGTGGTGTATAAGTAATCCCAGTCATAGCTGTGTCCTAGTTTCCTGAAGAATTTATTGGCATAATCCTCTTCTGCTTTTCTTGATTCTTCTAAACAGAGCTTTCTGAACTCAGCCCGATTGGTCTTGGCTTTGTTAATCCCCAATTTCTCCTCAACATATTTCTCTGTGGGCAGGCCGTTATCATCAAAGCCAGGAGGAAAATAAACCTCGAAACCGAGCAAGCGCCTGGTTCTGGCAATTATTTCAAACTGGGTATAAGATAATCCGTGGCCTACATGAAGGTGGCCTGCAGAGGCATAGGGCGGCGGCGTGTCAATCGAGTATATTGGATTCCTGCTGTCCGGGTTGAATTTGTATGTTTTCTGCTCTTCCCAGTACTCTTGCCACTTGGCTTCTGTTTTTTTAGAGTTGTATTTCTTGTCAGGCATGGTATTAAGAGGGAGCGAAAGGGTTATTTAAGTTTTTTGTTAATTCTGAGTTTTTTTAACTTGTTCTCTTCTGCAATTCCTCGTCAACCTTTTTCAAGTATTTTATGAGTAGCTTGTTCTGGTATTCTATCTGGCTCATCCTGTCGTGGAGTTCCTGTTTCAGGCTTTTCAGGTCTGAGTGCTCTGCTTTTTTCTTGTGGGTCTTTTGTATCTGGCTGACTTGTTCTAGGGCTTCTTTTATACCTTTGAATTTTTCTTCGCACTCAGTTTTCTTTACATGCTCCCTGGTCATGACCTTGCTTCGTGTAAGCTTGTGCGACTCCTTGATTTTATCCAATTCACCTAGTATCTCGTTCATGAACCTGGCATTCTCGCTGAGTATCTCTTCGTGCTCCTCTATTTTCTTTAGTTCGTTTCTTAACTTTTCAAATTCGTGCTTTGACACCAGTTCTCCAAGCTTTTCTTCGAACGCGTTCATGTCAGTGATTTTCCTGGATAATAAGAGCTCGTTTTTTGCCAGGCCTTTTTCCAGTTCTTCTAACCGCTCAAGTTCTCCTTCTAATTGGTCAAGCCGTTTCCATATCTCAGAAGCATCCCTTTTTTTATTGCCTGGTTTCTTTTTGAACAAAAAAAGCCCACCCCTCCTAATAACATATTAATAATATATTATTATGTGGTTTTGTTTAAATATTTTTCTTATAAGTTGTTTTTGAGCACTTTGCGAACGGGTTTTTAGTGAGCAAAGCGAAGTAGGACTCTTTGAGCACAACTTATAAAGGGCTTGCTATCAGTTAACTATTTATACTCACCCTGTTTTACTTATTGTCATGGCCAGGCATACTAGGAGAAAAAAGCGAGATAAGCGCTCTAATCGCAGGAAAGCAGGAGCAGAAGAGTCAGGGAAAGCAAAGAAAGTAAAGAAAGCAGAGAAACCAGAGAAAGTAAAGAAAGTAGAGAAACCAGAGAAAGTAAAGAAAGTAGAGAATGTAGAGCAGGTAGAGAAATTAGAGAAAGCAGAGACATCAGGAGGCTCAGAGGATTCTAAAAAGACTAATAAGAAAAAGCAGTTCAGGAGCGTTTGGACCTCAATCATGCCTTTTGGCAGGGATGACAAGACAAGATTTGAATTAGTAAAGGAATTGTTTGAGCCAGAAGAGCTTAAAATCCTGAAGTACTTATTAAAGTCTCACAAGGCAAGGTTTGAAGAAGCTGATTTCAACACTACGCACGAGTTCCTGCCAGACTCTAAGTACTTGTCTCTTAAATGCAATGTTTTGGATGGGAGTGTAAAAGAGGAAGTGGAAAAACTTAATCACAGGCTGGTAGGGTGCGAGAAGGAAAGGGTTTTTGAAAGTTTCTCGCACAATGCAGAGGATGAGATTCTGGGATTAATAGCTCCTAATATTATAGGCCTGGACAAGGTTAAGAGAGCTGGTTTGTACCAGTTGTTTGCCAGGGAAAAGGTTCATATACTCTTGCTGGGCGACCCTGCGACTGGCAAGACAGATGTTCTCAGGAGTGTTTCAGAGCTCGCGCCTGTTAGTAGTTATGGCCTGGGTAGCGGGAGCAGCAAGGCAGGGCTCACAGTTGTGAAGCAGGGCAAGGAACTGATTAAGGGGCTTCTGCCCATGGCTGACCAGGGAATTGCTTGCATTGACGAGCTCAACCTGCTCAGGAACACTGACCGGGCAGGCCTGCTTAATGCCATGGAAAAGGGCTTTGTGACATATGACAAAGGAGACACTCATGTAAGAATGGATGCAAGGATTAATGTGTTTGCAACAGCCAATCCTGAAGGGGACAGGTTTGTGGGCAAGAGCATGAGCATATTAAAAAGACAGCTTCCTTTTGATTCTGCTCTTCTCAGCAGGTTCCACTTGGTATTTCTCATAAGAAAGCCAGACACCCAGGAGTTCCTGAAAATAACAGACAAGATAATCAAAGGCGAGAAAACCAGTGTTAACAATGGCAACAAGCGGTTTGTAAGTGAGTACGTGGCTTATGCACTGAAAAAAGAGGTTGAGTTTGATAAGAATCTCAGCGAGCTGATACAGGGATTTGTAGAGGATGTGAAAAAAGAAGAGGACAAGTTCCTGGTCGATATAAGTCCGAGGATAGTGATCGGCATTATGAACATGTCCAAGGCAGCTGCTAGGATGAGGCTGAAAAGCAAGGTGGAGCGCGAGGATGTTATCAAGGCTCTCAAAGTGTTTAACACCGCTCTGCACCCATTAAAATGATTTTTGTAAAAATAAGAACAAGGCCAACAAGGCCAGGCGGGTTGGTTGGTTTATTTTCTTCATTGTTTTTTGTTTTCTTATTAATTTTCTTCTTAACATTATTGTTCTTGTGCCTTATGACTTCATGTGTTTATAATCCTGAAAAAAATGTTTCCCAGAAAAAAAAAGAAAATAATGTTTCTGGTAGTGCAGGTTCACAGGATTTTGTCATAGTGCTCGGTGGAAACGGTTCTGGAGAGGCAAGCATTGTGCTGAACCAGAACCTTGTCTTGAGTAGCAACCAGACCAGCAATGAGACCAGAAAACAGGACTGGAACCAATCACAGGATAATGTAACAGGCCAAGACAATACTAATGAAACATTCCAGGACTCAAAAATGTCTGCGCTGCGCAGCACTGTGGAGTTCTATTTCTTGCTAAAAAGAAAATCCTATTTCAGGCATATACTGGGAGAAGGAGAACAAAGAACTTATAACATGTCAGGCCACCTGGTTACTATCAAGCCCATAATCATAGCCAGCGAAGAGGTGAAGTTCAGGATTAATAATTATACAACCAAGACGCTTAGAGAAGACGACTATGATGGTACGCAGGAATTCGAGATAATTGTCAAGGACATATATTACAGGCCGTGATGCAGACCTTAATTGAGTTTGTCACAGAAGCCGTCGTTGCCGTTATTTGCGTTGTCTACATTGTTTTGTAGGCACGCAATGGCACGGCGGAGTTTTGCGAACAAAGTAAGTAAAATAGAGTAGGCTTCTGTGACAAACCCCCAATAAAAAACTATATAAACCAACTCTTATTCTGCTAATCTACCATGTTTTTAGAGAGCACGCTCTGGGGAAACACCTATTTTCAGTATTTGCTCTTCCTAGTATATATTATTCTGGGAATCGCGATTGGCAAGGCTTTTTACTGGCTGAGCACCAAGTTCATAAAAATCTTTACTGCCAGGACCAAGACCAAGCTTGACGACATAATAATAGACCATCTTGAGAAGCCGGTCGTGTTCCTAATAATTCTCAGCGGGATTTATTTTGGCATAGGCCAGCTGACCTTTGCTCAGGCAGCGCACAACTTCATCAACCAAGTCTTCCTCGTACTCGTAACCCTGAGCATAACCTGGATTGTAATTAACCTGATTGACTCGTTCATAAAGTTCTATCTCAAGCCCATGACCGAGAAGACCAAGTCAGACCTGGACGACCACTTAGTGCCCATTATTAGGAAGCTGGTAAAGATAGTCCTGTGGATACTTGTTATTATCATGCTCATAAAAAGGTTTGGGGTGGACATATCTGCTCTTCTCACAGGCGTGGGCCTGGGAGGTCTTGCATTTGCCCTGGCAGCCAAGGACATGCTCAGCAACCTTTTCGGCGGAATAGCCCTCCTGACTGACAAGCCTTTTAAGATAGGCGACAGGATAAAAACAGGGAATAATGACGGCTTTGTCACAGAGATAGGCCTGCGAACCACCAGGATAAGGACTCTGGACGGCACCCAGCTCATCATACCCAACTCAGTAATCGCAAACAGCGTCCTGGAAAACGTGTCCAAGGAAAAGGCAAGAAAAGTGCTTATGACCATAGGGGTGGAGTACGGCACACCGCAGAAAAAGATGCTTGAGGCAGAGAAGATACTCTCAGATGTTATTAAGAAGAACAAGAGCACTGATGACGAATCACTTGTGAGCTTCACAGAGTTCGGTGACTCCTCACTCAACATCCTCTTGATTTACTGGATTAAGAACCTTAACAGGATTTTGCAGACTAAGAACGAGGTCAACCTGGCAATCAAGGAGCGCTTTGAGAAGGCAGGCATAGAAATGGCTTTCCCCACCCAGACCATACACCTGGCAGGCCAGGCGCCCAAGAAGAGTAAGAATAGGAGCTCAGGAAAGAAGAGGAAGAAATGAGCAGGAAGAATCAAAAGAAAACTGATAAGAAACCGAGTTCTCCAATTTTTGTTGTGCAAAAACCTCAAGTCTTTGTTGCTCAAAAATCTCCTATTTTTGTTGTGCAAAAACACGCAACTTCTCATCTGCACTATGATTTTCGTCTTGAAATGGAAGGATTCCTTAAGAGCCGGGTAATACCCACGTAGCCGCCTGCAAAGACAGGTGTCAAGCGGCTCGCAATACAGGTCGAGGACCATGACCTTTCATACGCGTATTGTGAAGGAATAATCGAGGAAGGTCATTATGGAGCAGGCAAGGTAGATATATGGGATAACGGGATTTATGAGCTTGAGAGCAGGAAAAAGGACAAGCTCGTGTTTGTTCTCCACGGCAGGAAGCTAAAAGGCAGGTACGCCCTGATAAGATTCAGGAAAGCAGGTCCTAGGAACTAGCTGTTTTTCAAAGCCAATGAAGAGAAGTGAGACTTTTAGTTTCTGGGCATGAGGGGTAAGTCAACTATTCTGTGTTCGGCGTCTACATGACAGCCCGCAGATTTTACAAAAATCTGGTAAAAGTGTGTGGCGTAAAGCCACACATGTGGAGCTTTATGCTCCACTTTTTCGTCAACATTTTCCAAAAAGGTTGGGGCGCAACCCCAGTCATGTCATCGTCAAACAACATTTGCCAAAGCAAATGCTTGTGAAGAGGACATTGACCGCAAGGTCAACTCAAAAAGATATTAATATTTTTGTTGGATGACTCCGCCTCACACAACTTGAATAACATAAAAAAACCAAAGGAAAGAAAAATGGAGATAAAAAAAGATACCAGCCTTGAGGCATGGAAGCAGACTCTTAAAACTATCATGGAAAAAGGTCAAAGCATAATAGACGAAGAAAAGAGGCAAAGCAAGGAAATCCTTAACATAATCATAAAAATAAGGCATCCAGAACAAGACATAACCACGCCCATAGAAATAATGAGAAGCCTCAAGAAATGGGTGTACCCTGACTTAGAAGAGCTAAGGGACGTGTTTTTTAAAAAAGAAGCTTCCTCACTCTACTACTACACTTATGGAGCAAGAATATTCAACTATTCCCACAACCTGGACCAGGTAGAAGAATACGTGATACCACTGCTGAAAAAAGACCCGTCCACAAGGAGAGCTGCCATAATACTATACCACCCAGTAATAGACTCTAAGATAACCATGAAAGAAAACCCCAGCTTGGTAGCTATTTTCTTCAAGATAAGAAAGAACAAACTAGACACCACCACAGTGCTCAGAAGCAATGATATGTTCATAGGCTGGCCCGCCAACATCTACCAAGTCTACCTATTGCAAAAATACATAGCCAGCCAGCTCGGCATAGAAACAGGCAACATAACCACCATATCGCACTCAGCACACATATTTGAAGAGTACAAAAAAGAAGTAGAAGAAATACTAAGAGAATGAGCAAACTGCAAAAAAGGAGCATATTAAGCAATAAATCCCTCGGAGCGCCGAAACCCTTGAAATCAGCGTTTTTAAGCCTTCTAAACGCATTCTAAACCAAAAGATTTATAAGTGAATACCCCTTACTAAGAACCTGTAAAAAACGTGTTTTTCTAGGCGAAAAACAAGGGTTAAAACCGGGTGTTAAGACACGGATTATAACCCCTAAAACTGCAACAAAAAGGCGTATGACAAGATGACTGATAAGAAAGCAAAATCAAAGCAGGACAGATATGACACCAGCAAGATAACAGTGCTCGCAGGCCTGGAAGCAGTAAGAAAAAGGCCGAGCATGTACATAGGTAGCACCAGCGAGAGAGGCCTGCACCACCTTATATACGAGGTAGTGGACAACGCTATTGATGAAGCCATGGCAGGGCACTGCGACCAGATAATCATAACCATACAGAAGGATAACTCTGTGACTGTCGAGGATAATGGCAGGGGCATTCCCACAGAGACGCATTCCAAGTACAAGCTCAGCGGCGTAGAACTGGTAATGACCAAGCTCCATGCAGGAGGCAAGTTCGACAACAAGACCTACAAGGTTTCGGGCGGGCTTCACGGAGTAGGAGTGAGCGTTGTGAACGCGCTCTCAGAAAAACTTCAGGTATGGATTTACAGGAACAAGAAGGTTTATTACCAGACATATGAGAGAGGAAAACCCAGGAACAAACTGTCAGTCACAGGAAAATCAGATGGCAGGACAGGAACAAAAATAAGGTTCCTGCCTGATAAAGAAATATTTGAGGAAATAAAGTACTCCACAGACATACTCGAGAAGAGGCTTAAGGAACTGGCTTTTCTTAACCAGGGCTTAAAGATAATACTCAAAGACGAGCATAGCGGCAAGAAAAAGGACTTCTTATACCAGGGCGGTCTTAAAAGCTTTGTGCAGGACATCAACAAGAGCAAGACGCCCCTGCACGATACCATCCTGTTAAGAACAAGGAAGGATGAAGTGGAGATAGAAGCAGCCCTGCAATACACCAACAGCTACAACCAGAGCGTGTTCAGCTTTGTAAACAATATCAACACAGTAGAAGGAGGCACTCATCTCTCAGGCTTCAAAGCAGCTCTTACCAGAACCCTGAACAACTATGCAGACAAGAACAACAGGAACAATAAGGGTGACCAGGCAAGGCTTACCAGCGACGACGTAAGAGAAGGTCTCACAGCCATACTCTCACTCAGAATACCCAACCCGCAGTTTGAAGGACAGACCAAGACCAAACTCGGCAATCTCAACATAAAAGGCATAGTCGACTCCCTGATAAGCAGCAAGCTCCACAGCTTCCTCGAGGAAAACCCGCGGGTTGCCAGGAACATCATAGAAAAAGCAGTGAGCGCAGCCAAAGCAAGGGAAGCAGCCAGGAAAGCAAGAGAGCTCACAAGGAGAAAAACAGCCCTGGACCATGCCAGGCTGCCAGGAAAACTAGCAGACTGCTCCTCAAAAGACCCTGCTGAGTCAGAGCTCTTCCTGGTGGAAGGGGACAGCGCAGGAGGAAGCGCCAAGCAGGCAAGGCACAGGGACTTCCAGGCCATACTCCCGCTCAGAGGAAAAATACTGAACGTGGAAAAAGCAAGGATTAACAGGATAATGAACTCAAACGAGATAGTGACCATGATAACAGCCCTGGGAACAGGAATAGCAGAGGAATTCAACATAAAAAAGCTGAGATACTACAAGATAATCATAATGACCGACGCAGACACCGACGGCAACCACATAACAACCCTCTTACTCACATTTTTCTTCAGATATATGCGAAGCCTGATAGAAGAAGGCCACATCTACATAGCCCAGCCGCCGCTCTACCTCGTGAAAAAAGGCAGCGCCAAGCACTATGCCCAGACAGACGCAGAAAAAGAAGAACTGAAAAAAAAGCTGGGACCCAAGACCAGCGTGCAAAGATACAAGGGCCTCGGAGAGATGAACCCTGACCAGCTCTGGGAAACCACCATGGACCCTGACAACAGGATAATGAAGAAGGTTACCATAGAAGACGCAGTCGCAGCTGACGAGATGTTCTCAGTCCTCATGGGCGACGATGTGGTTCCAAGAAGAAAATTCATACAAGAACACGCCGCGGAAGCAGGGAATATAGACGTCTAAGCCCCGACAGCAAGCTTTATAAATAAACCATAATTCCAGAGGAAAGAATAAACATGGCAAAACCAACCCCAAAGACAAGGGTAAAAAAGAAGCGCTGGTACAAATTAGTAGCTCCAAAAATGTTCAAAGAGGAGGTAGTAGGAGAAACCCACCTATACGATCCCGAAGCAATGCTAGGCAGGAAGATGAGCATGAACATGATGAACCTCACAGGTCATCCCAGGGACCAGCAAGCTCATGTCAAGCTAAGAATAAGAGAAGTAAGAGAAGGCAAGGGCATGCTTGAAGTAATAGGCTATGAGATGATGCCCAGTACAATGAAAAGAATCGTGCGCAGGGACAGGAGCAAGATAGAAGACTCAATCGTAGTAGCCACTTCTGACAAGAAGAAAGTCAGGATAAAACCACTGCTAATCACTAATACAAGAGCTAATAAGTCTGTAAAGAAAAGCATACGCCTGAGTGTGAGGAACAAGCTCGCAGAATTCGCAGCCAAAATCAATTTTGTCAGGCTCGCAGAAGAAATACTGAGCTCAACACTGCAAAAGCATATCGGGAATGCAGCATCAGAAATCGCGCCCATCAAGAAATCAGAGATAAAAGCCTTTATACTCGTGGAAAAAGAAGGAGTAAAGATTACCAAGCCGGCCAAGGTAAAAATAAAAAAGAAAACCAGCAGTTCTGACAAGGAAAAAGAAGAAAAGCCCGAAGCAAAAGAAAAGAAAGATGAAAAAGCCGGGGCCAATGAAGAAAAGAAAAGACAAGAACCACAGAAAAAAACAGGCAAGCCAGAGAGCAAAGAAGAAAAAAAAGAAGAAAAGAAAAAATCCAGGCAGGACAAAAAATAAATTTTTATAAACCCATAACTAATTCTATTCTTTAACATAAAAAAAATGATGCAGGACTATGACTTAGAGCTGGACAAAGCAGCAGAACAGATAAGAAAAGAAAAAGCAAAAACTGTTCTGATACAACTGGCAGACGGGCTCAAGCCAAGAGCCAGGGAGATAAAGAAAGAGCTGGAAAAAAATATTAGCAAAGACACAAAACTCCTATTCTGGGCAGGCAGCTGCTTTGGAGCCTGCGACATTCCAAAAGCAGATGTTGATTTAATAATCCAGTTCGGGCACAGTGCGTGGGAATAAAGGAATAAAAAAGCATGAAAAAAGTAAAAACCCCAAAATCCATAACTTTTTATATGATTTCTGAAATCACACGTGGTCATGGCTTATGAATTAATCATTAGCGAGAAGCCTGATGCTGCAAGGAGAATAGCCGAGTCTCTCGCCGATAAAAAGGCTGTTAAGAAAACCAATAACAAGGTGCCTTACTATGAATTAAAGCATTCTGACAAGCCAATAGTGGTTGCGTGCGCAGTAGGACACCTCTACACAGTGGCTGAGAAAGACAAGTCATTCACTTATCCCAGCTTTGACATTCAGTGGATTCCTGCAGCCCAGGCCAACAAGAAAGCAGAGTTCTCAAAAAAATATCTTAACACTATCAAGAAACTGGCTAAGGATGCAGACAGCTTCACAGTGGCATGCGACTATGACGTTGAAGGCGAAGTCATAGGCCTGAACACTGTAAGGTTTGCGTGCAAACAAGAAGACGCCAGAAGGATGAAGTTCTCCACGCTCACAAAGGACGAGCTAAGAGAGTCTTATAACAAGTCCTCACCGCACATAGACTGGGGCTTAGCCAATGCAGGAGAAGCAAGGCACTTCATGGACTGGATGTACGGCATAAACATCTCCAGGGCACTTACTCTTGCTGTTAAGAGCACAGGGGCATTCAAGATTCTTAGCAGCGGGCGAGTGCAGGGGCCAGCACTGAAAATACTTTATGACAAGGAAAAAGAAATCCAGGCATTCAGATCAGAGCCTTACTGGCAGATACTCCTAATAATAGAAAAACAAGGCAAGACCATTGAGGCGCTGCACCACAAAGGAAAGTTCTTTAACCATGACGAAGCCAAGGCCTGCTTTGAAAAAGCCCTGTGGCAGAAAGCACTCCTGAAAAACATAGAGAAAAAAGAGTTCTCACAAAACCCTCCTTTTCCCTTTGACCTGGGCTCACTACAATCAGAAGCTTACAAGCTCTTCAGGATAAATCCAAAAGAAACCCTTGGAACCGCGCAGGCCCTGTACACCGCAGGCCTCATATCCTACCCCAGGACGAGCTCTCAGAAGCTGCCAAAAAAGATTGATTACAAAAAAATACTGCAAAGCCTGGCTAATAACGATCTTAAATACAAGGAAAAAGTTTCCAAGCTGCTGGGCATAGGAGAGCTTAGCCCGAATCAGGGAAAAAAAACAGACCCTGCACACCCGGCAATCTACCCCACAGGCCTAAAGCCGAAAAAACTAAAACCCAGAGAAGAAAAAATCTATGACTTGATTGTTAAGAGATTCTTTGCAACGTTTGGAAAGCCCGCAGTGAGAGAAACCCAGAAGATAAGCATTGACGTGGGCGGGGAACTCTTTGAAGCAAAAGGAACCAAGACCAGGACGCGCAACTGGTTCGAGCTCTACCACCCCTATGTAAGGCTCAAAGAAGAGGAATGGCCGGTGTTTGTGAAAGGCGAAGAGCTAAAAGTAAAAAACCTTGACAAGCAGGAAAAAGAAACCCAGCCGCCCAAGAGGTACACGCCTGCCAGCATTATCAGCGAACTGGAAAAAAGAGGCCTGGGCACCAAGGCAACCAGAGCAGACATAGTTGACTCGTTGTACAAGAGAAAATACATTGCAGAGCAGTCAATCAAAGTCACAGACATGGGCATGAGCATAATCCAGACCCTGCAAAAATACATACCTAATATAACAGACCAAGAACTCACCCGCCACTTTGAAGAAGAAATGAAGAACATAAGAAAGAACAAGATAAGCAAAAAAGAAGTGCTTGAAGAAGCAAAACAAGTGCTCACCAGGATACTGGATGATTTCAAGAAGAACGAGAAGCAAATAGGAGAAGAACTCAAAAAAGCACACCACCAAACCCTGAACAAGGAAAGTTATGTGTGCAAATGCCCGAACTGCGACGGAAACCTAAGAATAAAATTCTCAAGAAAAGGCAGGAAAAGAGTCAGATTCATAGCCTGCGACAAGTACCCGGAGTGCAAAACCACCTTTGCCATACCTCAGACAGGATTAATAAAAGGAACAGAAAAAAAATGCCCTGAATGCGGACAACCCATAATCCAGGTAATCCAGAAAGGAAAAAGACCACAGGAAGTCTGCCTTAACAAGGAATGCCCGGCAAAAAAAACTTCAGAAAACAACCTGGAAGTCAAAGAAGAAAACGGCCTGAAAACCATAGGTAGAAAATGCCCGAAATGCGGCAAAGACCTTGTACTAAGAAAATCAATCTACGGAGAATTCATAGGCTGCTCAGGGTACCCTAAATGCAGATACACAGAAAACATTGAAAAAGAAAAAAAATAATTAAAAAATTTTTACTACTTCTTTTTTCTCCTATTAGTCTTCTTCTTAGTGGTTCTCCTCTTAGGAGCCTTCCTCTTAATAGTCTTTCTCTTAGTAGTTTTTTTCTTGGTTGCTTTTTTCTTGGGAGCTCTCCTCTTAGTAGTCTTCTTCTTGGTAGTCTTTCTCTTGGTTGCTTTTTTCCTGGTTGTCTTCCTCTTCTTAGGAGCTCTCCTCTTAGTGGTCTTTTTTCGAGCCATTAAAGCTTTCACCTACTCCTTTTTATAACTGACTATTTCAGTTAAAAAAATTTTTCAAAATAAAAACTGAATTTACTAGTATTTAAAATTTGTTATTTTTTCCAGAAAATTAATTACAAAAACATTAAATTCAACAACACAACGATAGATTTAAAAATCAGAATAAATCCTAAAACCAAAGCTACCCAAAGAATGGGATTGTGTAAAAGTCAGCAAAGACCTGCACAACATTAAGCTATGGGGTAGCTTGGTCCATCCTCTCTGGTTTGGGCCTTAATGAATAATGTTTCCTGAGCAGGAAGCCAGATGACCCCAGTTCGAATCTGGGTAGCCCCATTTATTATCTTTTTATTTAACCGAAATCATCTTAGCCAGTGCGTAAAGCTACAGAACCAGATAATAATTGTCTTTGGTTCCTTAACCTTTTGGCTTCTTACGAGGTTGCGCAGGGCTTTACTCACAAATTAAAGGCTAAGCAGATGATTTCAGAAAAAAATTATTCCTATAACTTCCATTGTATTCAAAGCTTACTCCCTATTATAAATAGTTGTTGTGTTTTACTAATTCTTAAAGATGTTCAAAGCATTAGCTGAGATGAAAAGCGCAGCAATTGTTGAGAAGACGTATCATGGTTACAGCTACATTCACACATCCATTGTTAAGATTTATGAGTATCTTCTTGTAATCTCCTTTATTCCCATGTTCTTGTTTGAAGGAGTGCTAATATATGCGTTTCTGAACAAGCATGATGTCAGTCTTATGAAGAGCATGTACACTAGTTTCTTTGCAAACATGGCTTCTATCTTATCCGCATTATTTCTTTTCCTGGTAGAACCTTTCATGAACAAGATGCATTTCAGCACTGTATTCACTGCTGTTTACATGGTTATAATAAGCTTTGTGTTAACCTTCATGGTGGAGACCGGAGTAATATACCTGTTCATCAAGAAGGATGTGAAGAATAATCCATTGAACAAAGCAGCAGTAACATCTTTCTGCATTAACCTGGCCAGCCACATTTTACTTCTTTCGCTTCTGAGCTTTGTCTAAGATTTGAGAGTGAGTACCATCTCTTTACAAACACTTACCAGAAGAAATTCATCTTTTGAATATGGTTTATTGTAAATAAAAAAATAAATAATTGAATTAGTTTTTTAATCATAAAAATCTTTATTTATTAGAATTCTAAACCCATTTAATTCAGCTTCTTTCTTAACTTTTCGTAATCGTTCTTTTTGTTTTTCCTTCAGCTCATCTAAAGAAAAATCTTTTCCTGTGGTAAGCTTTAAAATCGGAACTGGAATAAATTCTTTTCCATTCATTTTAACTTCAACTAAATTAGTGAAAAGCATCATTTTGAGCAAGCCATCCTTAATATCGCCTAGAGAAGGTAGATTATTAGTTTTAGTATGTTTAGCATCTATCAAATAAATTTCATTCCCGTGCAGTTCCACCTCATCTGATGTAAAATAATAATTTCCACCTAAATAGTTCTTAATTGTTATGATTCCTTTCACACCGTTTAATTTTTCTTTGGGTTGTTTCGTAATACTTTCCCTTAGTTGAGCTAACCCTGCAAGATTTCTTGAAATTGTCATAAAAGTATCTTTTCCTTCTTTTAGCTTAGTTATTCTTTTTTCCGCAGTTTTTCTCGAATGCATATCCACGCCCGTAATTTCTGAAATTTCCTTATAATGATTCAGAGCTTTTTCCCCAATTTTCCCTACCTTATCTATTTGAGACATATTCCAATGCAAAGCATCTGACTGATAAGATAATATTTTTCTTATTTCTTTTTTTAGATAATCAATATCAAATCTCTGTTTTGTAATCTTATTTTTGTAGCTTGAACTTGGTTCGGCTTTATCATAATAAGCAATAATCACATATACTCCCAATAAACTCATCAAAGAGATAGTATCCCATTGGAGAAAATCTCTATCACCCTCTTTACCCTCATCCTTAAAAACAGGAATAATCGTAACTTTCTTGCCTGAAAAATCTAATGAATCATAAACTCTTGAATAAGGATAAGACCTTGTTCTTTTAGCAGAAACCCACCAACTCAAAGCTATTTGATTTTTTTCATCAATTTTTAATATAAATGTTGCTTCCTTTGATAATGCCTTTTCTAAATCTTCAAATTCAAAAGTATGTAAATCTCTACACAAAAAAGGAGTGTATTCTATCCCTTTTATTTTTGCGGTAATACTATTTATTTTATCCATCCTTCATCTCTTATAATTGCTTCAAATTCAGAGTCATCTTTGGTTAATGTCTTTTGCCCATTAAATCCCAATTTTTCTTTTACAATAGGAATTAGTGATTTCTTTATTTCAATACCTATACTGTTCCTTCCTAGTTTTTTTGCCATTTTCATTGTTGTACCCGAACCGGCAAAGGGATCTAATACATTTTCACCAACATAAGAAAACAATTTTATTACTCTATAAGGTAATTCATCAGGAAACGCAGCGATGTCTTTTTCTAAAGGAGAACCGGGCATGACATTATTCATTTCCCATAAAGTTTTATACCACTTATTTTCTTGGATTTCTTTGGTATCTACTTTAGATTTTTCTCTTACTTTCTTTGGAATTGATTTATAATCAAATTTCCCTTTTTGGAAAATGACTATGCTTTCAAGAAGATTATCAGGATAAAAATACATTGGATATGGGTTCTGTAAAATGACTCCGCTTCTTCTACTTATTCTTAAATATCCGTCAGGTTTCTTCCAAATTATTTTATCTCTATATCTAAATCCTACATCTTGAAATATTTTTGTAGCATCTGCTACTATTGGAAATTTATCTCCATTAACTAGCATATCATCAATGTTCAGAACAAAAACTCTCCCTTCTGCTAAAACTCTGAACGATTCTTTTGCCATTTTCCTGAGCATTCCTAAAAATTGCTCATAATTTTTGAATAAATCCTTATAATCAAAAGGAGCATTAAAATAAGGAGGAGAAGTTACGATTAAATGAACGCTTCCATCGGATATTTCACTCATATCCATAGAGTTACCTATAATTAACTTGTGTTTAGTTCCCATAAAATCAACCCTCTTATAAAGAGTATTAAATCGCACTTATAAATATTACTAAAAAAATATCGGAACTCCCCCATAATAATTGAAAGTATTGGTACATCTCCTAAAAACCATAAATTTATAAATAAAAAGTTAATTCGCTTCTTAATAAGATATTAAGGTTATTAGAGGGGTTTATAATAAAATGGTTAAGCGCGCGACTCACGGCTCTGTGAGGCGGCTGGGCTCTCGTTATGGCAGGACTGTTCGTTCCAAGCTCGGCAAGATTGAGTCTGAGCAGAGGAAGAAGCATGTTTGCCCTTACTGCGGTTATGCGAGTGTCAAGAGGGTTAGTGCAGGCATCTGGTTTTGCAGGAAGTGCAGGGCTAAGTTTGCCAGCAAGGCTTACACTGTGGCTAAGCCGCGCGCTGTAAGGAAGGTGGAATAATCTTAACAGGTGTTTTAATATGAGCGAGTACAAATGTTTTTTTTGCAACAGGACCATCTCAGAGGATCAGGTTAAGAGGAGGGTTAGGTGTGTTTATTGCGGTTCTAAAATACTTTTTAAGAGCCGCAATGTGAGCACCAAGGTTAAGGCCAGGTAAAAATGAGCTTGTCTGCTGAGATAATCATAAGAGAAGACGCAGAGAACCTGAAAAAGCTTTTCAAAGCCGAGGAAAAGGTTTTTAAGAACAAGAGAGCGTCTTATCAGGTCATTAAAAAAGGGGGTTTGGTTGTTTTCAGGGCGCGTGCAGAGGACGCAACTGCTCTGAGGGCTGTGCTGAACTCAATCACCAAGCTTATCAGTATTTATGAAAAAGCAGGAAATGTTGTTAAGGAATGATAATCATGAACAAGGAAACCCAGGAAAAGATTAACCAGCTCTCTATGCTGGAGCAGAACATGCAGAACTTTGCTTCCCAGAAGCAGCAGTTTCAGGCCCAGCTAATGGAAGCAGAATCTGCTGAAAAAGAACTTGAGAACTCCAGAGATGCTTATAAGATTATAGGCAACATCATGGTTGCAAGGGACAAGAGCAGAGCAAAGGATGAGCTTAAGGAAAAGCAAACCCTGCTTAAGAAGAGAATTGATGCTTTTGAAAAACA
>CAYRRQ010000007.1:0-20738 GCA_964426715.1 uncultured Methanosarcinales archaeon
GCAATGTGCTCACGAAAAAACTGAGGTCGCCGCACAGCATAAACAAGGAAATAGCAAGAGAACTTGATGACATAATTCTTAAAGCCCTTGAAAAAAATCCAGGGAAAAGATATGACGCGCCGGGTTTTTCCCAGGCAATAAATTCCTATCTGAAAGGCGAAACCATTAGAGTGGAGGGCAGTTTCAAGAGAAGACTTAACACAATGGACAGAAGGGAATTCCTGAAAAAAGGAGGCCTTGGCGCAGCAGCACTGGCACTGACGGGAGGAGCAATAATAGGAATAAAAAGCCGCATAAACTATAAAAACTCACTCTACTCAACCCTGGATAAAATAAGGGAGGCTGAGACGTGGGTAGAAGAAAGAGAGTATTTAAATGAATTCAGACAAAAATTATTTGAATGGGTCTTTGAAAGGTCAAAATATTTGAGAAAAGACGCAGCACCCATACATTTTAATGACAATAAAACCACATCCTATATCAATGATTCTTATCATGGTTTTTACTTTATAAGAGATATTTATTCATTAGGTTTTAGAGAAGAAAGGAATCCTGAATTCCTGCAATTATTTACACATTTTTATGATTTGACTCGATTTTATGAAAACAAAACATACCAGTATTACCTGCACAGATTTAAAATTGATTCTGAGATGTTTGAACTATTAGAATCAGAAAAGATTAGTCTTAACAAGGTGGGTGAGTTTAAAAATAAAATGAAAGCCGCTTTGAGGTATCTGCTCTTTGAAAGGTATAATCACCCTGGCGAGTTCTTTCAATACATAAATAAGAATAATGAAAAAGAGGATAAGCAAGTTATATACGCCTGCACTCAATATTATACAATTCCTTTTTTAACAGAAGGTTTTAAGGTCTTTAACATCAAAAAGGAGTTCGGAATCAACCCCGCGGAGTATTTAACTTATATTATTAATCAGACCAGAACTTCTAACAGATTATTGGTAAATCGAGATTATGGCGTACATTTTGGCGCATATTTTTATACTCTAAGCAAAAAAAAGCCTAAAATAATTTTTAAATCAGATCATTCTAACGATGCATACTTATCAGAGGAGATGATAAAATATATTGATTCTGGATTGTATCCTCTTATCAATTTATTTGATCGAATAGAAAAAATAAGAAATAAAAAAAAAGTAACAAAAAATAATTTAGAGGAAAATGTGAATGAACTCCCATCTTCCTATCTAAACCTTGTAAAAAATGAAAAATCAAATATAAGAACTGTTTTTATTAAAATATTAAATTCTTACAGAGCACATCTAAAAAAAAATAAAATCAGTCCATATTATATACCTATACAAGGAAAGGATTTAAACCAAGTTAATCCTCCAAGCGTACTCTCAAGCATATCTTATTTTAAGGTTTTAAATTCTCTGTTAAACAAAAAAAATTCTATTTGTATTAATTTACCAGAAGATGAAATTAATGAATATCATTCAGAAAGAAAACATATTGCAAAATCCATATGTGAAAAAGAGAATTTTAATAAGCTTTATAAGCCGGCAGGTCATCAATCTTTTTTTAATAATCTTATTTGTGATATAACCAAGCCAAGCATAATTAGTGAAGTTGAAACAGAATTGAATTTTCTCAAAGGTTTGTCAGATTTAAAATAAAAAGAAAAAAATTATCTTAAGTTAAGGAGGAACGCAGTTAGGATCATTATCCGGACATTGATCAAGACAGTTAGGATCATTATCCGGACATTGAAACATTGATGCTGTTGCTCCTTTATCCTTCACGGAAAAGCTGATGTCTTTTTCAAGACTCTCGCTTTGTTCGTTTGACATCATTACTCCCCCGCCCACGCCCAGCATTAGGGCGCAGACTATTAGCACTAAAGCTATTGCTATTAATTTTCTCATACTTTCACCCCCGTATTGGAACAAAAAAATAGCGTTATTTAAAGCTAACTAGCAAAATTTGGCAAATAATAGATTCATTTTATCCTATACCGAAATTATTTTTACAAAAGATTTATAATTAATAACAAAATATCTACTCCTCAGGAATGGTAAGAAAAAAGGTTTTAAAAGAAGAAATAGAAAGATTAGAAGAAAAAAACAAGGAGTTAGAAGAAGAGAATAAGGAATTACAGAGAAAGATTGATTTTTATAAATCACAAACAGAAAAATACAAAGAAGCCAACAAGGAGTTAAAAAAACAGGTAAGTTCTACTGAGATTACAGGTAAGGAAACCCTAATAAGCAATTATGTCTCAAACATATTCAAATATGTAAAGGATAAACAAACAAGCAAAGCCAAAGAAATACTGGACCTAATCTTCTATAAGAGAAAAGAAAAAGAATTTCGCCTATTCAAATTCGAGGATGAGTACAGAAAAGAATTCTTTTCGCCCGCGCGAGAAACAGAATCAGGGAATAATATACTAAAGGAGTCCTGGCTTTTTATTAAACACAAAAACGAGGAAAGAGCAGCCCTCTCACAAAAAATTCAGAATGTCATTATGGAAAACAGGAAAAAAACATCCCGCTCTGTCAACATACCTGCAACAAAAAAAGTCAAAGAGTACATATTGATAAAAGAAGTTGTCGGGCCTGACCTATTTGAATTTTATAAAAAACTGAACAAGAAATACGAAGCGCATCCAAAAACAGAAAAAAATATTGTAATCGCCGCTGCAAATCAGGCTAGGATAGACGCCGTCATTGATGAGCAGTTAGAGTACAACGCGTTTATAAGAACTCAGGATTATGGTTTTTCTGATGAGCAGCTCGTCTTTCCTAGATTTGAAGAGAAAATGCTTGAGTTCTACACTAAACAAAAAATTAATTTAACCAGTGAACAAGAAAAAAAGGTTGTGGAACTGGCAAGTAGTTTGAACAAAAGGGCAAGATACCCTATTAGGGACGGCATACCTATGAATTACAAGATTCAGGCGGGTGCTGCTAAGCGCCTCTTATCAGAACATTATCTTGACCAGATTATTAATCAGAACTCTATTCAGAAAAAGAATTTTCATAAACAAAATAATTATTACGAGGAAATCTACAAGGATGTTTATGAAGACGCAAAAAAATTGTTAAGCAAAGCATTTTACTCTTACGACCACGATGACTTAATAAAGCGCTCTTTCCAATCAGAGGATTCAATTCTCTCTATTGAATGTTATGCCTCTCTTCCATCTCTGCTCCCAGCTGAAAAAAGAATGTTTCATGAAAGAAATGCTGTGAAAAAGCTTAAAGAGCAGGGTGAGGACGTATCTGATTACTGGAGGTATAGGGGCCTGGAGGGATGGATTAAGCATAGTCGCTGGGCGCTTGTACGTCAGTTTAATCCAAAATACCCTGATACAAAGGATAGAAGTTATTGGCAGCATCATATAAGCATGGCGCATCAAAACCTGTTCTGGCATGTTTTTAAGAGGCTCCCAGCTGAAAACGAGATTCAAACAATGGATAATATCATACCTGAACAAACCCTGAATGAATTAGTGATGCATGCCGATTGTAGAGCCTAAACAATCATATACCCTGTTAAGAATACTGAACAAAAATAAACCTATTTGTTTTTCATAAGCATTGAATCTTATAAGAGGAAAAGCTCTTCTCAAATCAAGAGTTGCTCTTCTTAATTTCATAAATTCCTCATCAGAATACTTATAAAACAAGTCATAATACCCTCTGAGCAGGTTGTTAATCTCATTGTATTTTCTAAAAAAGTCTTTGGTGAAATTCATTTTTTTATTTTTAAGAATTGTTTTGATCAAATCCCTGTAATCATCGCATATGCTCTCAAAAACCCAGATGATAAGATAGGTGTAGATTATTTTTTTGTCTTTCCAGGGCTTCTTGTTAAGCAGCCTATGGCAGTAGTTGGTAAGTTTATTGTTGGTTTTTTCAAGCACAAGCAATTCCTCAAGTTTTTCTCTTTTCTTTTTTTTTATTTCCTGGAGGCTGTTCTCTGCGAGTGAAAGTGTCACAAGAAATGCTCTTCTTATCAACATATTTAATTCAGAAACATGGTCTCCTGTCACGTTTTTTACAACACAAACATTATCTCTCTGCTCAATAACTTCATATCCTAAAAGAGTGGGGCTTATGGTCCTCTGGATTGTCTTTATAGTCTCTGAATCTTTGAAGCTTATTATGATTTCGTCATGGCCTGCTTCGTACAACACCGAAAGTATAACTCTTATTGCTTCCTGGTCAATATTAGAGAAGTCAACCCGGGTTTTTTTGGTTAAAAGCTGTTGCTTTCCCGGATACACTTTTAATACAGTGCCTACTTCGTCAACATTGAGTTCGTCTCCTTTTTTTACGTTGTTGTTCTTGACCCAGCGAGAAGGCAGGGATACTGTGAGGCTTGAGGGGCCATGTTGAACAGCTTTGCGTTTCATATTAGGAAACAGTACTAAATTATTTAAATAATTTTCTAAAAAATATACATATATATATAATATATGGGAAATACATATAAAAAAACAAGTAGATTATTTATCCCAAGTCAAAAAACTACGTGAAAAGAAACGGGGTTTTATCCCAAAAACCCAGTATAAAAAAAGGGTGAAAACATGGGTTGTATTTTAAGTTCAAAAAGGAATAATGAGAACAACAAAGTAATCATTGAGATAGAGGTAGACCAGGAGGAGCTTGTTCAACTGAAGGGAGAAATGGACAATGTCCACCTCTTCTCAGAAAAAGTAGCTGACTTAAAAACCAATATTTCAAGCAGGGGAAAAAACTCTGCCACTAAGTACTTTCTCATTCCAAGAACTCTGCGCAGAGACCTGAATATAAGGGAGCCAATAAGCTGCCAGAGAACAGACACTCCGCAAAAAGCAATCTTTGTCTATGTTGTTCACAAGGACATATTCCAGAGGACCAAGAAAGTCAAGACGCAGCGCATACCAAGAAAAGAAGTCCTGCCTGAAATGCCCTTGGATAACTAAACAAACATATTCAAACATATTTACCACACGATCCATACTCCTAAAAGCAATAAACCACGCTTACCACACGATTACCAGCAAAAACAAGAGACGAACATTACAATGATTAACAGCCTGGCAAACACAACCAACAAACTAGCACTGCTGCTTCTTCAGAGCAAAAACTACCAGAAACAAAGCCTGGAAATGGTACGACAAGTCAGCAACCAAAGCAAAAAGCCGTGCTATGTATGCCTGAATAAGCCTTATGCAGAGGTAAAGGAGGATCTTGAAAACGAGAGAATACCACATAACAACATAACCTTTGTGGACGCTGTAAGCAGCCACCACTACCCCTTAAAACCCATAAATAACTGTGTATTCGTGTCAAGAATAGAAGAACTGAATCTTTTAAAAAAGGCATTGAACAAACTAATTGAGAAGAACGGATATGACGTCGTAATCTTTGACAATATTACAACGCTCCTCATATACAAGAAACCTGATGAGATAATAAGATTCACGCACCAACTCTTATCAGAGAAAAACCAGCAAAAAATAAGCAAGATTTTCATTGTAGTGAAAGAAAGAGGCGTGTATGGTGAAGAAATCACAAAATTAATAAAGGACCTTTACCTATTCGCAGATAAGGTCTTTGAAATCAACAACCTCGCCCTAAAGGACGAGGTATGTTAGTACAAAAAAGCATAAACGAGCATTGAGCGAGGGGGTTGGTTCAAAAAAGAAGACCAATCCTCGCTGTAAACAAAGAGGTATGCTTTTTTGTAATCAAATAATAGAAAAGAAGATAAAAAAGAAGATAAAAAAAGAGGATTGGAAACAAGAATAATTTTATCCTTTATTTAAATCTAAAATGGCAAAAACAATATTGATAGTGGACGACGAGCCCCACATGGTGGAGCTGGAAAAAGCCATACTTGAAGCAGAGGGATATAATATTATCTGTGCTTACAATGGTGAGGACGCCTTAAAAAAGCTTGAAAAAGCAAAGCAAAATCCTGACCTGGTAATCTTGGACATGATGATGCCTGATATGAGCGGCAGAGAGGTTTGCGAGAAGATAAGGAAGAATCCTAAGACCAAGGATCTTGGTGTAGTGTTCGTAACAGTCGCCCGGTTCTCAGAAGTGGGTAAGGACAAGCTGAAAAATATGAAGGTGTCTGACTACATAACTAAGCCCTTTGATAATGAGATGTTTGTTTCCAGAATAAAGAAAGCTATGGGTCAAGAAAGCCCTGGGTTATGAGTTCTAAAATTGTTCTTATTCGGCTTTAAAGGGCTTTTACTGATTTCTTCATAATTTTTGCAGTGTATCCTTCTTCTTTAGTTTAAGTTCTCTCGGGTTCATGTTAAGATAATTATGTTCTGTGAAATTACCTACAATCTTTTTTAATCTCATAAGATATGATTCTAACCCGTATCTTTTTAAGATGTCAGAATAAAGCTTTAAATCAGGTTCGCCAAAACAGAGCAGGGACATTACATCTATTCTGTCTTTTATGCCTTTTACACTGTCTTCTCTCTGCATTTCTGCTGCTTGCTTTAAAACCAGCAGGGCCGAAGGCTTGAGAACTGTTAAGCCCTGTGTCTTGACAGAGTACTCTTTCAAGTCCTCAACAGGGATGGGAAGCTTGGAAGAATAAGGAACATATATGTCAATATCAATTTCTTCTAATGTTATCTCATACTTCTTTAGGTTATGGTTCTTTTTCAGGTCATAGTTTTTCTTTAAATAATCTATTTCTTTTATGTCAGGAAGGGCGATATCTATGTCCTTGCTCTTATGGAGATTTGTCCAGAGATAGACTGCCCATCCGCCTATTAGGATGAATTTGAAGGGCTCTCTGGCTATCTTGGTAAGCAAGTCCCAGCTTTTTTGTGTTAGTAAGCTATTCCAGAATTCTGTCAATTTTTTCCTCCAAAGACTTCAGAAAGTCTTTTGCATACCACTGCCTAAGATTCCATAGGTCAACAAACAGATTAGCCAGAGTGGCTGTCTTTCCATATCTGTGCATAACATCGTTTTTTGACAGCACGAACAAGTTAGGGTTCTTCTTAATATTTTTAACCTTGCTCTTTTTTTCTTTTGTTCTCCTAATAATATTTTCTGAGCCATATACATAAACTTCTGAGTAGTCTGCAGGCACATCCTTGAATTTGTATTTGTACGCAGAGAACGCTGTGAAAACTATGTTGTCTGGCATCTGTTTTTCTATGTTTCTCACAGGCTCATCCAAACGGACAGAATATATTATGTCTTTTTCCAGGTTTCTTATTGATGCCCAGTAATACAATATTTTTTTAGTGTCAATAATTCTGAATCCCATTCTTTTTATTGTGACAGCATTCATTCTTGTCAGTGGTTTCATAGCCAGGTTTACTGTGCTTAAGGATATGCCTAGGTTTCTGGACAGCATGGCCTGGGTTAAATAATTGTTCTTTTTTTCAAGACTGTTAAATAGGATTTCGTTGTATACTAATTCAATTTTTTTCATTGTTCTTATTTTCTATTTTTTTATATCTTTTACCTTTCTATAGATAGAATAAGATATTTATAAAGCTTTCGATAACTATAGAAAATATTTAAAATAAACAATTGAAATTATAAAAGCCTAATTGCTTTTCTCAGACTCTCTTTTTTTGCTCCGGACTTTCCTAGATGTCTTCTTAGACCTCTTAACAACTTTTTTTTCAGAATCCTCAAACACATTCAGCCTCTTGCCACTGGACTTTTTGCTCTTGACAGGCAGGGTGAAATAAAAGGTCGTGCCCTTGTTGACCTGGCTCTTAACCCACATCCTGCCGTCCATAGCCTCTATTATCCCCTTGGAAATAGACAGACCAAGACCGGTTCCCCCCACTTTCCGCGTATAGGACGAGTCAACCTGGTAGAACCTATTAAATATCTTTTTCAAATATTTCTTCTTGATGCCCACACCCTTGTCAGAGACTGAGAACTGTACATATTTGCCTGATTTACCAGACTTGCCCTTCCTTGAAGCAGAAATCGTAATCCTAGCATCCTTTTTCTTTTCGGGCGTGTACTTAATAGCATTTGTTACCAGGTTAATCAAAACCTGTATCGTGCGGTCCCTGTCAATGATAATATCATCGGGCACCTGTTTTCCGACTTTGGCTTTCAGAGAGATGCCCTTCTCAGCAGCTATCATGTAAGTCTCCCGGAGTACTCCTTTTAACAAGTCCTTAATATTTACTTTTTCAAAAACAAACTTCATAGTACCGAGGTCGAGTCTTGAAAGGTCCATTATGTCATCAATCAGTTTTTTCAGCCTGTCAGCATCCTTCATCACGATTTCAAGATAATACTTTCTTTGCTTGGGGTCAGACATGATTTTCTTGCTCTGCAACAGGCTGGCAAAGCCATGAATAGATGCAAGAGGTGTTTTTAGCTCATGAGCAGTTACTGATATGAACTGGTTCTTGTACTCGTCCATCCTCTTAAGCTCCTCATTAGCCCTTCTTAATTCCTTATTAAGCTTCTTCAATTCCTTCTCTGACTTCTCAAGCGCCTCCTTTGAGAGATTAACATCCTCAAGCATGTTCAGAATAGCACTCCTGGTATCCTCGAGCTCGCTCACCTTCTTGTTAAGCTCCTCTGTTCTCTGCTCAACCCTTTTCTCAAGCTCTTTTTCGTGCGCTCTTATCTTGTTATGAGAGTCCTTGAGGTCAGCAGCCATCCTGTTAAAAGAAGTTGCCAAGTCTTCCAGCTCATCGCCAGACTTTACCTTTACCCTGACATCAAGGTTGCCCCGGGCAATTGACTCCGCAGCACGGCTTACTTTTTGTAGCGGCTTGATTATTGCTCTTCTCACAAAAAGGACCACGACAACAACAAAAACAACAGAAATAATCAAAGATGATAATATGAGGCGCCAGAGCGCAGAAGCTAATTCCTTGTCCACTCTTTCAAGAGAGAACTCGACTTGAAAGGTGCCTGTTTTCTGCCCTGATGCATGAATCGGGGCCATAATCCTTAAAACACGGAAATCATCGCGGTAAAAGATTTTAGTAACAAAAGAATCCTGGTTGTAAGCCTCTAAATTATTAGCATCCATGTCCTCTTCTTCAAAAGTCTGATCAGAGGAAATAAAGAGTTCAAGAGTATCAGTTTCATCATCAAAGTGAAAAACATGAACTGCCAGGATGTCAGAGTCAAGCCAGATGTTCTTGGTAAGCGTCAGGAACAAACCCTGCTTGTCATGCAGTTTGTCCCTGGTCTCAATACTTGCATCTAATGAATAAATTACTGCTTCTGCCCTGGAAATATAATTCTCTTCAAATACGGACTTCTCAGCTCTGAACTGATAGAACAGGACAGCAGAGAACAAGATAAGAGAAACAAATATGATAATAAGAACTAATTTAAACTGGATCCCGCGCCGCATCATCCGATTCTTATTTGTACGCGTCCTTTTCTTTTTATTCTTCTTCATATTTTTCTTCTTGTTCCTATATTTTTTTCTATTCTTGCTTTTCTTCCTGCTCTTCATCTTGTTTTTAAATATATCTTAATCTTGTTTTTAAATAAATGTTTTTAAATAGACCATTCCTGTCTTAGCTCGTCAATCCATCCCGTCCTCTTCATCTCTCTCAGAATAGTGTTAATCACATCCATCAATGCCTCTTTGCGCAGCTTGGTTGCAATCCCGTAAAACTCTTGGGTCAGGGGCTCATCCACGATTTTCAAATCAGGATTTTTATTGGCAAAATTAGCAATTCCTATGTAGTCATTAATAACCGCGTCAACCTCTCCTCTTCTCAGAGGCTCCAAGGAGTCAGTAAGAGAAGCATGATTTATGACGTGGGACTCGTTAGTGTATTCCAGTGCGAGCTGCTCGCACGTAGTGCCTGGAACTGCAGAAATCTTCTTGCCAGCCAGGTCCTGTGCAGATGTAATCTCTGCGTTGCTCTCCAAGACCAGGATGGTCTGCCCAGTGTCAAAATAAGGAATGCTGAATAGCATCTCCTCCTGACGCTCAGGAGTGATCGTAATAGTGGCCATAATGATATCGACTCTTTCTGACTTGACAGCACCGAATAATTCCTGCCATTCCATGTTGTCAAACTTTATCTCAACACCCATTTCCTCGGCAAGATGCTTTAAGAGGTCTATCTCAAATCCGGCGTGGTTGCCTTGTTCATCCAAGAACTCCATGGGAGGATAATCATCCTGAACGCCCACAACTATTTTTCCTCTCTG
Organism: uncultured Methanosarcinales archaeon; assembly: GCA_964426715.1. GTDB lineage: Archaea > Nanobdellota > Nanobdellia > Woesearchaeales > SM23-78 > SM23-78. The sequence continues at coordinate 10,158 of CAYRRQ010000007.1, forward strand.
CTTAATCTCCCCAAGGGAATTATCAGCAACAGGCTTGTCAGCAGTTTCCTGTGAGCACCCAATTGCAAACATAAAAAAGCATATTAAAAGAGCAATCAATACTTTACCTGAAATCCTATTCTTAATATTTTTCTTTTCTGTCATTTTTTATTCCTCTGCTGATTCTTTTTGAGTTTAGTCTCCAACTCCTTAATCTCTTTTTTCAACTCCTTAACCTTGTTTTTCAACTCGATCATTTTTAGCTCTCTGCCAACAGCAAGCTTGTTAAACTTCTCCAACTCCTGCGTCCTTCCCTTAAGGTCAGCCTCTACTTCTTTACGCTCAGTAATATCAATACCAACACCGTTAATCTCAATTAGATCCCTGACTTTTTTACCAGCCTTTCTCCTATTTTCACTGCCTTTTTCTTCATACCTGTTAAAAGAACTCCAGCTTATAACCCGTTCCCTGCCTTTCTTGGTCTTCAAACGCAGCTCATAATCACGCACATCGCCTTTTTTGAACTCCTCATACAAATCCTTGACCTGGGAGTGCAACTTGCCCGGATAAAGAACATCCCACCAGTTTTTACCAACAAGCTCCCTGACCTTGTAACCCGTAAGCTCCTCAGTGTAAGGGCTGGCATAAAGGGTTTTGCCTTTTGGGTTCAGCTTACATATAATGGCTGAAGCAGAACTGACAAAGTGTTTAAATTTCCTCTGGCTCTTTTCCAGCTCCTCTTCTGCTTTCTTAATCTCTGTTAAGTCCTCAACAAAAACCATTACTTCTTCAACCCGCCCTTGTTTATCCCTCATTGGGATGCCAGTAAAATTCCTGACGCTTCGCTTATTGCTGTAAAAAGAAAAGTATTCCAAGGGACCGACAAAAAAAGGAATTCCCTTAAAACACTCCCTTATCTTCTTTGACAACCCAAGCTTAGCATAAGACGGAAGCTTAAAAACATTAATATCCATAAAAACCTTTTCTTCATTACCTGAAATCTCGAGCATGGCAGGATTAACATACTTAACCTTACCTTCTCTGTCAACTGTAAAGACTCCGAAGGGAGCGTTCTCAACAATACTGGACTGCGCCTGGTAAGCCTCTAACATCTCTCTACGTGCCTTTTTCTGCTCAGTGATATCCCTGAAAATACCTATAAGATAGGATTTTCCTTTAATCTTTATGATCGCTGTGTTGATGCTTACAGGAATCCTCTTCTTGTCCTTAGTGAGAACTTCTGACTCAGCAATTATGCGCTCTCCTTTTGCCTGCTTCTTGAAAACCTTCATGGTTTCCTCAACTTTATCTCTTGGATGGAGCTGGTCAGCACGCATCTTTAGGATTTTCTCTTTTGAAAGCCCCATCATTTTCTCAGCCGCGGGATTGCAGTCAACTAATGCCCTGGTCTGAGTATCCGCGATAAGCATTGCGTCTGCAGAACCCCTGAATATACTTCTGAACTTCTGCTCGCTCTCTTCTATTCTCTCCTCTGCCTTTTTCTGCTCAGTAATCTCCCTCAGAATAGACAACGAAGCAACAAACCTGCCCTTCTTCTTAATAGGCAGGGAGCTGAATGAAAAGAACAGAACTCCTTTTTTGGTGCATATTTCTGTTTTACCCCAAACAGTCTTTCCCAATTTTAAATGAATCCACATCTTGGCATGCAAAGGCAGATATTTTTTAGGGATAAAAGAAGTAAATTGCTTGCCGACAAGATCATCCGTGTGAAAACCATATCTTCGGCAGGCATTATTAACATAAAGAACCTTCTTGTTTTTTCCAATAATCAATATAACGTCATTAAAAATATTAAGAAACCTCTCTGCATTCCTAAAAAAAGGTACTTGGCTTAGTATCCCCCCTGCTTTATCTGGCTTGCCTGTTTTCCCACTGACACCACTCTTCTTCTTTCCATGCCAAGCCTTTTTCTTTTTATAAGACTTTTCCCTTTTCTTTTTAGAAGACTTTTTCTTCTTAGAAGAACCCTTCTTACTGCTCATAAGCGCCCTCTTTTTTCCTCAAAAAATATTCTGCTTTAATCTATATGTTATTAATTCTTAACTTATGGCTTTTTTAATCTTTCGTTTATTGCAAAAACAATATTCAATTAACAAGAGTAAAGTTTTTAAACTCAAAACACCAGAATTAATATCAAAGGGTGTGTGGGTGAGTAATTTTTTACTTGCTCTAAATAACAAACTCATTAAATTTTCCACGCTGAGCAGAATGTCAAAAGATAACTCTAAGAATACAAACTTGTTCGCAGATTCCAAACCATTCAAACTTATAATAAGTCTATTCTCACTTGTCTTTTCTCTTGCTAATTTCTCTTTTTTTGCTGACAAAACTCATGTTTTTTCATTTAAAGGCTGCTCCCCAAAAAGCTCAGCGTGGAAAACTTTGCGCAGGGGCGCAGCCTCTTTATTATTTTTAATAATTATACTTTTATTAGTCACAACAACACTTGGCCTGCCTCAAATAACAACAGACAAAACAATTTACACACGCGGAGAAAAAGTACTCATTACAATTGACAATGCAACCAATGACTCAGAACTGACAATAATAAATGGAGAAAACATCTATAAATTTGTCGGGGAACTGCATCATCAAACCGAATTTTTACCCCAACACACAGGAGAATTCATAATCAGCCTGGAATATGAATATTATAAAGAAGTCAGAACAAACTTTTATGTAGAGCCTCAGCCAGAACTAACCCCCCGCCAGAGCATAATGCAAGGAATATACACGCCATCTGTCCTCGATACCTCTGCAGGTTCAGCAAGCACTCCGGATTCACAACTGCCAATAAAAAACCTTGAAGAAACAGAAGGAATAACAATAAGCAAGGAATGGCTGGTAATCAAAAAACACAACCAGGAAATAGTAGAGAAAACAATGGATTTATATGATTTCAAAACAGGCAAAAAATACTCAACCACCAAAAATGCCCAGCGCGCACCCATAGGCCCTTATGACACTGAGGTTAGTATTAAGAATCATCCAATAAAAAAAATATTTTTCAGAAACCTGGAAATAAGAGGCAGCAACCAATTAGAACTTAGAATTGATGACCTGACAGGAAATGCTGAAAAAGCAGGAACAGGAAGCAAGCAGTTCTATGTTATTGACCCGACAAGCCTGAACTTCACAAATGCCACGGTTACTGTTACTGCAAAAGGAGAATCCCTTAGAAAGTGCAAGGAATGGAATTACTCAGAGCAAAGGTGTGAGGGCTCATGGAAATACATCATGGACTTAACCCCTGGAGAAAACTACACATTCTTGTTAACCCCAGATGACCCTGCTTATAACGAAACCGCCCATGATGCTGATGACTGCTACAATGAGATTGCACTAAGCGCGTGCACAAGTTCACAAGTCAGCGCTATCAGTGCTGACGGAGGAACAACATACACTTTCAATAAAAACGAGGGAAACCCTATCAGGGTAAGCTTTGCAAACGAGTCAGCCAGCATAGGCACAATAGTCGACTGCACCGTGTATGTCAAGGGGTACGACAGTGAGAGCAACACATGGACCTTGCAGAGAGGCAACTGGTCTACCAGCACCTGGGACGGGCCCGGCACAGGCCAAACCGCTCCAAGCCCAGAAGGCACGATTAGCTGGGACTGCACCAATCACTTCGGAACAAGCAATGACGAAGCATTGTTTGATGACTTCGCTGTCAGGATAAGCACTGCAGACAGGAGCAGGCCCGCAACTGCTTACATCGACCACATCTACGTGGTAATTAACTTCTCAATTCCAGACACTGAAGCACCTTATTACTCAAACATCATGGCTGGACCAAGCAGCCCTGCAACTTATGATCCGAGTGGCAGCTACCAGTTCAACACCACATGGCAGGACAACGAAGGAGTAAACACCACTTGGATTGAGCACAACTTCACAGGAGGCGCACCTGCCAATCATAGCATAACCAGCAGCACAGGCAATGTTTATTATTATAATTACGGCAATATTGCAGCAGGCAGCTATGCCTGGCGAACCTATTCCAATGACACAGCAGGAAACACCAACAGCAGCATGCCATGGCAAACCTACACAATAAACAAGGCTAACAGCACCATTCAGCTACTCTTAAACAACAGCGAATCTAATTTTACAATAAATAATTCAGGCAGCGCAAACATAACTGGCAAGCTCATACAGGGACAGGGCAACATAACCATTTATGAGGAAGGCGCTCAGATAACCTACGGAGCCAGCCCACAAAACATTATAAGGACTTATACCAGCACAGGAGACTACAACATCACCCTGGTCTATGCTGCAACCCAGAACTATACGAGCAACCAAACAACCTATTATGTGAGCGTGCAGGATACCATCCCGCCAGGACAGGTTACCAGCCTTAATGAGAGCATAACAGGAGAAACCTGGATTTTATGGAACTGGACCAACCCCTCTGACAACGACTTTGACCACGTCGAGGTATGGATTAATAACAGCTTTGAGGCCAATACCACGAACCAATACTATAATGCCTCAGGCCTAATGTCAGACACCACTCATGAAATCCAGATTAGAAGCGTGGATAACTGGACAAGCCCTAACAAGGGCGGCTTTGTAAATGACACCGCGACAACACAAACCAGTGCAGACATCACGCCGCCTGTTATAAGCAATGTCCAAAACACCAGCATCACAGACAGCAATGTTAATATCAGCTGGGACACAGACGAGCCAAGCAACAGCCTAGTGAAGTACGGCACAAGCCCAGGCACTTATACTAACACTAGTTTTTATGCAAGCCTGGTAGAGAACCATTCAGTCATCCTCACAGGCTTAGACTCAACAACTACTTATTACTACGTAGTTAACAGCACAGACAGCGCAGGCAACTCCAACCAGAGCATCGAGTACGGCTTTACCACTCTCGCAGACCAGACCAATCCATGGTATTCCAACATCACAGCCAGCCCGTCGAGCCCAGCTACTTATTCGCCAACAGCAAGCTACCAGTTCAACACCACATGGCAGGACAACGAAGGAGTAAACACCACTTGGATTGAGCACAACTTCACAGGAGGCGCACCTGCCAATCATAGCATAACCAGCAGCACAGGCAATGTTTATTATTATAATTACGGCAATATTGCAGCAGGCAGCTATGCCTGGCGAACCTATTCCAATGACACAGCAGGAAACACCAACAGCAGCATGCCATGGCAAACCTACACAATAAACAAAGCCAAGGGAGAGGTCAACCTGCTGCTAAACAACACAGACAATAATTATAGTATTAATGAGAGCCAGAGCGTTAACATAACCGGAATCCTGGTAAGCGGAGAGACAAACATTACCATCTATGAGAATGCAAGCATCCTTGTGAACGGAAGCAGCCCATTAACAAGTATAAGGACATACAACGCTCCAGGCACATGGAACATCACTCTGGAATACATAGACACAGAGAACTATACTGGCAGTAAAGAAACACATTTCATACAAGTTAACGATACCAGAGCGCCGTGGATAAACCTAACAGACCCGCCTGATGACAGCACAGACACGGATGGTGATGTAATATTCTGGTTTGATGTGAATGACACAAGCCCTGTCCAGAACTGCACCCTGTACCTGAACGGAACAAAGAACAAGACCAAGGAAATAATTGCAAAAGGAGAGAACAGCATCAGCGTTAACGACTTGAAGAATGGTAATTACACCTGGTATGTTAACTGCAGCGACTACTCTGACCACACCAACACCAGCCAGACCTGGAACCTGACAGTAGAGATAAGCGAGTACTTTCCCACGCTCACGCCTGAAACCTGCTCTGACGACAGCGGAGGCTGCACAGCCAGCAACCTAAATAACACGCCAAACCAGTGGGAGGAGCACGGCAGCCTGGAAAAAGGAACAAGCCAAACCAATTACGTGTATATTAACTTTACCCAAGCCAGCATAAGTGCAGGAAGCACCATCCACTGGATGTATATTTATTATGACAAATACCAGGAAACCACATCAGGCTATCTAAAACTGGAATGGCTGAACGGAACCAGCTGGGACACAGACGCAGTGACCATCTGCACCAGGAACTTTGGCAGCTCAACCTATCATGGACACGATGCAGAGAACTGCAGCTTTGCCAAAGAGACCATGCCCGGCCTGTCGCAGCTGAACAGCGGCCTGCAATTAAGAGCAGAATTCTACTACTCAGACAACCCTGCTGGAAACCAGTACGGAACAGATGAAGCCTATATCAACCTAAAATACACAGAGGATGTCACCCCGCCAACAGTAGAGCTCATAAGCCCCAACACTTGTCACAGGCCAGGAGAAGTCAACTTCACCTACAGGTCAAGCGACGCCAACCTGGTAAACTGCACCTTGTACGGTGATTTTAACGGGACATGGCTGCCCAACCAAACCGACACCAATGTAGTATCAGACGCAGTCGAGAACTTCACCCTGACCCTTGACGAAGGATACTACACCTGGAACGTTTACTGTTGCGACATAGCTGAGAACTGCGCGTTTGACCAACTAGGCGGGCCAGAGAACAACGGCAACTACACAGTAAACATAACCAACCCAGACCTAATAGTGAGTGATATAAACTTTAACACGCCTGACAGCCAAACCAGGCAAGGCATGAACATAACCATCAACGCTACCATACTCAACCAAGGAAATGTGAATGCAACAGAAACCTTTAAAGTGCAATTCTTCATAGGAGACCCTGACAGCGGAGGAACCCAGATTAATGGCAACAAGACCATAAACGGACTAAACATAAAGCAGAACAAGACTGTAAACGTGACATGGATCATAGACCAGGGAGGGCCAAGAAAAATATTCGTGGTAGTCGACCCTCCTCTTGCAAGCAACGGAATGGTAGAAGAAACCTTGGAGGATAATAACAAGGCCAATAAGACCCTGCACGTGCCTGCATATAATTATTTTTATGGAAAGGTCAAGAACAATATAAAGCTCAGCAACAAGTACAACCAGGCACTCTACTATTACTTAGGCATAACCAATGTCTCTGGCAACATTATAGCAGCAGACGATGAGAGCATTATCAGCTTTGCAAACCTGCAGGCCATGGGCAGGGATATAAATGATAACATCGCATCAAATGACTTTAATAACACAGACGCCGCCCTCAACATGACTGATTACAATGACTCAATAAGATGGACTTATACCAGGAACACGGACGCGCCCATAGCCACAACCACGATTACAGCTTACAACAAGCAAATACAAAACGTGCCTGTTATTAACAGCACCAACACCAGCAACTTCCAGACAGGCATACTATGGGATAAGAGCGACGGAGGAACACAATACAATGGAACCCAAGACATAATATTCATAACCCAAATCAACCACAACCAACCAGGAGCCTACGGAACCTATGACTACGAGATAAGAATACCAGTCAACCTAAAAAAATACCTGGCACCAGAGAGCACCATAAAATTCTACTGGGAGATAACCAACTCAAGCAAATCATAAAGTTTAAATAGTAATAACTGCAAAACAATTATTCAAAGAGACCATAGGAAGAAAAGTTTCCAAAAATAATTATTGAATAATTTTTGAGGAAAAAAGAGGTGGGGAGCATCCTAAAGAAAAAAAGAAATAAGATTAAGGACTTCTTTGGACAAGGAAAAAAACTAGTCCAGCCCCCTAAAGAACTGCCAGAGATAAATCCTAAAAAACAAGGGGGTGAAACACCTAACTCAGATCGCACTAAAAAACACCAGTATAGTGATAGAGATCAAAAGGGAATCAGTGAACCGCAAGAAAGCTTGGACAAAAGCAAAGACGAAAAAAACATATTAGAAGAATCAGGAAAGCCAGAGAATAATCTCAGCATCCCCACTATAAAAAAGGATTTAGATAACCTAAGAAAAGACGCGTCTGAGCACGATGAGGACATGAAGCAGTTTGAAGAAGCAATAAACAGCATTAACATTGACATGATACACAGCGAGGCTCCTGAGACAGAGAGAGAACAAGCACGAAAAACAGAAAACAAAACACAAGAAAGAAGGGAAGGGAGAAAAGAGAAATACTACCATCCCTCAGACGTGGGAGAGGGCTACTTCTCAGAAATAGAACACTACATCAAGAACAAGGACGTGCATGAAATCATAGACGACATCATAAGCAAAGACCTGCTTACCAACATGAAAGACTACCATCGCAGCCAGGGAGAAGGCAGACCCTTTGTAATGCACGCCCAGGACCTAGAGCAAAAACTAAAAAAAAGAATGAGCCAGCTCAGAGAACTCGAGGAAGAATGGCACGCTCTCAACAAGGAAATAACAGAGAAAAACGACCAGAAAACCCGGTTAGAGCACGAGATTGACGCAAACAGCCAGGAACTCAAAGACTTGTTCAGACAGGTTAAGATCAGCCAGTTGCTTGAGAAAAAAGCACCAGAACAACACAGCTTCAAATTAAGAAGCGGGCAGGAGCTAAAAAACCTTAATGACCTGAGAAAAGCCCTGAGCTACATGGACGAGGAAGAGTTCAAAAGCCATGTAAACAAGGAGAAAAACGACTTTGCCAGATGGGTAAGGGATGCTCTGCAGATAAAAGAGGTTTATGAAAAGATAAAAGACTTAAAGGATAAAAAGGAGATGCAGGAATTCCTTAAAAACCCGCTCTAAAATCTCTACTTCTCTCTAAAAAATCAATTCATCAGCTGCTGATATCCGCGTAGAAATAATAAGTATTACCGCTGGACAAACTGCTGTTCTCAGCCACGATTAACTGGAAGTCATAAGTAACATTGGTGCCGTTAACAGACTCATTATTGTCAAAACCCCAGGCGTCCTGATCTATAAAGGTGCCGTATATAAGGTTGTTATTATCTGTTAATAGTATTTCCTGGAAATAAGAAGACTCAGTAATTGTCTGGGCGCTGCCATTAACATAAGTAGCCACAGACGGGCAAGTACTGTTGCTGATCGGACCTACACCACTAACAGTCATAGTCTTATGAGTAGTATAATTAAAGGTCTGGTTCAGACTGTCAGAATCCGTGCTGCTCATACCAAGAAAAGACTGCTCAGAATCAATTATCGTATTGTTAGCACATTTGAGATTACTCCAGTTAATACTGTCGTTCCTGCTCACAAAAACATTTCCTCCAAAGGTCGAGCTGTTCATACTCCACTCAAAAATACTCCAGCCGTCACTATCCCTTAACACGAGTGTACCAGTGATATTTCCTACATAAGCCTTCCATGCATCGTCCTGCTGGGTAACCGATGTTGAGAGGGTCACGATTGTTCCACCACTATCGGTTCTGCTGTCAGCCGTAGTTGTGTATTCCTCACTGCTGGGATTGGTCAGGTCTGCTCCTGCAGGCTCTGCATTAACAACCTGACTGATTATAAGAGAGAGATACAAGGCTATGCTTATAATTAAGACTCCTATTCTTAGGTTTTCCTTGAACTTAGTCACTGTGTCACCTCGTTGCAAGCATTCGCAAGCATTAAAAAAATAAAAAAAACAAGGGATGAAACCCCTGTTTTTTCCTAATAGTTGTTTTTAGGTTTATTCTATCTCTGCCCAAAAATAATAAGTGGTTGTTGCGTCTTCTTCACCATCATGACCATCCTCTGCCACTAAGAGCTGGAAGTCATGAGTGCTGCCATCATAACCAGTAATATCTGTGCTGTTGTCAGCCTCGTCGTTTTCTATGATTGTGACAAAGATGAGCGAATCATCGTCTGTTAATAGCACGTTTTCAAAGTTGCCATCTACTGCTGACTGTGCACCAGCGTTATCCTGATAAGCATTGGTTGCCGGGCAGGTATTGGCTGTTATTAAGTGGGTTCCCACCCTGAACTCAAGGTTGGTGTCATCAGTATAGGTCTCGTTTATTCCATCTTCATCATCGTCCTCTATACCATACCATGCCTCTGCTGCGTCCACATCAAAGTTGCCTGCTGAGCCGTCAAACTCAAAGCAACTTATAGCAGACCAGGTAATAGTGTCATTAGTGCAGGCATAGATCTCTCCTTTTGGCTCATTAGCAGTCCAGTTATAGAACACATAACCGTCAGAGTTCTCCAAGGTTATGGTACCTGTGATTTCTCCGTAGTAGCCTGCCCACGCCTTAGTCGTGGATATACCTGTGAGGTTTATCTCAGTTATGTTACCTGCTGTGACATCTGTCAGGTTTGCAGGCGGATATGAGGATGTGTTTGACCTTGAGGATGCGCCTTTGTTAATGTTCCTCACACCATACGGGTCGTCTGAATCTGCCCAGACCAGCACTGTCATTAGACTAAAAATGGCTAGAAATCCTAATATCAATATAGTTGAGTTTTTTTTCTTATTCATAATATCACCGTTGCAAATTTTTTTGTTTAGGTGCAAGCTTAACCTATTCAAAGGTCAATATAACCTAAATTAATATACTTATACGTATACTCATATATAAATGTTTCGTTTTTAGGGCGCGGTGTCTTTATACCCTATTACAACCCTAATATATAAAGCAGAAAATTAATACATTAATACATAACCTATGCGGCACCGTTGAAAATGTCTCTGTCTGTGCCTTCATTGCCTGAATGTAATAAGGGCAGGCCA
>CAYRRQ010000008.1:0-20659 GCA_964426715.1 uncultured Methanosarcinales archaeon
TAGCAGAAATGCAGAAATCAGATGTTTGAGCGAGAAGCGTTAATTCCTAAGAATTCGTTGTTTTTAAGAGTTTTTGCGTGTTTTTCTGCCACGACTAACTTGTTGCTACTTATAGATACTATAAATCTTTCGTTTTTTTACCACTTTTAAGTAACTACTTTATATTTTTGGATAAATCTGGTTTTTTTGGGATAACTATAAATATCCCTTGTGTTTTCATATCTGATTATTTATTTTTCAAATACAGAGACAAGGTGAGAAACAATATGAAGTATGAACCGCTAGCTAAATTTAAACAAATAGGAAAACAAGGACAGAAAACACTGGAGAAAAAAACAGTGGCAATAGTAGGCCTTGGCAACATCGGCTCCACACTGGCAGTCATAATGGTGCGCTCAGGAATAGAAGTAAGACTAATAGACAAGGGCAGGTGCCACAAAGAAGAGTTATCTGCTCAATGCCTGTACACAGATGAGGATGATACCCGGTTCAAAGCCAAGCAAGCCAAGAAAAGGCTAAAGAATATTAGCTCCAGGTTCAAGGTAAAAACATTCCACGAGGACCTGGACAAGAACAGCCTCTTCCTCTTAAAATCAGATCTCATAATAGATGCCACAGGCAACCTGGAAACCAGCAAGCTAATAGCAGGCTATGCGTACAAGAACAAGATACCGCTTATATTTGCAGTGAACTCAGGCAGCCAGGGATTAATACTTACCACTAACAAAAAAGTGGATTTTGAAAAACTAAAACGAAAAGTTAACAACCTCGAACCCATAAGCAGGGCAGGTATCATCGGCCCCACAGTGCACATGACCGCCGCAATAATAGCCAAAAAGGCTTTTAAGATACTCCTGAATAAACAATATAAAAAAGAGATTATCTCATTTGACGTCTGGGAGGACACTATCAGAAGACAGAAACTCTGAGCAGGGGAAACCGAGATGGCAATAACCAAGGAGCAATTAGGAGAAATAAGGCAGATTCTGAATTCCTCTGTAAGACCATACATCTTGTTTGACGATGACCCGGACGGCCTGGCCAGCTTTCTGCTTGTGTATGGGCATGTAAGGGAAGGCAAGGGTTTTCCTGTTAAGAACTCTCCCAGGCTCGGACCTGAAATGGCTAGCAGAGTCAACATGTACGCTCCTGACCTCCTGGTAATACTCGACCTGCCCTTGGTAAGCCAGGAATTCCTGGATAAAGTAAACGCAAGGGTTGTGTGGGTAGACCACCATCCTGTTGTTGAGAGAAGAGGGGTTGAGTATTTTAATCCCCGGCTTGATGACCCTGATGATGACAGGCCAACCTCTTACTGGGTTTACAGGGTTTTGAATGAAAACCTCTGGATTGGCATGCTGGGTATGGTCGGGGACTGGTTTTTGCCTGAGCAGGAAATTGTTGATGAGTTCAGAAAGCAATATCCTGATTTGCTTCCTGAAGACATAACAAGACCAGAAGTTGCTTTGCATGACTCAAGGCTTGGCGAGCTTATCAGGATAGTTTCCTTTAATCTTAAGGGAATGACTTCTGATGTTATCAGGTCCATAAAGGTGTTTACCAGGATAAAAGACCCTTATGAGATTCTTGAGCAAAAATCTTCTGGCGGGAAATTTATTCACAGGAAATATGATAAACTAAAGGGCAGGTATGATGAGCTTTTGAAGGAAATTCATGTGAAGCCCGATGACAAGCTGGTTTTGTTTGTCTACAACAGCCCGGATTATTCTTTTTCAAAGGAGCTGAGCAATGAGCTGATTTACAAGCATCCTGACAAGATAATTCTCCTGGCATGGGAGTACAATGGGGAGTACAAGTGCTCTTTAAGGTCAGTGAAAACCAGGCTTCCTGCTTTGATAAACAAGGCACTTAAAGGTGTTGATGGGTATGGGGGAGGTCATGACCATGCTGCTGGCGCCTGTATAAAAGTAAAGGATTTTGACAGGTTTGTGGAGAACGTAAAAAACTTGATTTAATTTCCAACCACAACCAGCCCAAGATATTACCTAATAGTAGTTACAAAACCGAAAGTTTTAAATAGTAGTTCAATTATGTTATTCTTAAAATAATGGTGAAATAAATGAAAGAGAAAATACGATTTTTACAAAGAGCGAGCAGATCTTTTTTAGTTAGTTTTCTAATAACCATTACCACAACCACAGTTACATAAGTATGTGGTTCATTGTTTTTCTTGTAAAATGAATTGCAGGTTCTAGATTCAATTGGAGCTGGTAACTCCTATAAGTTGATTCTTCTGAACTGGTGATTCTGGTTGAAAATAATGAACTTCTAGACAGCATTCTTAAAGAATGCGATTTAAAAACAAAAAATGCCAATTTGGCAAAAAAACAATAAAAACAATAAGGAGGTAATTAAAATGAATGAAAATGAAAAAAATAGGGGCTTGGAAGCTATTGCTAGTGGAATTGGAAGGATTGCACTGGTTAGTAGTTTTTCAGAAGAGCTCTATGGATTAGCCGCGAGGATATATCGGGAAGCAGGATGCGGATATAAAGAGAAGGAAGCCTGGAAACAGCAAGCAGAGAGTATTTTAGAGAAGAGAGAATACAGAGAATATGCGGTTTTTGAAAAAGCTGCAAGAGCCTATAGAAAAGCAGGAATGAAAGAAGAAATGAAGGAAGCCTGGAAAAACGCAGGAGACGCGCATATAGCAGAGAATCATTTCGATGAGGCTGTAAAAGCATACCAGAAAATAGGCGATGAGAACATCCGTAAAATGCTTGATGGTTTTGAAGCTGATAAAGCAAACATGTCATGTGATGATATGTTTGTATTTGCAAGGCTTAAAGGCTATCTCAGGGATCCTGAGGCGCCAGCTCTGAATAAGCATCTGGATTCGAAATTTGTTTCGCACTGCTGCGCGTTTCATAACCCTGAGATGCGTGAAGCTTCAGTATATTTTGCTGAAAAAGGCTTTAAAAAAGTAGCTGAAAAAATGCTGGAAATGCATGATGCTCTTCCTGCCCGTTGGGAACAACATGGAAGATATTAGTGAATAAGAAGGATAAGAGCATTTCTTAAAATTATTTTTTTTAATATTTTATTTTCTCTATGGAAAATATATTGAAAACCGAAACATTTAAATATAACTACTACTATTAAATAGTAACATAAGACTGGGGGGGTGTGATGATAACACATCATACCCATAAACATATTCACAAACCTTCGTGTTTAAGTGGTGCAGAGCGGTGAACTAGGTTCTTAAGATCACCTCACCCACCCTTAACCCTATACACTCATCCGCTCTGTGCTGCTAACTTTTCTAAAATAATTTAATTCTATATGATTTAATTCTACACAAAATATTTTCAAAGAAAAACTCAACTATTCTTAAAAAGCTAAATTAAAAAAACTAAATTAGAAAAACTAAAATATATAACTCTTGATTATAAGTAACTCACATCTTAAACTTAACATTGCCGCCCCTTTGCAGCCTGTTCAAAGCCTTTCGCATTCCCTTCTCAGAATCAGTGCCTTTCATCATCTTGACCAGCTTCTTGCTCTGCCTGTACTGTTTTAGCAGGCCCCGCACTTCCTGGGTGCTCGTGCCAGAGCCCTTGGCAATCCTCTCAATCCTGGGGCTGCCAATACTGTCGGGCTCCTCTAACTCCTGCTTGGTCATGCTGTCCATAACATGGCGCCACACACCGAGCTTCTCCTCCTGAACCTTCAAAGCATCCTTAGGAAGCTTGAGCTGGCCCATGCCAGGAACCATGTCCATCACCTTTTTTAAAGGGCCCATCTTCTTAAGAGCCCTCATCTGCTCGTACAAATCAATAAGATTAAATTCTCCCTTCAGGAACTTCCTACCCAGGTCCTCGGCTTCTTCCTCGGAAATAGCCTCCTTGGCCTTGGAAAGCAACGCCTCCAAGTCGCCCATGCCCAGCAACCGGCCCACAAAACCCTCAGGCTTGAACTCCTCCAAGTCATTAAGCTTCTCGCCCACACCAATGAACTTCACAGGAGCGCCAGTAACAGCACACGCAATAAGTGCGCCCCCGCCCTTGGCAGTGCCCTCAAGCTTGGTAATAAACACTCCAGAAACACGGCACGTGCTATGAAACTTCTCAGCCTGCTTCTCAGCAGCCTGGCCAATATCCGCGCTGACCACTAACAGGTTCTCGTCAGGCTTCACAGCCTTGTTAATGCGGTTAAGCTCCTCAATAAGCTCCTTGCTCAAAGCATCCCTGCCAGCAGTGTCAAAGATTACAAGGTCATAACCAGAGAGCTTAGGCTCAAAACGCTTATAAATCTTAACAGGGTCCTTAACACCCTCCAAGCCAAAGAAATCAACACCCCCCTGCTTAGCCAGAGTCTCCAGCTGGTTATAAGCAGCAGGCCTCCAGGTATCGGTCTGCATAACAGCCACTTTTAAGCCGCGCTTCTTGTAAAAATTAGCCAGCTTGCCAGCACTGGTAGTCTTGCCGCTCCCAAACAAGCCCACAAGCATGAGCTTGAACGGTTTTCCTTTTACATTAATCTTAGCACCAGGACCGCCCAGGAAATCAACCAGTTCGTCATAAACAATCTTAACAAGGAATTCCTTCCTAGTCACCCCCGTAGGCGGCTTCTCCTTAAGAGCCCGCTCCTTAATCTTATGAGTAAGCTCAAAAACCAGCTTGACATTCACATCGCCCTGCAACAAAGCCCTCTGAATATCCTTGACCAGCTCGTTCACTAGTTTTTCATCTACAAAAGATGCGCCTGTAATCTTCTTCAAGGTGCTCTTCAGGCTTGAAGATAACTTGTCTAAAACCATACCTTCAAGAGTAGCTTAAGAATATTTAAAAAGCTTGTGAATAAAAACATATATAAACAAAACCTTCTTTTTCAGGTTTTATTGCGCTGGTGGTCTAATGGCTCAACCTTTTGCAAAAAGGTTGGCGAAAAGCAGGCGACATGCGCTCGCCTAAGCCTCGCTTAGTCCCCTAAAGCAAAGGGTTTCATAAATGACTGCGGCCTTCCAAGCCGTATATCCGGGTTCGAGAACAAAAACAGGGTTTTTGACTTTCATCAAGCTCTGTTTGACGAAACTCCCGGCCAGCGCATATACCTTTTTGGAGTATCATAAAATGTCTGAAGAAAAGGTAATCAGTTACTGCGGAATTTGCTGTTCTCTTTGCCCTGCAAATAGAGCAAAAGAATGCCTTGGATGCCCAGAACTTGAGGATTGCAGAATTATTAAGTGCGCTCAGTCAAAGAATATAAGATATTGCTTCTTATGTAAAGAGTTTCCTTGTAAAATCTTTGAAGATGGATTTGACTGGAATCTTGATGAGATTCCAAATCTTAAGAAATATAAATTAGGGACTGTTAAATGGAAGCCTTACAGCAGGGAATATATCGAGTTATTCAAACTTAATAATATCAAGCCTTTTATAAAAAAACCAAAAACTAATTAAACTTCTGTTTAAACCATTTTGCTATGGTAATGTCTAGGAAAAAACACCCAATCCTGATTGTATGCGCTCATTCAGATGACCAGATTATCGGTGCTGGCGGTACCATGGCTAAGTATGCAGGCCAGGGCTTTGAGGTACACACAGTAATCATGTCGTTTGGTGAAGGTGTGAGGCCTCATGTTAAGAGGGAGTTTGTTGCTAAGACCAGGATTAAGGAGTCCCAGAAAGCAGATAAGATTATCGGCGGCAGCGGAGTGACTTTTCTCGGTTTAAAAGAGGCTCAGTTTGAAAAGGATTTTAAGAACAGGAAGATTGGGAGGAGCATGAAGAAGATTATAAGCGATTTAAAGCCAGGAAAGATTTTTACTCATTCAAGCGACGACGCCCATCCTGATCACAGGGCTACTTTCAAGCTTGTATACCATACTCTAAAGCATATGAGGCTTAAAGCAGACCTTTACACCTTTGAAGTCTGGAACCTGCTGAACCTTAAGAAGCGGTACAAGCCCAAGCTGGTGGTTGATACAACAGATACTTTTAAGACCAAGCTCAGGGCTCTCAAAGCATTCAAGAGCCAGATGGACCTCTCAACCCTTTACAATTACCTGGTGCTTAATAACTTCATATTCCTTTTGGTCCAGTTCAAGGATTTGCTTAACGGAATAAAGCACGGCTCCAAGTATGCAGAGGTTTTTTATAAGGAAAAATAAGATATATAAGATATATAAGATATTTATAAGGGATCAAGATGGCAGCTAAGAAAACAACTAAGAAGAAAGCCAGGAAAAAGAGCAGGAAGAAGAAAAAAGAAAAAAAGAAGGAGAAAAAGCAAAAAACTAAACCAGGCAAATCACAGGATAAGCAAGACACAAGCAGAAGAAAAAGCCTGCTTATCGCCACTGACAGCTTCCTCCCAAGATGGGACGGCATATCCCGTTTCCTCTCAGAAATAATTCCCTGCCTGGAAAAGAGCTTTGACATAAGCATTCTCTGCCCTAACCTCGGCACCAGCAAGTTTGACAGCGACCAAAAGATAACCTTGATAAAGATTCCTATGACTAGGTTTGGAGTCGGAGATTTTACCCTGGCCCAGCTAAAGTACAAGACTGTGAGAAGAGCAGTGAAAAAATCAGATGTTGTGTTCTCCCAGACCATCGGGCCAATAGGAGCCCTTGCTATAAAAGCCGCTAAAAAGTACAATAAGAGAACAGTCTCATTTATACACTCTATTGAGTGGGAGCTCGTAACCAAGGCAGCAGGATGGAGGCTTATAACCAAGTATCTCTTGTTTGCGACTAAGATATTTGCAAGAAGGATGTATAGCAGGTCAAACTTGTTGATAGTTCCCTCAGAGAACATTGCTGAGATGCTCTCCTGGCAAAAGATAAAGACCAGAAAGAAGATAATTCATCTGGGAATTGACACCAGGAAATTCATTCCTCCCCAGAGTAGGGCCGAGGCAAAAAAAGTGCTCGGCATAGACCCTGACACAATGATAATCGGCCATCATGGAAGGCTGGGCCGGGAAAAAGACCTGATGACCCTGCTAAGGGCTTATATCAAGCTGAAGAAAACCATGCTTAACACTGCCTTGTTGATTGTTGGCGATGGCGTGGAAAGCATAAAAAAGAAGCTTGCAAGTGTAAGCGGAGTAATTCTTCCTGGCAGCAGAGACAATGTAGTTCCTTATCTCCAGGCAATGGATGTTTACTGCCTTCCAAGCCTAACCGAGACAACCAGCCTCTCAACACTTGAAGCCATGGCCTGCGGAGTGCCGGTCATAGCGACCCGGGTTGGCTTTGTCAAGGACTATCTGGAGCACGGCTTTAACGGAGTCTTCTTTAAGGAGCGCAACTCTTATGACCTGGCCAGGAAGATAATGTTCCTCCTGAACAGGCCTGGGCTCGAAGTGAAGCTGAGCAGCAATGCCAGGAAGACAGTAGAGCGGGAGTTCACCTGGGAGAAGACTGCAAGGGAGATAGAGGAGACCCTTAGGGGATTGGTTTGATTTCTTCCAGAATATTTCCGGATTTTTCTAGAAAGGTTTTATTAATGCCTTGTTTGAATTTTAGTTATTGCCCAAAAACCACAAAACATAAATATAATTATCTCTTACTTATCTTACAAGTAAGAAAAATCAAAAAGGTGGTATTATGAGTTTGCTAGGAATAAAAAGTGCAACCATAACAAAAAAAGGGCAGATTGCAATTCCCAGAGCAATAAGAGCAAAAAAAGGATTTAAAATTGGAACAAAAATAGCAATCCTGGGATTTGAAGACAGAATAGAAATAAGACCCCTGAAACAAATAAGCAAAAAATTAGCTACAACAATAGCTAGTGAAAAAGTATTATCCAAAGACTGGGATACGCAAGACGAGGAGAATGCATGGAAGAATTTATGAGAAAAGGAGATGTTGTTGTGTTACCATTTCCTTTTTCAGATTTAAGCATTTCAAAGAAAAGACCTGCTTTAATAGTTGCCAACCTGAAAGGAGATGATGTTATACTTTGTCAGATTACAAGCCAGCACAGAAAAGACAACTACTCTGTCACTCTACATGATAAAGATTTCAAAAAAGGAAAACTAAATCAGAAAAGCAGAATAAGGCCTAACAGATTATTCACAGCAGAAAAATCAATAATTCTTTATAAAATAGGAAAATTAAAACAAGAAAAAATAAACCAAGTTCAAGAACATCTTATAAGAATAATCAGAGAATAGTCTTCTATATCGCCCTATATCTTCAGACTCGTAACCTTGCTTGTGCTGTTCTTGCCCATGCTTATTCCGTATAACTGGTCTGCCTCGCTTATCACTGCGTCATTATGGCTGATAATGAGGTATTGGGCGTCTTCGCAGTAGCTTCTGATGAGCTTTGCAAACTTCTCAGAGTTGTGCTTGTCAAGCGCCGCGTCTACCTCGTCTAGCACATAGAAGCTGGCTGGAGCATACTCCTGGACTGCGAAGATAAAGGCCAGGGCTGTAAGGGTCTTCTCGCCTCCACTCAGGCTTCTTATGTCCAAGTATTTTGTGCCAGTAATCCTTACCTTGATGCTCATGCCTCCTGCAAACGGGTCTTTCTCGTCTTCAAGATCAAAGTAGGCTTTGCCCTTGGATGTGAGGTTGTCAAAGATTCTCTGGAAGTTCTCATTAAGCACGTCATAGGTTCTCATGAACAACTCTTTTTTCTTGCTGTCAATCTGGTTTATCATTACAAGCACGTCTTCTCTCTCGCCTGTGAGCTTGTCTTTTTTTTGCAGGAGCTCCCTGTACTCTGAGTCTGCCTTCTCGTATATCTCAAGGGCCTTCATGTTGACTGCACCTATGTCAGACACCATCTTTTCGAACTGGCTTATCTCTTTTTTTATCTGCTCCTCGTTCTTGTTCTTGAACAGGGGCACGCCCTCGTATTCCTTGTATTCTTCTTCCAGGCCTGATAATTCTGCCTTGGCGCCTGCCTTGTCTATGCTCAGCTGGTTGTTATCCTGCTCAACCTCTCTTATATCTGCTTCCTTGCCTGAAATCTTGTTTTCGAGTTTGCTTATCTCCTGGTTAAGCTTGTCTCTCTTGTTGAACAATGACCTGAACTGTGAGTAGAATTTTTTCTGCGCTTTCTCTTTTTCCTGCAACTCAGCCTTCTGCTCCTTGATGAGCTCCTGCAGGTCCTGTTTTTCTTTCTTGAAATCTGACTTCTCTTTTTCGTGCTGCCTGAGTATCTTCCTGATGTTCTCTCCTTCTGGGCCCAGCACGTTCCTGGCTTCGCTCTCATTATTCCTTAGCTCCATTCCGAGCTGGTTAATCTCTTCTCTTAACTCGCTCTTTTTCTGCTCAAATGAGTTCAGCTCTGCCATTAATGACTGATCTCTTAGCTTGGACAACTGCTCTCTTAGCTTTTGCTTCTCAGCTTTCATCTCTGTGAGTTCCTTGTTCTTCTCAATCAGTTTCTTTCTTATCTTTTCAGCTTGTTCTTCTGTTGATTTGAGCTCTGATTCTACTTTCTCTTTTTCTTTCTTGTTGGCGTCAAGGTCTGCTGAGTCTAGGTGCAGGCTCTTCTCGAGCTTGATAACCTCTGCTTCGAGTTCTGCTTTTTCTTTTCTGAGCTCCTCAATCCTTGACTCGTTATTTCTCTTCTTAACATTCAGGTTGGCAACCACACCCGCCAAGTCCTGCACTTCTATTGACAGGGCGCTCAGTTGCTTGGCTATCTTCTTGTCCTGGAAGCCCGCGCCTATTCTCTTTTTTCTGTAGCCGCCCTGCATTGCTCCGCTCTTCTCAATCACGTCGCCTGAGAGCGTGACCATTCTCTCATTTCCAATACCGACTCTACGCGCTGTCTTAACATTATCTACTACGAGGGTGTTGCCGAACACGTACTCAAACACTTTCCTGTACTTTTCAGGAAAGCTTATGAGGTCCAGAGCAAGCCCTTTTACCCCGGGAGAATCAAGTTTTCTGAGATCATCCCTTATCTTTCCGGGCCTGAGCTTGTTAAGGGGGAGAAAGGTTGCTATTCCGAGCTTCTTGTCCTTGAGGTGTTTGATGCATTTTGCAGCTGCAGAATCGTTTTCTGTCACAATGCTTGACAATCTGCGGCCAGCAGCCACTTCCAGGGCCAGGGAATACTCGTCGCTTACCTCGCCCAGCTCTGAAACACTGCCTATGATGCCCTTGACAGTGCCTTTTCTCTTTAACTCCATTATGCTCCTGACAGCATGGCCTCCGGCAAGGGATTCCTTTATACTGGCTTCCTGGGCTCTGAGCTTAGACTCCTCCTCCTTTCTGGAAGTGAGCTTGTCCCTGGCAGTGCCGAGCTGCTCTGACAGGCTTGAATCATAATCCAGTGCTCTCTCCAATTCGTGGCTCTTCTTGCCTGCCTCTTTTCTGGCCTGCTTAAGCTTTTCCAGAGCTTCCCGGTTCTCCTTCTCAATTCCCAATACCTTTTCTATCTTGTCATCAATTGCCTGGCATTTTATTTCCAGTTTGTCCTTATCCCTGAGAAGCTCCTGCTGCTCTTCCCTGAGCTTATGGGTTTCTTCCTGTAGCTCGTCAGCCTTCTTGTCTATCTCAGCTATTTGAGCATCAATCTTCTGGGCGTCGCCAAGAGCGTTTTTCTTCTTGAAATCCTCAATCTTGTCCTTTATCTGGTCGTGGTCCTTTTGCTTGCTCTTTATTGCTTCTTCAAACTCTTTTTTCTCTTTTTCAAGAACCTCTATTTTGCCCTTTAGCTCATTATAATTCTCGTCCAGCCCCTGTTTTCTCTCATCAATTTTTTTCAGTTCAGAATCAATAGTGCTTATTCTCTGCTGGTTAAGTGCGATGTCGACCTTGAGCTTTTCCACTTCCCTGTGCATAGCTACTTGTTCTTTTTCTCCTTTTTTCTCCACTTCCTTGTTAATCTTATCTATCTCGCCTTTTTTTTCCTGCACGTCTCCCTGTAGTTTTTCAATCTCTTTTTTCAAGCTGCTTATCTTTTCCTGGTTATTGGACAGCTTCTTTTCCATGGCTTCAAGCTTATTATTCTTAGAAGACATCTTGCTGTGGATGATAGTGGCCTTGTTCTGCTTGAGCTTGTCATTCAGTTCCTTGAACCTGGCTGCCTGGTTCTTTTCTTTTTTCAGTTCTTTAAGATATGTCTCTCTCTCTGACAATATGATGCTTGCCTCGTTGAGCTTCTCCTCAACCCTGCTCAGCTCACGCATGGCCTTGTTCTTCTTCTCCTCATAGATGTTGATGCCTGCGACTTCCTCTACCATGCCGCGCCTTTCCAGCGAGCTCATTTCAACCAGTTGGACTATGTCTCCCTGTAGGATGATGTTGTATCCGTCAGGGTTTATCCGCGCCTTGCTCAGCAAATCAAGCACCTGCTGCCTGGTCCTGGTCTTATCATTAATCTTGTAAGTGCTCTGACCGCTCTGCTTCACAATCCTGCTTATCTGAACCTCGTCGCCAGTATCCTTCCCGAATATTCCCGAGGAGTTGTCAAAGTATATGCTTACCATTCCCTGCTTTGCAGGAGACTTGTTTTTGCCCCCGTTATAGATGAGATTAGCAGATTTCTCAGCGCGCATACCCTTGACACTGCTCTTGCCCAGAACAAAGCACAAGGCGTCCAATACATTGCTCTTGCCAGAACCATTAGGTCCGAGAATGCAGTTAAAAGAGTCTCCGAACACCAACTCTGTCTTGTTAGCAAAGGACTTAAAGCCCTTCATGACTAGCCTGTTAATCTTGGTCATACCTACTCACTCACCTAAAAAAACTTTTTAAATCTTTTTTTAAAATCTGTGTTGACAGATGTGAGTAAAACTATAGAGCAACAACTCACCAGAATCCTAATAAGATAAGAGTATAAAAAGGTTATGGTTTTAATCTGGCTGTCCTGAATGATAGCGTCATTAAGTTGTTAGCACTGTCATTGTTCATCGTAAGAAACTCTCTTGAGTGAATTTTTTTTGGGGGTTTCTTCCTTCTAATTTTTCCGGTGCGAACTAACGCTAGTGAGCGTATGCGAGCGCATTCAGGACAGAACTATATTTGTGGGTGTCTGGATTTAAGTTGTCCTGGATTATCAGAAGTCTCTTATTCTTCTTTGCTCTGCAAGCCTCTTAGCAGCCTTCCATGTCTCCCAGGTCTTCCTGAAAAAAGGGTACTTGTCAAAGTTTTTCCTCACAAAAGCAATGGTTACTGGGTCGCTTGGATAGCCGCTCCCAAAATCCACGCCGTGCTTTACCTTGAGCTTCTTAATCTCATTATCCCTCATTACCTTGGCCAGAATGCTGGCTGCTCCTACAATCACATACTTGACATCTGCCTTGTGCTCCACCACTAGCTCAGGCTTGTAATCCAGTTTTTTAAGAATGTAATTTTTGTAAGCAAGAATGTTGGTGCTTGGGCAGTCCAGGAACACCTTGTCAGGCTTCATCTTCTTATTCATCTTTTTGTTCATCTTATTAATCAGCATGGCTGTCTTGTCAGCTTCCAGCCAGTTGAGATTAGTGTCAGATTCAGGATCAACCGCCATGTCAATCTCCTCAGGCCTGATTCGCACAGTATCAAATACGCATAATTCCTTTATGGCAGGGTACAGCCTTTCCCTTTGCCCGGGGAGCAATAGCTTGGAATCCTTTACGCCCAGGGTTTTTAGTTTGAACTCATCCTTTTCGTCGATGCAGGCAATAGCCATTACCAAAGGACCTATTACTGGGCCACGACCTGCTTCTTCAACACCTGCGATTAGCATGAAACTCATAGAAAAGGCGTGCAATATATAAATCTTGCCAAAGCCCTTAATCAAAACCCGCAGTCAAGAGCCCTTAATCAAATCTTTTCATAACTTTGCTCAGGACTTTTTTAAAGTCCTTGCTTGCAGGCGTCAAGTCCGGCTCTTTCAGGCCCTTGATTTGCGGCATCAGGTGGATGTGCTCCAAGCCTATCTTGCCGTAATACAGTTTTTTCAGGCCTGCACCGCCTTTTTTCTCCAGGAACTTCTTAACCTCGTAATACCCTTTAAGATAAAGATGGTCCTTTGTGTAAGCACCAGGTAGGGATGTGTCGGTCAGGCCGCGCTTTGCCCTCACAGTGAATCTCCATGCGAGGCTGTCATCAAAATATTCTTTCATGTGTCCGAAGACTTCTCTGAAACCAGCTTTGAGAGACAGGTCCACGCTCACAACCCTGGCAGCATACGCCCTGAGAGTATTTATTTTCAGGCAGTCAAACATTTCCTCGATGTTAACAGCCAGACCCTCTTCTGTCATCAAGTAGCCTGGCAGGCCTCTCCTGAACAATATGTAAGGCTGTTTCTCTCCGTTCATAATCCTGAGGACATGAGCGCCTATCTCATGCGCAACAACCCTCTTAAGAAAATTCCTTGAAAAAAATTCGTTTTTCTTAACAAAAACCTTTTTAGAAGTCATGTTAACAGCAGCATTGGCAGTCATGCTCTTAATCCTAACACCCCACTCTTTGAGACCGAGTTTTTTAAGGCTTCTTCTCAGGTGACTCACCACTTGGCGGCTCGTATATTTCTTGTCATCAGAAACAGGAGCCTGCTTCAGGATGCGGTGCGCTTTACTCACCAGCTGCTTTGAGGGCACGCCAAATATTTTCCCGGAAAAAAAAATGAATTCCTCACCGCCAAGGCCTTGCAGCATTGCGCTGGTCTTCTTGAACTTCTGGAGTTTCTGCAGCAGCAACCTGTTAATAACTGATTCGTCAAGCTTCAACTCCTCGCACTTCCTGAGCAGATTAGCGTATTTGAAAGAGTGCTTGGCATACCTGAACCTCGGGGAATAATCATCCTCACTAAAAAACTTTTTTTTCTCAGAATCCTCGTTCAAAGGGTTCATTCCCAGGAAAGGAATCCTCTTTTCAAGCCTGAAAAGAAACCTGTCGAACAGCAAGGTGTTCTCATCCAAATCATCTGAATCTTTATGAGCCGCCATTATAACCATTACTTATTTGTATTGGATATTGTCGTAGAATACGTCGCAGCCGTTGTATGCAACGTCCACATCTATTTCTTGGGCAGTATACCAAGTTTTTCTTTTTATGCTCAAAAACTTTGTTTTTGTAGGCTTGCATTGGCGCGGCGAGGCTTTGCAAAGCAAAGACGAGTAGTGATTTTGCGACAAACTCCAGTATCTTAAAACAAAAATGAGAAGCCAAGTATTTAAAGGTAACTGTTGAGCAGAAAATAAGCAATAGCGGGGAAAGGATTTGAACCTTTGACCTCCGGGTTTCACAAAGAGTTATGAGCCCGACGGGCACTCCTGGCTGCCCCACCCCGCTATGAGGCTTAGGTTAAGTGATGATTATTGCTTTAAAAAACTTGCGATGAAATTAATTAAAATTAATTAGAATAAAAATATTACACGCCCGGGCTGGGAATTTCGTGAGATTCTGCTTTTCGTAAGGTTCGTGAGATTTCACAAGATGAACATCTCACTTAAACGCTTTTTACGAGATTTTTAAGCGAAGCGAGCAAAAATCTCTTTCGAACCCAGGAGCCCCGGAGGGCCAGGCTTAGCAGGCCTGTGCAATACCGCTATGCGACCCGGGCAAAAGGCTATGTAATGTGAATAATTGCGGGTTTTAAAAGTTTTGCTTATTTTGCCATGAAATATTAGAAATACAGGTAAAGCCAAGCCTTACTCTTATTTGCTCACAAAAACCTGCTCGCAAATCTCGGTCTGGCCATTGCATTACCCCATAAAACAAAGGCGTAAATGCAAGTAACCGCACAGACAATCTTAGCTGTACACCTGTCTTAACCGGAAATACGTAAAATATTAAAAATAACAAGTGCAAATAAGAGTGTATGCTGAGAAAACATGTCTTAACATTTTTAATTCTTTCATTAGTGCCCGTATTAGTTATTGCTCAGCCAGACAATGACTTGTTTGATTACAGCGCTCTCAACCTTAACCTGTTGATAACCAATGATTTCGAGGTTGTGCCGGTCTCAGGCAATTCTTATTTGAGCTATGTGTCTGCGCAGCTCTCATGGTTCCCTATTGATGATTACAGGCAGGAAACAGATTACATATCTACTGAGCCAAGAGCAAAATTTGATGAGGAGAGCGGTTTCTTGTTTGAATGGGCTCATCCTTCTGAAACCAGTTTCAGTATAAGCCAGGAGTCAATACTGGAAGCCAAGGACGAGTTCAAGAGAGTTAACAAAAAAATTGTTTTCCCAATACAGGACCTGGACCCTAAGTATGCTGTTTTTCTTGAGCCAGGCAAAATAATTGACATTGACCAGGACATCAAGAGTACTGCCTCTGGCATTGTAGGAGAAGAAGATGACCTTTATAAGGCTGTTTTCAAGCTGGCCAGGTGGGCAGAGGATAACATAGAGTACAATCTCAGCACTATGACAGTTGATGCCAGCCAGAAAGCAAGCTGGGTGCTCGAGAACAGGAAGGGTGTGTGCGACGAGATTACCAGCTTGTTCATAGCAATGTGCAGGAGCCTGGGAATGCCTGCCAGGTTTGTGACAGGCATATCATACTCCAACATCTACCTTGAGAATAATGGCTGGGGTCCGCACGGATGGGCAGAGGTCTACTTCCCAGGAGACGGCTGGGTGCCCTTTGACATTACTTACAAGGAATACGGGTGGGTTGACGCGACTCATATCAAGCTGAAAACCAGCGCAGACACAGAAGGCGAGAGCATGAGTTATTCCAGCAAGGGATACAACGCCCAGTTGGTGCCAGGCAGCATTGAATTTAATGTGAGTGTGTTAAGCCGCGGGTTTAAGAAGAATCCGGTTATAACAGTCAACGCCAGGATTGCTGAGAGCCAGACAGGATTCGGCTCTTACAACTTGTTAACAGCAGAAGTAGAGAATCCCCACGCATACTATGTGACGGCCAGGCTCTCTCTTACAAGGGTGAAAGGCCTGGAAATAAAGAGCAGCGAATCACAATCAGTGGTTTTGATGCCAGGCGAGAAAACCAGGATTTACTGGCTCATCAAAGTCAGCCCTTCACTAGAGCAAGGATTTACATACACCTTTCCCATGAAAATATATTCTGACAACCAGCTCTTAGCCGAGACCAGCTTTGAAGCTTCTGAGTACAGCCCTGTTTTCTCAGAGGGATACATCACTGCCCTGATGATTGCAGACGAGCCCGAGGAAAAGCCGTACTCAAAGAATGTGCTGCTCACCTGCAGTGCAAGCCAGGAAAACCTCTACCTGAACCAGTCAGTTAACATTTCGTGCACAATAGACAATAAGGGAGAGCAGGAATTGTCGAGGCTTAGGATATGCCTGGGAGAGGAATGCACAACTACAAGAGTAGCGTCGGGCGTCATAGCAAGGTATGATTATGTCAGGACCTTTGAAACCCTGGGCGTGAAGATCGTGGTGTTCAGCGCTGAGAACGACCTCATACAAAAATCCTATTATTCAGTTATAAAAGTCCAGGACAAACCACTTGTTGAAATAAGCAACCTGTCCTATCCAGAAATCATGAGCTATGATGAATTATCAGAAGTAACTGTGTTTATAAGAAAAAAATCCACTAATAAGCCTCGCAACGTAAAGGTCAGAGTGGAGCACCAGTTCATAGAGCAGGAATGGAGCATTCCAAGCATGGAAAAAGACCACTACCTGGTCCTCAAGCTGAGAGGAGAAAACCTGGTGCTCAATCAGAACAAATTCAGGCTAAGAGTGACTTACCAGGACCAAAAAGGCGAAACCTATGCACAGGAAGAAGAATTCATCATAACCCTGGAGAACCCTACCTTTCACCAGAAACTAATGATATGGCTGAACATAGCAGAGCATAAGATAAGGGAATGGCTTGGTATTTGATAAAGCTGCCCTAACAGGCTTTGTCCTGAATATTAGCGTCATTAACTTGTGAGCCCCGCCAGTATTCCTCCTAAGAAGCTCTGAGGAATAAAGAATTCTTCTTAAAGACGTACTTAATTTTCTCAGTGCGAGCCTGACGCAGAGCGAGCGTATGCGAGCACATTCAGGACAGAGCCCTAACAACTACATTTATAAATCACGACTAATTCTTGTTTTTTTGCCGGTCGGAGCAAGAACATGGCTAATAAGAAAGAATCAGAGAAGAAAACGGTTAATAAGATTGTTAAGAAGAATAAGAATATTTCTGGGAAGAGTTCTGTTAAGAGGAGACTGAGAGGGGCTCCTTTAAAAAAATCAGGCTCCAGCAAAAGGACTGGCCGCAAAGTCCTGAAAATAGTTCCTGACACCAGTATAATAATAGAGGGGCTGCTTTCAAAAAAGATTGCCAGGAACCAGCTCAAGCCCAGTACAATAATAGTGCACGAAGCAGTAATGGCAGAGCTTGAAAGCCAGGCCAACAAGAACAGGGAGACCGGCTACCTCGGGCTGGAAGAGGTCAGAAAGCTCAGAGAGCTCAGCCAGAAGCGCGGCTTCAGTGTTATCTTCAAGGGAAAAAGGCCTACTGAGTTCGAGATAAGGCATGCCAAGACAGGAGAAATTGATTCTTTAAT
The DNA here is from genome assembly GCA_964426715.1 of uncultured Methanosarcinales archaeon. Classification (GTDB taxonomy): domain Archaea; phylum Nanobdellota; class Nanobdellia; order Woesearchaeales; family SM23-78; genus SM23-78. The sequence goes on from CAYRRQ010000008.1 coordinate 17,422, forward strand.
AAGGCAACTTGCTGCCGTGGAAAAAGCAACCCTTGTAACTGCTGACAGGGTGCAGAGCCTGGTAGCAGAGAGCAAAGGGGTAAATGTCATGCTCTACGAGTTCGAACAGGAAGAAAAGCCTTTTGTGCTCGAAAAATACTTTGACACTGGCAGAACTGGTTCTGTCAGCTCAGAAGACCGAAGGTCTTCTGTTGAGAAAACCATGAGCGTTCACATCAAGGAAGAGTGCGCGATAAAAGCCAAGAAAGGAAAACCAGGCCAGTGGAAGTACGTGGAGATAAGCAAAAAAGCGCCTGACAGGGAGGAAGTAAAAGAACTGGTAAAGACAATAACCGAAGAAACCAACAGCAGGACAGACGGCTTTGTTGAGAGTGACACCAGGGGCTCAACCATAATCCAGCTTTCCAATTACAGGATTGTGATAACCAGGCCGCCCTTTGCAGATGGCTACGAGATAACCGCGGTGAGACCGGTCAAGAAGCTTAAACTAAAGGAATACGACTTAGACCAGAAAATAATGAGGAGGATAGAAGAGCAGGCAGAAGGTATGCTAATAGCCGGAGCGCCCGGGCATGGAAAAACCACGTTTGCCCAGGCACTCGCAGAGCACTACCTAAAGAAGAACAAGGTAATCAAGACCATAGAATCACCCAGGGACCTCACTCTCAGCAACGAGGTCACCCAGTACTCCATGAACTACGGCACCAGCCACGAACTACACGACATACTCCTGCTGAGCAGGCCTGACTACACCATCTTTGACGAGATGAGAAACACATCTGACTTCAGGCTCTTCGCAGACCTCAGGCTTAGCGGGGTGGGCATGATAGGAGTAATACACGCAACCAAGCCAATCGACGCCATACAAAGATTCATCGGAAGAATCGAGCTGGGAGTAATTCCTCACATCGTGGACACAGTGATATTCATAAAAAACGGAGCCATAAACCGCATATTCTCGCTCAGCATGGAAGTCAAGGTTCCGAGCGGGATGACAGAAGCAGACCTTGCAAGACCAGTAGTAATAGTCAATGACTTCAACACTGGCAGGCTGGAATTTGAGATATATACCTATGGCGATGAGACCGTGGTAATCCCTGCAAAACCAGGCCAGACCACGCCTGCAAGGAAGCTGGCAGAAGAGACCATAAGACAAGAACTTGCCAAAAAAACAACCAACCCAGAGGTTGAGATGCTCACAGACAACAAGTGCAGGGTTTATGTCATGCCCGGAGCAAAAGCAAGCCTGGTCGGTAGGCAGGGCAAAAGAATAGAAGCAATAGAGGACCAGCTCGGAGTGAGCATAGACCTAGTAGAAGGCAGAAAAAGAGCAGCAAAGAAAACCCGGCAAGACATCTCTGGAAGAACAAGCCAGGAAAACACAGCAGAGCCAGGACTAGGAGCGCAGGACATCACTTACCAGACCAGAATAACCAAGCAAAGTATCCTCATAAAGCTCAGCCCGGCTCATGCTTATAAAGACGTGAGCATAAGCCTGGGAGGGGAAACCCTAGTCGCAGCCACTGCTTCAAGAAAAGGCATAATCAGGATAAACAAACACAATAATACAGGCAGGAAAATACTCAAGGCAATACAAGCCGGCGAGAAACTGGGAATAAGATAGTAACAAAATAAAATAAAGGTTTTATAAAATAAAGGTTTTTAGAGCAAAATATTTAAACCTACAAAGCCTTATTGTTTCTTAAAATGCTTGAGCCAGGATTTGTGCGTGAGGAACCAGAGCTTTGCAAGCAAAACATGAAGAAGAAGTATCAGGACCCGAAAGTAGTTGATGATTTCTTAAAAGCAGACGCTGAGTGGCGCAAACAAAAAGCAAGGGTTGACCAGCTGAGGCATGACAGGAATAGGATAAGCCAGGACATAAACCAGGCCAAGAAAACTGGCAAAGGCATTAAGACACTTGTGAAAAAAGCCAAGAAGCTGCCTGACAAGATAAGCAGGGCAGAGAAGAAACTGGCTGAGCAAAGGCAGAAATCAGATTTGTTTCTTTCAAAAATCCATAATATTGTGCACGAATCTGTTTCCAGGGGAAGGGATGAGAGCGCGAACAAGACCATAAAGGAATGGGGGAGGATAACCAGGCCAGGCTTTCCTGTTCTCAACCACGTCGAGATATGCGAGAACCTGGGGATAGCTGATTTTGAGGCAAGCGCAGAAACCACCGGAAAAGGCTTCTACTTCCTGCAGGGAGACCTCGCACTCCTGAACCACGCACTCATAAGGTACTCAGTTGATTTCATGCAGAAAAAAGGCTATGAATACATAGAGACCCCGCTCATGCTTAAAAAAAATGTTTTGTCAGCAAGCCTTGACACACAAGAATTTGCCAACACCATATACGAAGTAAAAGAAGAAGACCTGGTCTTGATAGGCACAGCAGAGCACTCATTGCTCGCCAGGTACAAGGACGTTGTTTTCACAGAAAAAGACCTGCCTAAAAAGGTTTTCTCATACAGCATGTGCTTTAGAAAGGAGATAGGCAGCCACGGCATTAATGAGAAAGGCTTGTGGAGAACGCACCAGTTCAACAAGGTGGAACAAGTGGTTTTCTGTGCTCCAGAAGACTCTTACAAGATGTTTGAAGAGCTCCTGAGGAACTCAGAGAAAATAATGCAAGCCCTGAAACTGCCTTACAGGCTGCTTGAGATGTGCTCAGGAGACCTGAGCGCTTGGAAGTCCAAGCAAGTAGACATAGAGGTATGGAGGCCTACCACTCAGGAATATGGGGAAGTTGCTTCTCTTAGCAACTGCACAGACTACCAGGCAAGAGACCTCAACATCCAGGTGGACCGGCAGGGCAAAAGAGAAACAGTGCACGCCCTGAACAACACAGCCCTAGCAACCTCGCGCATCATGGTGGCAATCATTGAGAATTACCAGAACAAGGACGGAACAATCACAATACCCGCGGTGCTGGTGCCTTATATGAACCGCAAGAAAATTATTGGCAGGAAGAAATAATACACTAACTATTCTTCTTCCTCTTTTTTGCTTTTCTTCTCTTCCCCGGCTTCTCTCAGGCCTTTCTCGTCCACGAATCGTTCATGCACAGGATGGTCAGAGTCGGGGTCTATGTCAAGATTATCCTCGGCGGTTTCCTTTTTCTTGTTTTTCACTTTTTTTCTAAATAAGTCCGGTCGGTCCATACCACTGGGGAAGAGGTTTTAGTATAAAATATTTTCCAAAAAAATAACATTGCGCTGTTAGGCATCCCAAG
>CAYRRQ010000009.1:0-20506 GCA_964426715.1 uncultured Methanosarcinales archaeon
TGGTTTCTTTTTCTTTTTTAGCTTCCTGTTGTTTGCTCTTGGCCTCTTCTGCCTGCTCTTCTTGTTTTTCTTCAGGCTTCTCATATTCTTCCTTGGTTTGCTCTATTGCTTCTTGTTTCAGGGTCTGCTTCTTGGTTTCCCTGCCGAGTACTTCCTTAACTACAAAGTGCTTGGTCTTGGACAACGGGCGGGTCTCTACTATTCTTACCCTGTCCCCTTTTTGTGCGCCTATGCAGTCAGGGTTGTGCGCAGTTACCTTGCTGACCCTCTTCTCATACCTCTCGTATTTCTTAACGAAAGCCCTTCTTATCCATGAAACTATGACTGTCCTGCGCATCTTGTCGCTGATAACCCTGCCTGTGAACCGTCTCCCTCTTAGCCTGATGCTTCCATGAACCGGGCAGTTGGGGTCGTTGCATTCTCTGGCCTTGCCTTCTCTTTTCTGGCTGGTTTTCTTTTGCTTTGTTTTCATTTTTTTATCCTTTCTTCTGGTCTTTGCGCAATGTCCTTTCCTTGTATTTCCTTATTGCTTATCATGAAGGTGCTTCCTTGCTTCAATATTGTTTTTCTTTCTCCTTTCTTGTCCTTTATTGTGAAGGTGCACTTGGTTTCGTTGATTATTGTTCCTGACAACCCTTTCAGGCTTTGGTTGTCTGATGCTGTAATTTTTATTTTACAGCCTATGAATTCCTCTGGATGATACTTCTTCATGTTATTTTTCTCGGATTGTTCTTATCTGATTTGTATTGTGTCGGGGCTGAAACCGAGCTTTACAAGTTCGGCCTTTATCTCTTTTAAGTGGTCGCCCTGGAGCTCTATTAATCCATCCTTTGCTGTGCCCCCGCAGGCGAACTTGGTTTTCAGCTTCTTGGCAAGTTCCTTTAGGTCGACTTCGTTCTGGTCTATCCCTTTCACCACTGTGTATTTCTTGCCGAACTTCTTTTTGCTGATACCAACACTTATCTTCTGGCTTTCCTTTGCGATTGTTTCACAAACGCAAAGCTCTTCTGGCAGCCCGCATCTGCTGCATATTCTGCTCATTTTTTGTTTTTTTCTTTATTCTCCTTTTTTTCTGGTGCTGATTTCTTTTTTTCCTCAGTCCCTGCACTGTCTTTTTTCTTGTCTTCTGTCTTGTTTTTTTGTTCTTCTTGTTTTAATCGTGATAGTTCTGATTTCTTTTTCTTAAGCTTGACTTCCAGGTGTTCGAGCATCTTGAGCCTGGCAATGTCTTTTTTGAGCCGCCTGAGCTGGCCTGTGTTTTTGGGAGGGGTTCCTGTTGCGACTTGGGCGTTGAGCTTTATGAGTTCTAGCTCTAGGTCTCTGAGCTTTTTCCCCCTTTCCTCGCTGCTCATGGCAGCTATTGATTTGAACTTCATTCTATATCCTTGGTTTGCTTTTTCTTGATTACAAAAAAGCATACCTCGTTGTTTACAGCGAGGATTGGTCTTCTTTTTTGAACCAACCCCCTTGCTCAATGCTCGTTTATGCTTTTTTGTACTAACATACCTCGTCCTTTAGGGGGAGGTTGTTGATTTTTGATTTCCTGGCTTTTTTGCCTGTTTTTGCTTGTTTTTGTTTTTCTGATGTTTTCTTCCTGGCACTGGCTTTCTTATCCTGTTGTTTGCCTTTTTTCCTGTCTGCTTCTGCCTGTTCTTCTGCTTGCTGTTTTTCATTTTTCTCTGCTACAGCTTCCTCGGTCTTGTGTTTCATCTCTTCCTTCACTTTCTCATTACTGACTTCTTCCACCACAGTCTCAGGCCCTTCTGTCTTGTCCACTAGTTTTATGTCGTCAGGGAGTTCTGTGTCAGGCGTCATGATGCTGACTTTTATGCCTATGGTGCCGCTCTTAAGATTAGCCGCAGTATAAGATGTTTTTACATCGGAAATCGCGATGTCCCCGCATTTCTTGAGGTATCCCTGGTAGAACCTCCAGGTCCTAGCCCTTGCGCCGGGCAACTTGCCGGATACAAGGATTTCCACTCCTAGGGCGCCGGCATTCATAACATCAGACATGGCCTTGTGGCCTATGCCCTTGAACCTGTTCGGTCCGAATTTTTCAAGTGAGTTGGCAATCATTTCTGCGATTATGTTGGAGTCAAGCCCGATATGGTTTACTTCTTCTATTTCTATCTGGGGGTTCTCGAGTTCGAACTGGTTCTTTATGTCCTGGGTCAGCCTGGTAATGTTGCTACCTGACCTTCCTACTACGAGCCCCGGTCTGCTCGTGCTTATCACTATTTTTTCTCCCAGCGGGGTTCTCTGGAGTTTAACATCGCTCAGGCCTACTCTGCTGAGTTTTTTCTTCACAAACTCCTTTATCTCAAACTCCTTTATGTTCTGGTTTACAAACTTCCTCTCAATCATTTTATTTTGAACCTCTCTTCTGGTTATTCTTTTGAGCGTCTTTTTCCTTGATTTTCTTAGCTTTTTCCTGCTCTTTTTTTTCTTTAGGCTTTTTTTCTGGAGCTTGCTTTTCTGAGGCTTGTTTTTGTTTTTGCTCTGGCTTTGCCTTTACCTCTTTTTCTTCTTGTTGTTTTTCCTGGGCCTGCTTTTTCTTTTGTTTCTCCTGCCCAGGCTTTTTCTCGATTAGTTCTTCTGCTGCGAGCTCAACATGGGCTCTTTTCATTGCAATACCCCTCTTCCTGCCATACCTCATAGGCCTTGACGCTCTCTGTGCGCAGGCATGGATTATTATCAGCCTAGAACTCAGGCCCTTGTTCTGGGCGTTTGCCTCGAGAGTATTTAGCAGTTTGAGGAACTGCCTGGCTGTTTTCTCAGGGTATTTTCCTGGCCCAATGCCTCTTTTATGGCCTGCTCCGTTTGTGAATCTCTTAAAAGGGATGGCTTCCTGCTTTTTTAACGTGTTCTCAAGCCTTGCCTTTGCCCATTCCACTGGCTTGTTCCTTATGTATGCGCAGAGCTCTATTGCTTGCTTGGCTGATATGCTGAGGTCTCTGCCTGCGGCTCTCACAAGGTCTTCTTCTTTCCTGGTTGTTTGTAATGAGTAGTTGCGCTTCATTTTTTTGTTGTATTTATCTATTTATCCTTACTTGACTGAGAGGGCTGCGCTTGAGCGGGTTGCTCCTATTCCTGGCGAGCTGTGAGCCACCTTACTCCTGGTCAGGACGTACTCCCCCAGCCTGTGCCCTATCATCTCATCTATTATGCTTATTGTCTGGAATTCTTTTCCTGAGTGCACCATTATGGTCTTGCCCACCATGAAAGGAAGTATTATCATGTTCCTCTTATGAGTCCTTACAGGCTTCTCACTCTGCCTTATCTTCTCTATGAGCTGCTTGTCGTCTGCGTCCAGCCGGGTTATCTTTCTCCGCGAATTGCTTGGGAGCAGAGGAGCCAGTTCTGAGAGGCTCATCTCCTGGAGTTCTTCCAGTGTTTTTCCCCTGTAAGTAAATTTTTTCTTAGCCATGCTTACACCTTTTCTGAGTATTATCTTTTATCTTTTCTTTCCTTTTTTGCGGCCAGTGTCCTTGGGACTTATCATTCCCACTTTTCTTCCTGGCGGCGCGTTCCTCGGAGCAATGGTCGGCCTTCCCTTCTTGTTGCTCTTGGTGCCCCCGAACGGATGATCAACCGCGTTCATGCTGTTGCCTGAGACGCTCGGCCACAACCTGTTCTTTGACTTCATCTCAAAGTATTTTCTTCCTGCCTTGTAAAACGGCTTTTCTGGCCTGCCGCTGCCTGCCGCTGCTCCAATGCACGCCCTGCACTCAGGGTGGAAGTCTTTTTTCTTTTTTGAAGGCAATAATATTGTAATCCTGGATTTTGACTTCGCGACTATGCGCGCGCTCATCCCAGAGGCCTTGACGAACTTTCCACCGTCACCGGGCTGGGCTTCAATATTAAATATTGCTGTTCCTTCGGGGATTTTCCTGAGCTCTGTAATATTACCTATTTTCACTTCTCTGGTGCTGAACCTTATCCTCTGGCCTGTTCTCACTCCTTCTGGCGCGATTATATATCCGCTTGTGTTATCTTCATACCTTAGCTCTGCTAGGGGGGCTGAGTGAGCCGGGCATGTGGTTAAGTCCTTGATGACTGCTGAGCCCTCCTCCTTTACCTGCTTCATCCTGGTCTGGGACCTGAACCTGAACCCTGTCCTCTTGTAAGTAGGGCTTCCTTTTCCTCTTCTCTGCTGGATAAGGCGTTTTCCCATTTTTATTTTCCTCCTCAGTTGGCTTACATTAGTCCGAGCTTGGTAGCCAGGTCTATTGCCGGTGTTTCAGGCGCGAACTTGACATAAGCTCTTTTTCTTCCTTTTGAATCATTAAGCGTGTTAATCTTCTCAACCCTGACATCAAACATTTTCTCTATGGCTTGTTTTATTTCTTGCTTTGATGCTTTCTCCTCTACTACAAATATTAGTTTGTTCTCTGACTCCATGAGCCTTATTGACTTCTCTGTTGACAAAGGGTATTTGATTATCATTTTTTCATATTCTTTGTCTTGCCTGTTTCTTCCTTTTCCTGTTTTTCAGGCTTGTATTCTGAAGTGAACAAACCCTTTTTCAGGACTTCAATTGCTGATGCAGTGTAAAGCGCTACTCTTCCTGGCATTGCACCTGGGGCGAGCAGTTCTGAGTTCAGATTCTTAACATTAGCTACTTCAACTCCTGGCAGGTTGCTAGCTGCTATGCTTAATTTGCAGTTGTCTGAGCACACCATTAACAGGCTTCTGGGATTTTTCTTTTTTCTGCCTCTGGTCTTGCCTCTGCCAGCCCTCTTCCTGGGCTTGGCTGCTCGTTCAAGCTCTTTTTCAAAGCCCAGGTTCTTAATTGCCCTGAGCAGGTCCTTGAGTTTGTCTATCTTCTCAAAGTCCGCTGTTATTAAAAAAGGATAATTATCAGGTACTAAGTGGCCCTTGGCACTCACGAGCTCCTTGTTAATAGACGCGCTTATTGCAGAGCAAATAGCTTTTCTCCGCTCCTTCTTGTTAATCTTCTGAGCCAGCTTCTTGCCTGGCTTTGGAGGATGGGCTTTTCTTCCGCCAACAGTTCCTGGCATGACTGCCCCAACCCAGTACATCTGGGTTCCTCTCCTGGAAAGTATCTTCCTGGGGACCCTGCTTATGCCGTGGCCATAGCTGCCCCTGTACTTTCTTCTTCTCCTTGACAAGTCAGCCGAGTGCCTCATGCCAGCCCTTTCAGAGGCTCCATAAGCCTGCATGTTGTTCTTTTGCACTGTCAGAACAGCCTTCTTGATAAGGTCGGCTCTGACAGGCTCTGAGAACTGCCTTGGCAGTTCTGCCTGGCTCTTTTCTTTTCCCTGCTGGTCAATGATTTTTAGTTTCATCTTTTTCTTCTTATATTATCTTCTTGTATTATTATTCTTATCTTCCCTGCTTTGACTCCCTGCTAATATTCGTGATACTCATCAGGGCTGCTTCCTGTTTTGGAGGCCTCTGCGCAGGCGTGAGTATTATCATTCTTTTCTTACTCCCAGGAACAGAGCCTTTTAATAGCAGGTACTTGGTCTTGATTTTTCCGTAGTGCGGAAACCCGTCATCTGGATTGATTTCCTCGGGCTTGTTACCTGTCTTGAGTATCTGAAGGTTTAACTGCATTCTCTGAAAGCATCCGGTCTGGCCAGCATAAGCAGTCCTGTACATGATGTGCTGCTGGCTTATCCAGGGTCCCCGGCTGCCGGGCTGCCTCCTGCCCTTTTCTGACTTATGAGGCTTTAAGCCTATGCCAAACCTCCTGACAGGTCCCTGCGTGCCCCTACCCCTGCTGATAGCATGAGCATCCACGTACTGGGCTTCCTTGAGCACTTCATCTACGCTTATCTCTTTTTCTGCGTGTTGTTTTATGAAATCCTTTTTTTCCTTGTTTGAGCCGCCCAGCTTTAACTCAAAGATTTCAGGCTTTTTCTTGCCAAGGCCTGACTGCCTTGGATTGGTGTAAGCTAGTACTGTGATGTCCTCGTATTCCTCAGGATTAATCTTGTCAAACTCCCTGATATCAGGTGTTTTTTTGGGAAGAGAAATCTTGCGTTTAAGATGCTTGTCGGGTTTGAAGAAGAAGTCTTTGATGGGGTGTAAGCCATAAGCATTTTTTTGATAGAAGCGTGCGCAAAAAATTTTAAGAGGAGGGCATTCGATGACAGTGACTGGAAAGCTGATGTCTTCACCCTTGGTATGTGAGTACTTTCGGTTGTCAGTGCCTGTGATGTGAGTCATGCCGGCCTTGTAGCCTGCAAAGCCCAGAACCCCGGGCTCATTGCTCTCAGGCCAGGACCTGATCCTCGGATACATCTTCTTAGACCTCTTTCTAGGCCAGAAAGCCATGCTTCCACGTCTTGACTTGCTCTTCTTTCCCATTTCCTAAAACCTCAACACATAATATATAATATATGTATATACTCCTGGATAGATAAGAGTAGTTTATTATGAGTATGAAAAAAAGCCTTTTCTGGAAAAACCGCTTTGTAGAACGTACCTGAAACTCAATTCAAGTACTGAAAAGGGCTTTCTTTTCAGGCTTCTTATGATTTAGGTTCATTACCACCTAAACACTGAGAGAAAAAAAGCAGTTTATTTATAAATGTTTTGTTCGTTTGGTCTTAACCTATTATGCTTATGATCTCTTTGGTGTTTAACACTCTTAATAACATGTTAAGTCGGGTGTTAAACTCTTGTTTTCTCATTCCTGTTTTGGTGTAAAGCTCTTGCTTGTATTTTTTTATCTCTTCAAATACGATTGAGGGGAATAAGAACTGTTCTCTGTACTATAGAATAAGCCTTCTGTTGGTGGAATTTTTTATGAGTGCTGAGAACAGGATGTTTGAGTCAATTACTATCAGTTATGAATCCGCGGGCTGCCTCTTCTTTGGGTTCCCTACCTTCTGTTTCCCATTCTTTGTCTTCTGCCAGAAGTTCTCTTATTATTCTTGATAAATACTTTTTTCAGGAAAGGAGTCTTCATTTCATTTACATTCATTGAGCTGTAATCTCTCTGTATCCTACCGAAGGCTTCAAAATCAGAGTCGCTTAACAAATTAATTACTTTTCCTTCTTCTCCTGCTCTTGCAGTTCTTCCAATCCTGTGGATGTAATCCTTAGGGTCTTTTGGAAGCTCGTAATTGTATACGTGGGAAACATTGTCTATGTGCAGTCCTCTTGCAGCAACATCAGTGCACACCAGTATCTGCACCCTGGCGCCGTTGAACAATGACATTGTCTTTGTTCTTTTATTCTGCGTGAATCCGCCGTGAATAGCAACCGCATTTATTTTGTTGGCTTTAAGGTTCTTAACTACAAAGTCTGTGGTTCTCCTTGTGTTGCAGAATACCATTTCTAATCCTGATGCTTCATTTTTTAATAAGTGGATTAGCAAAGCCATTTTCATGTTTCTTCTTATGTTATAATAAACTTGTTTGAGCTTTGCAGGGTCTACTAAGTTCTTTGCAGAAACAGTTATTGGATTATTCATGTGCTTTTTTGCTAATTGGCGTATTTTTGGCGGCAGTGTTGCTGAAAAGAATAATGTTTGTCTTTTCATAGGGCAGCGGCGTATGATTTTTTCAACATCATCAATAAATCCCATGTCAAGCATTCTGTCAGCCTCGTCAAGCACTAAAATATTTACTTTTGATAGATTAACAGAGTTTCTTTGGATGTGGTCCAGTAAACGGCCAGGTGTTGCTACCACTACTTCTGCTCTTCTTAGCTCAGATATTTGGTTGTTAATGGAGGTTCCTCCGTAAACAGCAGTTATCCTGAGCCTGTTCTTAACTGAGAATTTGGTTAAAGCGTTTTTTACTTGCTCAGCAAGCTCTCTAGTAGGCGTAAGCACTAAAGCCTGTATTCCTTTGTTTGGTATTACTGATTCAACAATTCCTGCTCCAAAAGCCAGTGTTTTACCAGAGCCAGTGGCTGATTCACCGAAAACATCTTTTCCATTCATTATATGAGGAAGTGATAATTTTTGTACCTCAGTTGGTTCTGTAATTCCAGCTCTCTTTATAACACCAAGTAAACGAGTGCTTAACTTAAAGTTTTCAAAATTCATTTTTTTCTATCTCCAAAACGATAATACGTTTATCCTATATTTTTTAATAATATTAAATGTGAGATTTTCACATCAAAGCACTTCCCTAGAAAAAGCAAAATGTTGGTTAACAAGTGCTCTTTCATCAACAGTAAGCCTATATTATTATACTATAAGATTAATTCACTGTTTATAAAGTATTCGGTTATTATTGAGGAGGGGTTATTGGCTTCCACAAAGCAGGTTAAAAGGGGGGGCGCTGGAGAATAGAAATCATTATATATTCTTGGCTGAAATAGAAACACCTGATGTTCCTGAATGAGTGTATGAGCTTGATTTTTCTTCTTGAGCAGACTCAATAACACTCCAGTAGAATTCAATGAATTTCTGGACTTTTTTGCTGTTAATATTTAATTTGAACATCTTGGCTTTGCCAACGTTTCTTGTGTGTATTATCCAGTTGTTTTTTTCTAATTCTTTTTTTGTAATATTTTAGCCACTTTCTTAGATATTTCATCTTCCTTTTATTTCCTCATTTCTACAACCTCTTTATCCTTCCATCTTTTTTAGCTTTATCTCTTTATATGTATAAGAACCAAATATTAAAGTTTTTTCGTTCCCCGCTCATAAGCCTCTCCCATAATAATAGTCCTCATCAGTTCTAGCTCGTGTTCATTAAGCGTCTTCAGGAACTCACTCAATTTCATTTTCTCTTTGTCCCAGGATTCATATTTCTTTTCAAAGCTTTCTGAGAATGCTTTTGCTTTTTTTTTAGTATCAAAAATTAGTCTTGCCATGGTTAACAAGCCTCTTGGTGAGAATTATTTATTCTTCTTTTCCTCTCATCAGGTCCTTCAGTACTTTGTCAACGATTTTCCTCTCATAAGCTTCTTTTTCTTCTTTGTATATGAAGATGGGCCAGTCCATTGGTTTTTCTTTCATCTTAATTAATATTGGGTGTTGTTAAGATATTAAATAGTTTTCTATGCTAAAACATATTGTTTTTCTTCTAATAATTAACATGTTCATATTCCTTTTTGAAATGAAACTCCTCTTTGTCTGCCACCAGAACGTGAACAGGAGCAAGACAGCGGAACGAATCTTCAAAGAAAAATATGAAACCAGGTCTGCAGGAGCTTTTGTCTTTAATACGAATTCTGAAAGGAATCCTCTTAAGAAAGAAGACCTGGAATGGGCTGACTTAATTGTTGTCATGGAAGAGCCATTAAGAAAGGAGATAAGCCTAAGATTCCCGGATATATACCTAAAATAGAAAATAATAAACTTAGGCATACCTGATAATTATAATTTTATGCAGCAGGAATTAATAGACTTGTTAAAAGAGAAGATGAAAGAGCATCAATCCGAGTTTGATTCTTAAGAACCCAACAATAAACTTTATATATCTCTAAATCAATTTTCAGTATATGAAGTTCATAACATTGATTATTCTTGTATTAGCTGTTATTACCCCCGGGGTTATCTCGGGCTGTTCTTCTGATAATTCTAGAATTCTTAATAATTTCAGCGCAGAGCCAATACCAGACAAATATAATCCTTTAGTGTTTGAAAAACAAGAGTATGATATGGTGGCCGGCGCCAGCAAGGCTTTTAATGTATTGGTTTTTAACACAGGAGTATTTGGCAGCGAGGAAATAAGCTTATCTTTAAAATGCCTTAACCACTCTTCAGCTCCTCTAAAATCTGTTTTCCTGGATTCAACACCTCAAAGCATTCCTGTAAACAGCACAGGCGATTTCTGGGTTGTTTTAAGCTTAAACCTGAGCACACCTCCTGGAAATTATGTGTGCTTAATGACTGCTTCGACATCTCCAGAAAACTTTGTTCAAAACTCTTTTTTCCTGAAAGTATTAAGACTGAAAGTATTAAGATAACATGGAAATCAATATCTTTTGATAAAAAGGTTTCTCTTAAGAGAACTTAATCATAACCACTGGACATTCCTCTGCGTCAGGTTTTTAAAATCCTTCTTATTATAGTTCTTTTATGGTGTTATTCAAAAACAAAAACTTTATATATCAATTGATATACGAATTGTTTATGCGAAGCCCTTATGAAAGGTCTCCAACTCTTAGCACTGTGCTGATGATAGAGAAAGCAATAGAAAAGCACAGCGGGGAATGCAGCAGGAGAAGCTTATGGAAAAAGCTGCCTAAAAAAGTAATGTGGCAGACCTATATAGTAACTTTAGACTACCTTGAAAGCATAAACAAGATTGCATTTGACAGGAAAGGAAGCATAGCTTACATCTGGAACCCAAAACTAGCCAAAAAGCTAAGAGCAAGAAAGGAGATCAAGCCATGAAAAAGCCGTCAAAAGTAAAATTCATAGACACTGAAATAGAAAAAAGCTATTATCAGCTAAAAGACAACGACTTCTTAAAAAAAGCCATTAAAAGAGCAGTAAAGGATTTAAACAATAATGCTTTCACAGGAATACAAATACCTAAGAGATTAATTCCAAAAAAATACATACAAAAATACAAGATAAACAACCTGTGGAAATACGACCTGCCAAAAGCATGGAGGCTGATGTACACCATAACGGCAGAAAACGAAGTAGAAATAATAACTGCCCTGATAGAATGGCTAAGCCACAAAGAATACGAGCGGAGATTCAAATATTAATAGTCGCACAAAAGGCAAACAAAAACTTCATATATCATTTATGAATAACTTACTAAAAATCATCAATTACCTTGGAAAAAAGGGTAACTCATTCACAATGCATCCTTTTACAGGGTTATAAAAAAGCATAAGGGCCTCTTTGAAACAAGAAAAATAGGCAATGCCAAAACAATCTCCTTAAACAAGAAACACCCAGTCATAAGTTCATACCTTGCAATCTCTTCTTATTATGAAAAACAAGACTATCTAAAAAAGCATCCATTAATAAAAAAGCTAAAAATACCAGCCAATGACATAGTATTATTAAGAAGCTATGCAAACAACTCGTATGATTCAAAAAGCAGAAAAGAATAAAATTATCAAACAAGGCTTTCAAAATAAGGCTATTCCTTGAAAAAGCAGAAAACAGCCTGATAATAGCCAACCAAGGAAAAAAAACAGTGCTGAAACAAGGAACAACCTTCATGATAAGCAACAAAGAAATACAAGGAAAAGACATCGAGCAGAAACCAGAAGAAAGGATAAAAAAAGGCAACTTCCTAACCCAAGCTGAAGCAAAGAAAAGGTTAGGGATTTAGATGCACAAAATAATATTTGATGAGAAAGCAAAGGACTTGTTAAAGAACGGATTAATAACACTTGAAGAAAAAGATGCTTTAGTATCAGAAGCAGCAGAGTCAGATGTTGGGATATGATAAAATTTTTTTATTTTGACTTTTTTCTTTATAATATGCTAACACATCATATTCTAATTTTGCGACTTTTCCCATAGGACTCAACAATCCTGCCAACAAACCCGCTGCCCATAGAAACATTTTTATATTAATCCTCTTTTATTAATTGTTATTATGGAGGGGAGGAAGCGTAAGAAGCAGGACAGCCCTGTTTTCGAAATCTTTGTGGTATTGGCGATAGTGGCTATTGTGGCGATTACAGGCCAGGTCTTATTGCATTTGGATAATAATGGTTCTGAAAGTATTACTGGCTTCTCAGTGGCTGAGAATCCTGTTGAGGCATCTTTTAAGGACTTCATAGATGTTGGCGTGGATGATATTGTTGTCAACCCACCCACTCCTTTGATCGGAGAGCCTTTTGAAATAACCATTCTCATATCTAACCAGGGCTTTTCTGATATTAACCAGCCCTTTTACCTCGAAGTAAAATTAGTTCCGAACGGCGAGAATGTCAAGCCCACAATTGTTAACCCTGTTATGACAGAGGCCTTGGAGCCAGGTGAAAAAACCAAGTCCTTAATAAAGGTAACCATGGTAAACAAGGAAGGCCCGATGAGGATTCTGGTAACAGCTGATTCCACGGGTAAGCTGGATGATGATAATCCTTCTAATAACAAGAGGAGCAAAACAATTATTGTTACGAGTCAATGATGTTCCTGACCCATGCGAGCTTTGCCCTTCTAATCAGCCTCTTAATAATTCGTTTTGCAGGCTTCCGAGCTGATAATGTTCTTGTCTTCATAATCCTGGTCTTACTCGGAGCACTCCTACCTGACCTTGACAGTGCCAGGTCCTTTATTGGGGAAAGAATAAGAGCAGTAAGCATCTTATTGAAGCACAGAGCCTTTTTTCACAGCTTATTAACAGCGGTGTTCATAGGCATAATCGTCTTCTTGTTAACCAAGAACTCTTCTTACTCGCTCGGCTTCATACTCGGCTTTGCCTCTCACTTATTATTGGACAGCCTTACCAGGGCTGGCGTCACGCCCTTCTGGCCCAGCAAATTAAAATTAAGAGGAAGATTAATTACCGGCTCATGGCCTGACGGGTTCTTGTTCTTATTGTTCAGCGCGTTGTGCATAGCAGTAATGTTCTCTTAGGAACTGGAATCATGCTTCGGAAGCGTTTTTTCAAGAACAGACTTTACGTCCATGCCTTCCCCTAGTTTTCTGTGCAGATAGTTGCATATTACCCTGGTGTTGGGATAGCACTTGTTGCACGCCTTCCTAGATGCCTGCTTCTCCCTGTACCCGGGTATTGTCTCCGGCTCATTAACAAGCATGTTCTTCTCGTCAACTATGCGGCTTATAATATTTGGGAACTGCTCTCTTATTGCGCTGCCCTGCTCAAACATTGTGATGGGGGTGAAGGTCTGGGTCCTGTATCTGGTCTGCTTGATGATAGGATCTTCTCCCAGGAATCCCCTGTAGCTGGCGCTCTTGTTAAGAACAACGTAGTGGTTAACAATGCTTATTCCCAGCTCTTCCCCCACCACTTGTTCTATTACCCAGTTATAGTATTCTGTCTGCATCACGTACTTAGTCTCTGGAGTGCTCCTCGCACTGCTTATCTTAGTGTCTATTGTCAGCAAGTCGTACTCGCCCCCTCCTCTTTTTAAGAAAAGGTAGGTGTCTGGCTTTATGGCTGTCCTTACCGTCCTACATCCTATCCTAATCGTATATTTGAAACTGGTTTCTGTGTACTTGTCAGAAGGCGTCGGCTCCATGCCTGCTCTTCTCAAGGTTTTGTAATGGCACAACCCTTTCATGGGCTCAGAGGTTACCTTGTGAACAGCAGTTCCTATGATTGAAGGAATGGATATCAGGTTCTCATCACTCATCATAAGAATCTTGTCAACATCTTCCTTTGGCTCGTACCTGAACTGCTCTCTAAGCAGGGGCGCCTTTTCTTCCTGCATGAGCACGTTTATTATTTTTTCCAGGGAGCAGCCCAGGTACCTCTGGCTTAGGTCTGTGTTCAGCCACTCCTCTGTAACCCTGGGTGTGGTCGCGTTTGCGAATTCCGAGGCCCTGAAATCTGCTTTTCCCCTGAACCCCTGAACCACTGCATTGGTCTCCAGCACACTCCTCCCTCCTGCACCTTTTACCTGGTCTGCTGTCATGACCTGCTTGTCCTTTTTCTCATTGTTCCAAGCCAGGTTCTCCTTGCTCACACTCCTGAAACCGCAGCACACCCTGTTATTATTGGTTAGCAGCATCACTATCCTAGGCTCAATCCTTGAGAAGCCGAGGTTGTTCCTCTCAGCAAACTCCTTAACATAACCAATCTCCTGACTGCTCAGGCACTTCTCTACCACGTCATGCAAGTTGGGGTGCTCATACTTGGTTCCTTCCTCCAGCAGGAAGAAGGGCAATCTTCGCGGCTCTTCTTTTTTTATTCTTCTGTCCTCTTCTGGCCTGGGGATTGAGACACTCACTTTTTCACCCTCCTTGCCAGAGTACTGGCAGTAAAGATTGGTTATGAACCCGAACAGTTTTGCCATGGCGCTGGGATGGGCTATGCCGTGCAAGGGCATTTTCTCCTTTGCATTTTCAAGTATGCCTCCTTCTCCGCCTATGAATTTTAGGGGAAGGCTCTTTTCAGAGTAATATTTTGCAGCATCCATCAAGACCCTGGTGCTGTCGCTTGTTTTCTCCATGTACAAGGGCAGGCCCCTAAGACTGTATTTTTTCAGGATCTTGCTCACATGCGGTGTCATGCTGTCAAGGATGTAAGCGAACTTCACAGCCATTACCTGGGTGTTCACAAACGCCTCAAAACTCCTGTACTCTCTGAAAGCGTCTATGTCACCCTCTCCCTTACTCATAATATCGTTTTTCAGCAGCCTATGCTCCTGCAGGATTATCCTGTCTGTTGCCTTGCTCGACAACAGTTCAGGGGAGTAATGCGAATTGGCTGTTTTCCTGGTAGTATCATCGTATTTTTCAAGCGTGCCAAAGCCTGTCTTGTTCTTCGCCCTCAGCCCAGGATTTATCTCCTGCTCAACCCTCATACTCAGGATGTCCTCCAGGCCATACCCCTTCTGCTCTGAGAGCACAGGCTTCTGGATGTAAGCAACCGGTTGCACATAGATGAGCCTGAACAAGTCCAGGAATTCAATAGGAAAAGGTTTTTTTTCTGAGCCTGTCTTTAATCCGTTCTCAAGGGTTTGTATGAACAGGGTCGAGAATGAGTGCAGGTTGGAATAAGGGTCAAATCCCTGGCCTGCGCACATGCCGTTAACAAATAACGGTATCTTGTTGTGCAGAGGATGCTCTGCTCCCTGCCTGCTAAGCTCCTGCATTAATAATTCCTGGTATAGCTTGTACTTCTGCATGGCCCCGACTCGCCTGGGATCCTGGCTGTCCTGGTAAGCCCTTGCAAGGATGTCAGCACAGCTAATCCCTGAATCATGAGGCCCTAATCTCTTGCCGCGCTTAATAATCCTCTTAAAATCATGCTCAGAACAAACCCCTGCTTTTTCCAGGAAAGGCTTGTTTATCTCAAGGTTTGAGTGCGCCCTCTTGATCACAAATACATTGTCTACCTCGCCCATAAGCACCGGATAATTAGGATATGTTTATAAACATTGTTGATTTTCCCTACTTAAGAATAGATAAAAATGGATAAGAAGAGTTTTGTAACCTTTGTAAAGCCTGACAGGAGCCAGCAGGGAGTCCTTGAGAATAAGGTGAACATATGCCTGTGGGACTACCACCCAGACACAGGAGTGTTTGATAATTCCACGATGATTAAGACAGAGATAGAGACTAGGATACCGACTTACCAGTGCAAGCAGCACGAGATAGATAAGATGAAAAAGAGCGTGAAAAACTACAGGCAAAAAACAGCAGAGCTGCACAAAAAAAAATTATTCCAGGTCCGGGAAGAGTTAGACAAGTCCAGGCCCGGCACCAAGAAATACAACCAGCTAAAAAACAATGAAGGATGCCTGGAAAGGTTCTTGTCAGACATAAACAACAAGATAAGATTAGAAGGCCCATACCCGAAATATGATAACAAGAAAGAGGAACCAAGGCACCAAGTCTATCACCTGGTAACCCCTTTTTTTAACAAAAACCAGATATTCCCCTATATCCACAGGGCCTTCCACAGGGCGGCCATGTACCATAACCGCACAGCCCAGATATGCCTTTCATTTCGCCACCCCTTTGCCCTTGCCCAAGAACAAGGCGGCAAATACAGGTTTCTTCAGGAGCGACTGGAAACACGCGCCCTTGCAAGAGGCAGAGGGCTCGGAGTTGATTTTGAGACTGCGGACTGGCAGACCATAAGACTCTTCAGGGAACTAATAGAGTTGCCTGAAGAACAGCTCAAACAGAAATACCTGGAAATAGCAGAGCTTAATAATAAAGCTGTTGATGATCAGGCCCTTGAGTTAATGGATAGGAAAGCCTATATCCGCGGAATAGAAGAAATAGTGAATGAGAACCGCGACGAAAGGATAACTGTGGGCGTTATTTCAAACCTTGAAAAAGACTATAATTACCTGGTAACCACCTTGGACTGCGGAAAGGACAGGATAATGATTGATGTCCCGGGCACACAGCAAAAAAAAGAGTTCAGGATAATAAAAGCCAAGGACCAGCAGGAGCTAATAGGAAAACACACAGGCCTGATACAGGATTTTAACCCATTATGGGTTTACGGCCACAACCAGTTCAAGTTTGACTATGCAAAAGTAGTTGAGCTCGCGGGCTCATTCAAAGCAGGAGTTGAAGATACTAATCCTGTGTTCATATCCCAGGCAGCCAAAGGATTTGTTGTCCAGAGAATCCTGCCAGGCAGGCTTAATATTGACGGGGCAGGCTTTGCACAGCACTACCTGGAAACCAGCAATAACAAGCAGGACACAGTATATCATCACATAACCGGCTTTTTATCTCCAAAAACCATAAATTATCTTGAACTAACAGAACATACTGCTCGTGCAGAAAAAGGAGACAAAGAAGCGGCCCGCACAATCCTTTACTACACAGGACAGGACGGAATGAAAACCTTGCTCACAGGAGAAAAACTAAAAGAGCCGGTTGCAGAGCTTTCAAAATTGTTTGCCTCTCCTCCGTCAAGGATATGCACGGTTTCCAAGAAAACACTGTCAGAGGATTACTGGGTAAGAAGGACGTATATATTCAAGCACACCAATCCCTACGCCTCAATAAGCGCTTATCGTGCTCACATAGAACCATTTCTTGGAAAAGGAAAAGACGGGAAGCGCCTAAGAAGAATCCTCAGGAAAAAGCAGGAGGCGGCAGGACTTTCAAGAGGGCAAGCACTCACAGAGGAACAAGCCAGGAAAAAGCAGGCAGTGGAAGAAACAATTAGTAAGTTAGAGAAACAGCAAAAAAAACAATTCAGAGAGCTAAGATTTGACGAGTTTGAATCCAACCACTACCTGTACTCAGAACTGGAAAAAAGAATATTGTCAGACAAGACACCCAGAAGAACCAGGGGCGTCCTGGAGCCGAGCAAAGGCTTATACCAAGGAGCAGTTGTAAGCCTGATGCCCTTTCAAAAGGCTTTCAAAGAGATAATAATAAAGGACTCGGAGATAGAAGACGTCTACAAATATATTAATAAATTAGAACATAAGGGAATAAAAAGAGCCATACTCTTAGCCCTGGAAGAAATAGCCGAATACCCCTTGTTCTACACCCTGGACCAAAAGATGCAGGAGAAATGGTTCAGTGCAGAGTTCCAGCTCGGATTCTCAAAGCAGGAACTGCAAAAGTACAGGGCGCTCACAGCCTCAGTAGTTGACGAGACCTACTACTTGTTGTCCAAGCACAAACCCCTGAACATGAACAAGGACATATTCTTATTATCCTGCGAGAAGGAACAGGACTACAAGGACGTTCAGGGCCTGGCCGAGCAAAGCGGTCTGGGCGTAGTAATGGGCAGTGGCAGGTTCTTGTCAGGCACAAGAGGCAGGTTCGCAGGCAACATACGAGGAGAATTGTTCATGAAAGGAATAGCAGACCCTAAATCCAAGAAGAAGTACCAGTGCGAATACGAGCAGAGCATCCTCAATAATTTCATACAAAAAGGGGTGATGGAACAGGACCTGGCAAGCGCACTTGAACATGTCAGAGACCAGGCGGCCTTGCTAAGACAGGGCAAGATAACAAGCGAAGAGCTATTGTATGAATACGAGGCCAAAAAAGACCATGACGACTACACGGCCAGGGCCCACGCCTCAGAAAGAGTGCAGAGGATACAAGAGCAGAGAGCCCACAAAGGAGACCTGGTAATACACGAATACACATATGAACAAATGCTTGAGAAATTATTCGGAATAAAAATCAGTGGTAAGCGAACCAGGAAAAAAGGCTCGGTTTCAGAAATAATAGAATGGGTTTTTGACTTCAAGAAAGACAGCCCGGGCGATGAGAACCTGAGAAAAATATATCTTGGCCAACCAAGTACTAATACCATAGACCAGACAATGCATTATTATGAGTTCACAAAGAAAACCACAAAAGACAGGTCGCAGATGGAATTGTTCTGAGAAAGGACAAACACGCCTTCAGAACATCTTAGAATAACATGCTGAACGCATAGATTTTGTTAAGAACAACCATGTTGTCAAGAACAACTACTTCTACAACAGCCCCTATGATGAATACAACAATTGCGATTATGAACAATGCATAATTGTTAAGAAAAACCTTTTTAAGCCTTTTCTGCTGGAACAATCTGCCAACAACAAAGATCATTGCGATGACAAGAACAATAGTACTCAGGTTGAACCCAGTCATGCTTCTTACACCAAACCCATACTTGAAGATGAACCTGAGAAGAACAATAAGAGCTGCTCCGCAAACCGCGTAAAAGATAAAGTTCCTGATATCTGCTTTCTCCTTAATAATCTCAGTGGAGATTATGCTCCCAGAAATAGCTGACAATATATAAGCTCCGCCCTCAAGGATTACGTGAGGCAGGGTTATGAAGAATACTAAGAGCAGGTACCACCAGGGGCTCACACCTGCGTAAAGTCCTGCTGTCAAAGCCCTGTATCCAAACAAGGCGCCCCAGCTGCTCGCATTCCAAGCAATAAAAAAGATTGCTCCGTCACCCGATATGATGGCCAGTAAGAAACAAGCAAGCAAGACCCACCAGTTATTGACCAGGATGCTCAGAAACGAGCCCAGGCTAAAAGCCCTCCCCCTAAGAGCAGGGTCCACGAACAACTGCTCCTTAAAAACATTAAAAGTATTAACTCCGAGCAGGGGAAGAAGAAATGAATAAAACATGTATGTCAGGTATATTCCCAGAAAAACAGCAAAGTACACTCTGATAACCTGGTTGTTCCTGAAGAAGTGCTTGATAGAAGCAAGATGCCTTAATGAAGCTCGCTTCTCCTTCTCCTCCTCTCGCTCCTCCCTACCAATCATCTTCTGCAGATAAGGCAGGATTAACAAGGAAGTGAAAATAACACTCACAATGCCAGAGTTAGCGCCGAACAAAACCCTGGCAGCAATAATTCCAACAGTAGAATAAATTACAGCAATGAGAAAAGCATAACCGACCCTCCTCTCAAGCCAGTTCTCAGGGAAGAGATGTTCGAGGACCATGATTTACCCTTTTTTTGGAAATTAAAATAATTAATTAGATTGCAAAATCTTTGCAGGACTCTTTGCAATCTCCTCCTGCAATTTCACATCTTTGTTTATTAAGTTTTCCTTTGCAACTTCCTCCTGCTATTTCTCCACTCTCCCCACAACATTTTAGGGCTTCGCCCCCCACATAATGCGATTTCCCACCAATGTTTTCAGTATTCAATGCTTGTTGTGTCCCTGTTTTTGTATACGCTGTTCCGTTGTTCACAAACAAAACCAAAATCGCAACTATCGCAACGATTGCTACTATGGCTACCAGCGCAAAGCTGTAACTAATTTTTTCCTTAGCCATCATTTTACCTTTTTAGCAATAGACTCTTATTGTATTTAAATTAGCTACCTCTGTTTCACACTCATCTCCTTTTAAATCATAGTCTTCCCAGTCAGCCAATACATAACCTGTGCCCCGGGTTTCTTGGGCGCCATACCCAGCAACCAAGACCTGGTTCTTTCCATCAATGTTGAATAGTTTGATTTTTCCTTTTCCAGGCTCAAATCCTTCTGTACAATTCATAGGGTGGCCCATGAGTTCAGCTGCAACTGTATTAACACAAGGATTGCCCATCACAATCATGTCAATGCTTCCAATAGAAGGAGCTTCTGTATCCAAAACAGCGAGTCCAATGGGAAGCGATCCTTCTGAGAAGTCTTCTAAACTACTGGCAATATCTATTGCAGCTACCACATCTGTTACAGGAGCTTGAGAACCCACAATTATCTTTCCATCAAAACTTCCGCTTTGATCCATAAAAATATTAGGATAGTTGGCTAAATCCATTTCAGGGTTGGTTGGATCTTCAGGATATTCGCAGGGGCCTACTGTTTTTGAGCCCAAATATTTGTTTCTGTGTGACAGCGCCCCGTTATTGTTTATTCCTATAGCGTAAGCATAGAGCTCAACTTGTCTATCCTGAGTCAGGTTTCGTAGCATTAGCCCGTCAGTGCTGTCAGCAGGATAGTTTTTGTGGAAAGCCGCGTCCACTCCAAATATTCTTTTTATATCTGCTCTTTCTTTGTCAGCCACTGTGTAGTCAAAGAATTGGTTTCCTTCTCCTGCATCTATGTAGAAGTGGATTGCGATTGGGTGTTCGGGTTTGTCAGGGTCAAATGCCCATCCTGCTATGTAGTTGCAGTTGGCTGCGTCCAGGCTTCCTTTTGGTAATTGGTCTCCGCTACTTGCTGCTCCTACCAGGTTTTCCTCTCCGATTGCTTGTTGCATTTCTTCTGTTGCTGCATAATTCGCATTGCCCGTGTTTACGAACATTACCACGATCGCAACTACTGCGACGATTGCAACTATTGCTAGTATTCCATAATTATAATTTAATTTGGGTTTATCTTCAGCCATTTTCTTACCTTTTAATACCTATTATGTAAGTTTCTGATTTATTCTTATATAAAGTTTTCGCAACGGTCGGGCACCATTCAAAAAGTTCGTCGTTGCCATTATTGTTGCCATGCTGCGTAGCAGTAATGGTA
>CAYRRQ010000010.1:0-8875 GCA_964426715.1 uncultured Methanosarcinales archaeon
TCCTGCTGGTTTCTGCATGGAGTTCCCAGCTGGTTTTATTGCTGAGATTACTCCGAGGAGCGGCTTGGCTGTCAGGCACGGCATCAGTGTTGTTAACAGCCCGGGCATTGTTGACAGTGACTACAGGCACGAGGTGGGCGTCATACTTGTTAATCTGGGCGACAAGGATTTTGTTGTGAGGCGTAATGACCGGGTTGCTCAGATGAACTTCAAGAAGGTGGAGAAAGCAGAGTTTGAAATAGTTGATGAGTTGTCCAGGACTAAGAGAAAAGGGGGTTTTGGAAGCACTGGAAGATGATTCTTAAAAAAAGAATAATAAAAAATTATTAAAAAGCTTATTTCTTTGCTACGTTAATAGCTCTGGGTCCGCGGTCTCCTTCTTCGGTGTCAAAGGTAACTTCGTCGTTTTCCTGGAGAGCGCTTCCGTCCTTAATAGCCGAGTGATGAAAGAAGTATTCGCTGCCATCATCAGATGTTATAAAGCCAAAACCTCTGCTCTCGTTAAAAAACTTAACTTTTCCATCCATTTTATTTTACTCCTCCTTGTTCAGTTTTTTCATGCATTCACTACAGTAAGAGTGCCTTTTCTCACCTTTCTTATACACAATTCTCTTTTTGCACAGTCTGCAGTGCTTTATGAACTTGTATTCTGCCATTCTTATAAATAGTTTTTGCTTTTTAGTTAATAAGAATGAGTGTGTGTTTATAAATGCTTTGGCTTAATCATCCACGCCTCAATCTTTTTTGCAACTAGGATTTTTATTTACGTATTCCTTTACTGCGCTTGTTGTCCTGTCAAGGGCTTTGTTTACTGCTTCTGTCATCTTAGGCGGGCTGGTTATTCCTTTCTTGGGCTCTATCAATATCTCGTACTTATCCTGGTCTATCTCGTAGTTCAGATGAACATCTGCTTTTAGGCAATTAGCATTTACTTTTATGAAAATGGTTTTCATAAGCTCATCCACGTCTGGATGAACAGGCATTTTCAGCTTGAACTCAATAACATCCTTGTAATTCTGAAACTCTTCTGACCAGTAATGTCCTTCTGTCGGGTGGATGTCTGTAATATAATTTATCTGGGAAAGCGCTTTTACCAACTGCTTTATATTCTCTCTCCTGGTCTTCCTAAGAATCTCATCCAGTGATTCTTGTTCTGCAGTGTTCATCTTCTCTCAGTAATGTAAAGCGTTTCTATTTATAATAATTATCATTCAGGCAGCTCATAGCCAAGCCAAAACCTTTATAAATACTCCTTGATTCTGGCATGTTATTAGTAATCCTTGGCCCGGATGAACAAGGCTTCATCTTGACTATCTCGATAGCAGGGCTTAATTAAGAGAGTGTTATCATGGATAAGAATAGTATTATCAAGGCATTAGAAAGCCTGAAAAAGGATTCCAAGAAGAGGAACTTCACACAGTCAGTGGACCTGATAGTCGTCCTCAAAGGCCTGGATTTCAAGAAGCCAGAGGAGCAGGTGGACTTCTTTGTGAACATGCATTATGCTGCTGGCAAAAAGGTGCGGGTGTGCGCCCTGGTAGGCCCTGAGCTCAGGGACCAGGCAGGCAAGGTGTTTGACTCAGTCATAGTAAGTGATGACTTCTCAAAGTATGACAAGAAAAAGGCCAAGAAGCTCGCCAGCAAGTATGACTTTTTTGTAGCTCAGGCCAACATGATGGCCCAGGTGGCCAAGGTTTTTGGAAGATACCTCGGTGTTAGGGGTAAGATGCCTAATCCCAAGGCGGGCTGTGTCATCCCGCCCAAGGGAGCCAACCCACAGGCCTTGTATGACAAGCTCCAGAAAACCATTAAGATAACTGCCAAGAAGACGCCCTTGGTGCAGGTAAGAATAGGCACAGAAGGCATGCCAGCAGACGAGGTGGCTGATAATGCATTGTATGTTTACAACCAGTTATTGCACCACCTGCCTGGCGAGAAGCAGAATGTTTCAAAGGTTTACTTAAAGCTTACCATGAGCAAGCCAGAGATGATTAAGAAATGAATGCTGAAAAAAAGGGAAGGTTGAATGTATCTGAGGAAAAGAAAAAGCTAGTTGAGAACCTGCTCAGCCTTATTGAGAACAACCCCCTAGTCGGAATGGTTAACATGCAGAACCTTCCTGCCAAGCAGCTCACCAGGATGAGAAGCAAGCTCAGAGGCAAGGTCAACCTGCTTATGACCAAGAAGAGATTCATAAGAATGGCATTGAAGAACTCCAAGAAAAAAGGAGTTTCAGAACTAGAAACATATCTTAAGGGAATGCCGGCCCTACTCTTCACAGACCAGAACCCTTTCACGCTCTTCAAGCTACTGAAAAAGAATAAGTCAACAGCTCCTATCAAGCCAGGCCAGGAAGCACCTCAAGACATAGTAATACCCGCGGGCCCTACCAGCTTCGCCCCAGGACCCATCATAGGAGACCTAGGAAGCCTTCACATCAAGGCAGGCGTGGAGAACGGCAAGGTGGCTATTAAGCAGGACTCAGTCGCGGCCAAAGAAGGCGATGTTGTGAGTGAGAAGCTCGCAGGCATACTTACCAGGCTGGGCATAGAGCCCATGGAAATCGGGCTTGACCTCGTGGCAGTTTACGAGAACGGGGAGATACTGACCAAGGACGTACTGGATGTTGATGAGGAGGCATACATTAACAATATCAAGACAGCAGCTTCAGAAAGCTTCAACCTTGCAATGTTTGCTGGATATGCAAACAAGGACACTATTGAGCTGTTGCTAAGCAAGGCCCATAACGAGGCAAAAGCTGTTTCAGAAGAAGCCAATATCATGACAAGCGATAATGTCGGCGAATTATTGTCAAAGGCAGAGGCGCAGGCAAGCGCATTAAAAAGCAGGGTCCCTGAAGCGGCTGAGAAGAAAGAAGAGCCAAAACAGGAAAACAAAGAAGCAGAAGAGAAAAAACAAGAAGAGCCTAAAGAAGAAGAAAAGGAAGAAAAGAAAACAGAAGAAACAAAAGAAGAACAGGAAAAAGAACCTGAGAAAGAAGAAGGAAAGGACGATGCAGAGACAAAAGAAAACAAAGAAGAAACAAAAGGAGAGGAAAAGAAAGAAGAGAAAGAGTAATTTTTATCAAAATTAAAAAAAGTTTAAGTTTATTAGGAGGGAAAAAACATGGAGTATGTATACGCAGCAATGCTCCTGCACAAAGCAGGCAAGAAAGTAGACGAGGCTTCAGTAAAAGAGGTCTTGGAAGCCGCAGGCGCCAAGCCTGACCAGGCCAGGATAAAGGCATTAGTAGCCGCGCTGGACGGAGTAAACATAGAGGAAGCAGTGAAGAAAGCAGCAGTAGCCACAGCACCTGCGCCGCAGTCAGAGCAAAAGCAGGGAGAAAAACAAGAAAATAAAGAAGAGAAAAAACAAGAAGAAGACAAGGCCTCAGAAGAAGAAGCCGCTTCAGGACTCGGCGCGCTGTTCGGATAAAGTGGATAAAGCCGAAGTTTTAGGAGATGAAAAAGTTGCTAGAGCAAAAACAAGTAAACCAGCTCCTGAGAGCGCTTAAGCAAAAAGAAAAACAGGTCCTGGATTTCAGAAAAAAACTGGACTCTATTAATTCAAAAAAGGAAGCTTTGTACAGGAGGCGCGAGAAGCTGGGAAGAGAGATAAGAAGCAGGATTAAGGAGCTCACAGATTCAAAGCAGAAAAGAAACACATTAACACACGGCGTCAAAGAAAGAAAGAGCAAAAGAAACAGGCTGAACCAGGAGATAAACAAGGAAGTCGCCCTGATAAAACAGATGACGCAGGAGTACTCAGAGCTCAAGAAAAAGATGGGCATAAAAAAAGGGCCTGAGGAGATAACCAAGAAGATAGACGCCCTGGAGTACAAGATACAAACCGAGCCCATGGGATTCCAGCAGGAACAAAAATTAATGAAAGAGATAAACCAACTCAAAAAAAAGTATGCTGAAGTCAGGGTGCTCACAGACCAAGCCAAGGCACTCAAAGACAAGTCCAGGAAGATAGACGAACTCAAGGCAAAAGCCAACGCATTACACAAGGAAGTACAGGAAAAAGCAGCAGAGAGCCAGGCCCATCACGAGGAAATAATCGAGAAGTACAAGAGCATAGACGAGTTCAGAGAGGAGGAAAAAGAACTCAGAGAAAAATTCAATGAGTACAAGAACGAGTTCAGCCAGGCTAACCAGGAATTAAAAGCCAAGCTTGAGGAGCTCAGAAGCATAAAAAAGAAGCTCGAAGACAACAAGGTGGAATTCGAGGAGAGCATCAAGGAAAAAGAGAAAAAGAGCCTGAGCCAGAGAAAAAAGGAGATAGACGAGAAGATGAACACTGGCATGAAGCTTACCACAGAAGACCTGTTAGTACTGCAGAGATTAGAGCAGAAAAGATAAGAATTAAATAGACTAACAGATTACCACTTTTTCTATGAACAAGCCAAAACTACTGCCAGAGCAGAAAGACCTAGAGCAGAGAACATCTGAGGAAAACCACGGATTGTCAAGGGAGTTCAGGAAAACCATTGACATGAGCGTGTATGGATACATAGGCCTGCTCAATCAAGACAAAAAAACAGTAGAATTATCATGCCTTGAAAACAACGGGTACAAGCCAGACCTCAGAATAGAAGACTTCCTGAAAGGAGCCTTGTACGCCTACCTGACAGGTAAAATAGTCAGGCTTTACTGCTCTGATAACGAGGACAGTATAGACAGAATCAACAAAGAAACATTCAGAGTCCTGGGCAAAGCAAGAATTAGAATAAAAACTATTAAATACCCTGAACAGCACCCGCCAGAAATCATTAAGTTCCCAGAAAACACGGGTTAATCACTAACTTTAAAAATTATTCCTGCTTCTATTACCCGCATGACCCTCTACATGATAGGAATCGGGCTCTGGGATGAGAAGGACATCACGGTTAAAGGCCTGGAAGCAGTTAAGAAATGTGATAAGGTTTTCCTTGAGAGTTATACTTCCAAGCTCGGAGTAGAAGTTGAAGAACTCGAGGCTTTTTATGATAAAAAAATCCTTGTTGCAGACAGAGGCTTAGTTGAAAAAAAGGCAGAAGACATGCTGGGGCCTGCCAAAACATCCTCAGTCGCCTTCCTAGTGATTGGGGATGTATTTAGCGCGACCACTCACACAGACCTGTACCTGAGGGCAAAACAAAAAAACATTGATGTTGTTGTTATCAATAACGCCTCTATAATCAACGCTGTTGGAATAATAGGTCTGGAATTATACAAGTACGGGAAGACCACGAGCATTCCTTATCATAACAAAGACGTTGAGGCTCCTTATGATGTTATTAAGCAGAACAAAAAAAACAAACTGCACACCTTGTGCCTCCTGGACATAGACGCAGAGAACAAAAAGTTCATGACAATAAGAGAAGCAGCAGAGTACCTGCTCAAGGTTGAGGACAAGAGAAAAGAAGACGTGTTCACAAAAAAGACCATGTGCATAGGCGTTGCAAGGATTGGCAGCAATAAGCCAAGGATAGTTTATGACACTGCAGAAGACCTGCTAAAAACTGACTTAGGAAAGCCGCTACACGCACTGATAATACCTGGAGAACTTCATTTTATTGAAGAGGATGCTCTGAAAAGGTGGGAAAAATAAAAAAATAATTTTGTCTCTTTATTTCCCCCTCTTATCTTTTTTGTTTTTGTTTGTACCAATAAAACTTTGCCTGGCAGTTATCTTTCGCTGCATAAGCAAAGATTCTTGCTTCCTTCCATTGCTTTTTTTCTGCAAACTCCCACATCTTTTCTTTGAACACCTGTTCATATTTTGAATCATATCCTAATCCATATTTAACGCAAAGCTTTGCAGCTTTAACCCAGCGACCTTGTTTTATTTCCTTATTTATATCTTTTTTTTGCGAGTTGATTTCTTTTAATAGGCCTTCTTCTTTCAGAAGTTTTTTTGCGTCTTTATATTCTCCTTTTCTTCCCCAACGCTTCAGCCAACCCATGTTTTCTGCTAATTCTGAAGCATAAAACCGTTCCTCCTTTTTCAATCTGTTTCTATCTTTTTCTTCTAAGAGGAGAAATTGATTTTCATATTGCATAGCTCTGCTCAGAGCATAAGCAGGCCCGTACATACCTCTTTTTTCGCGCAGGTTTTCAAACATATATCTTACTGTTCTTTTATAATCTCCGGTATTATAAGCACAGAAACTTGCTCTGGCGTAGTCCTTTGCCATCACATATATGTCTATTGCTTCTTTGTAGAATCGGGCATCTTCAGCAATATTTGCGGCTTTTATCATATCTTTATGTTCAATAACCTTTTTACCATAACGGCCTTTTTCTTCCAGAAGTTCATCAATTGCTTTTCTATAGTATTTTTTGGCTTCTTTTGTCTTTCTTAGTCTGTCATAACAGTAGCCTACCTTTTCATACTCCTTGTTGTTCTTGTATAGTTTTGCTGCTTCTTCGTAGAATCCATATCTCTCTGCAATTCCTCCTGCTATTGAAGTTTCCTGGTTTCTATATGACTCGTACACGGAATGCTTAATTTCTTTCTGATAGTATTTAATGGCTTGTTCAAGACACTGCTTTGATATTTTAACTTTTTTGTCTGGATAAATACACCAGCTTTCATCTTCTATTTTTTTTGCTTTTTCCCATTCAGTTGGCAGGTCTTTGACAAGATCGTCAATCCACACAATTTCTTTCTTTTCCATTTTTTTCACCTCTTTATCTCGTCACTTTGACCACTACTGTGTAGTACTTAACAAACTATTTAAATATTGGTTGTCATATATTATGACTACTATGGATTTTGAGGACTTTGTAAAGCTGGGATTTAACAAGAACGAAGCCATTGTGTATGTAGCCCTGGCCGGGTTTGGCACTGCAGATGCTAAACAACTAATAAAGGAAACAGGATTCCATAAGAACATAGTATACGATAACCTGGAAAAACTAATAGAAAAAGGAGTAGTATCATACATCATATCAGATGGAAGAAGAATATATAAGATAGAGCCGCCCGACACCCTTGTGAACCTGTTTGAAACCAAGGAAAAGCAGGTACAAGCACAAATAACCCGGTCAAAACAACTAGCAGAAGAAATAAGAAGGATAAAGCCAAGAACCAAAGCACGACAAGAAGCAACCATGTTTAAAGGGATTGCAGGAATTAAAACAGTGCTGAATGACCAGCTCACCTCTGGCCAGGATTATATATCCTTTGGAGCCCCCAGGGAATCAGTAGACATACTGGGAGAGCATTACTGGAGGAACTTTAGGGCAAAGCAGGCAGAGCTAGGTCAAAAAGGAAAACTCTTATTCAATGAATCCCTGCGCTACTGGGGAAAAGAGATACCCAAGGAATTAAGTGAAGTCAGATACCTGAAAAACTTCTCAGAACCACTAACCCAAACAGTTGTTTATGGAAATAAAACAATAATAATCGTGTGGTCAGAAAAACCAGCAGCCCTGCTGATAGAAGACAGGAATGTAGCGGACTCATACAAGGAATTTTTTAGGATACTGTGGAAGCAGGCAAAAGAATAAAGGAGCTTGATAATAATGAAACTTGAAAAAGGAGAAAAAGAGATAATATCCCTACTTAAAAAGGTTAAGAGAGCTTTTAATATTCTTACTAAAATATCTGAGAAAAAAAATTCTTTGTATCCCCGAGTTAGTTCAGAGGCAGATGAAATTAACCATTTGTATGAGAATGGCTCTTTAAAGAAAATATTTCAAAGGAAAAAAATAGAAACAAAACTTAATAAATTTAAGTCATCAGCAAAAATAATGAAGAACCTGCTGCATAGGCAGATAAATCTCCTGCCAAAGGAACAAAACTGGATGGAAAGGGACGAATATGTAATTAATGAGATAAGAAAAACCTTTTTGTCAAGCCTACAGGCAGAAGACAAGCAGGCTGAAGAAAAATTTGTGAACGAATGTGAAAAAGTCCTGCAGTACCTGCTGGCAGACCTCAGGCAGATATACTCAAAATGGAAAACTGCATATGAACACCTGGCTGCATATGAACATATCCCTGCAAAACTAAAAAATCGAGTTCAACCCGGGTTTTCTTGGAGAGAAATAAATGAAGAAATTGAGTTCTTTAAGAAAGCAGTACCATACCTTGATAAACTGATTAAAGAAACAAATAATTTAATAAGGCGCCATGAAGAATTCGAGGAATACAAGAAGGTATTTAATCCTGGAGAACTAAAAATAATAATTAAACATGCGCATGAACTAGGGCTTTATGAAAAAGGTCGTTATACAAAGGAAATACTAAAAAGAGAAAGAAGATATGGAAATATCGATATAAACAAGTTGGTCCTTGTTCACCTGACCCCTGCTTTTCCTGAAAACGGAATCATTAGACCAACATATAAGTTTAAGGATTTCTGGAAAGGATTTTTAATAAAACGGTCCCGGACAACCATCCATTTTACAATAAACTGCGTTGTTCAAGAACAGCACGCATGGGGGGAGGGAGTCTGGGCTGATGCTGATAAAACAGGTAAAATCAGCATTGGTGCTAAAGAAGAAGTAAAGGGCCATGTAAAATATGCAATACTTGTGCCTCTTAAAGATATAATTACCAGAGTTGCAGTAATAAAGCCTGATGATACATGGATATACGGCAGTTTTAGATTAACAACTGACTGCGATATAATAGGAAAACACGGATATCTGCAGGGTTATGAAAATAAGAAAGGAGCTGCACATGTAATAGAAATACCAGATAACTCTGATATAAGAGAAGAGACAATCAGGATATTAAGTGCAAAGGGGTATGAACCTATGAAACTGGGCCAATGGGATTGGATTGAGTCATATGAGAAAGAACATCACGAGTCTGTTGATGGAGAAAACCTTCGCGAGGCATTACACGAAGTTGCTGACACCCACAGGATACCCGCAAA
>CAYRRQ010000010.1:8885-18557 GCA_964426715.1 uncultured Methanosarcinales archaeon
TCATTTTCACTCAACAGAAACCGAAATTGAAAGATTTTTCTCAAAACTCTACTCAATAATCATGAAAGATGGAGATAAACCCGTGTACGGTGGGGGCTGGAAGAGATTGGCCCGGGGAACAGATTATTATAAAAAATTGGCTTTGGAGTTGTTACTTAAACTTAGACAAGTGCGTAAACAACGCAGCAGGAGGCATATCGCTCCTGAAGAGAAAGAAGCATTCCAATACCTTGAAAAAAGACTAAAAAGAACTTACAGGATATTATCAAAACTAGAGAAGCGTTACAAAAAAGGGTTTTATAATTTTGAATCATAGAGTATAAACAGCATCTTTATAAAAGAATATGTGCGAAGGTGGTAAATATGGAAGAATACAAAGATATAGTCTCAGCTAAGTACTCTTATGATGAGATGAAAGCCTTATTCTCTGAAAAGAATATAATACGTACATGGCGCTTGTGCTGGATTGCCTTGGCAGAGGCAGAGCATGAGCTTGGCTTAAAGCAAGTAACCCGGGCCATGATTGCTGAGATGAAGAAAAACCTTGGTAATATTAACTTAAAAGCTGGAAAAAGGAAAGAGCAGGAAACCAAGCATGATGTGCTCGCCCAAATATACGCTTATGGACTTGTTTGCCCTAAAGCCAGACCCATCATTCATCTGGGTGCTACTTCCCAGTTTGTTAAATGCAACACAGACCTTATTCTTCAACACAAGGCATTGCAAATAATCAGAAATAACATTGTTTCCTTGCTAAAAAACTTTTACAAACTAATTCAGAGAACAAAGAAAATTCCTTCTTTGGCATACACCCATTTCCAGCCAGCCCAGCCAACAACGCTTGGAAAAAGATTTGCAATTTATGCCCAGGACTTCTTAATGGATTTGAAAGAACTAAGCAATATTTTCCAAAACTATGCTTTGCGAGGGGTAAAGGGTGCTACAGGAACCCAGGCTTCTTTTCTCAGGCTCTTAGGCAACAAAACCAAAGTTGAAAAGCTTGAGATTCTTGTAACAAAAAAACTTGGCTTTAAGTATGTTTTTCCAATTACAACCCAGACTTACCCAAGGAAAGTTGATACAAGAATTGCTTGTTTGCTCGCATCTATTTGCTCTACTTGCAAGAAGTTTGCAACAGATATCCGGCTGTTATCACACCTTGGGATTATTGAGGAGCCTTATGGAAAAAAACAGTCCGGCAGTTCTGCTATGCCTTATAAAAGGAACCCTATGAAAGCTGAGCGCATCTGCTCGCTTGCAAGAAAGGTAATGAATAATGTTGCTGACTTCTATGAAATCTATGCTGAGCAATGGCTTGAGAGAACCCTTGATGACTCGGCCTGCAGAAGGATTGATATCCCCCAGAACTTCATGCTAACTGATTACATCTTAAAGAAAATCTCATATGTTGTTGAAGGTCTTGTTGTGTTTGAAAAGCAATCAATTAAGCTAATGGAGCAAGAACTTCCTTTCCTGGCAACAGAGGATATTCTAATGGAGAGTGTGAAGAAAGGTGGTGACAGGCAAAAAGTGCATGAGCTTATTAAGAAGCACTCCTACGAGGTAGCTAGGAATATAAAACTTAAGGGAAAAGAAAATAATCTTATTGAAAGACTGGGGGCTGATAAAAGAGTGCCGTTAAGTTTAAATGAATTAAAAAAGATTCTTTCAAACAAATCCTTTGTAGGATTATCAGAAGAGCAAACAGACAGGTTTTGCAAAGAATACCTAAAACCTGTGCTTAAAGGGAGGTGAATTAAAGTGTCTGGAAAATCAACAGTTTTAGTAGGATTGCAGTATGGTGATGAGGGCAAAGCGCGCGTAATGGATGCCCTGCTTAAAGATTATGATATAGTTGCCAGATTTAATGGCGGTGCAAACGCGGGGCATACTCTTAAGGTAGGTGATACTGAAATTGCTCTTCACCAGATTCCTTCAGGCATATTCTATAATGACAAGATACTTTATGTCGGAAGTGGTTGTGTTGTAAACCCAGAAAAAATGCTTAATGAAATTAAGGAGATAGAATCTCATAAACTGGATGTAAAGAACCGCTTCTTCATATCAGGATATGCTACCCTTGTTCAGCCCCACCACTTATTATTTGATGAAATACACGGCAAACACATAGGGAGTACCAAAAATGGTATTGGACCTGCATATGCTGACAGGGCTATGCGGGCTCTTGGCAGGGAAATAAAGAACCTTCGTTTCAGTGATTACTTGTCTAACAGTGAGAAATTCAGGAAGCTAGTAAGAGAGAATTTGTTGCGTTTGGTTAAAAAACATAAATTAAAAGACATTAATATTGATGAGAGAATTGAAGTTTTCCATAAGAATGTTATGGCAATAAAAATGTTTCTATGTAAAGACCCTCTCATGATAGAAAGGCTTGTCAGCCAGGGAAAAAATATTTTTTTTGAAGGAGCTCAGTCTGTCATGCTTGATGTTGTCTCGGGCGCAACTCCTTATGTAACTTCCAGCCGTACAATATCAGCTGCGGCTTATACGGGCGGAGACCTCTCTGTTAAGTACCATGATAAAGTACTTGGTGTTGCCAAGGCTATAATGTCAAGAGTTGGAAACGGTCCTTTTATCTCTGAATTCGGAGGTTCAAACTCCGAAGAGTACTGTGCAGAAGGAGAGGGTTATGCGCATGTGAAGGAGAAAGAATACTTAGATTCTAATCCTGAGGATTTACTGCATACAAAGGAGTTCTTTAATATAGGGAAAGGCCTTAGAATGTTAACAGGCGAATATGGCGCAACTACTAAGAGACCCAGAAGAATCGGTATGCTTGACCTTGTTATGCTAAGGCAAAACTGCAAACTGAACGGTGTTGACGAGTTGTATATTAACAAATTTGACTGCTTAGTTGAGTTTAGCAAAACCTTGTTAGATGGCATTCCCGTTGTAACAGAGTACGAGCTTGACGGGGAAAAGATTAATTATGTGCCGCCTTCTGTTGATGCATGCAGAAGAGCAAAGCCCATCATTAAGTACTTACCATTTATCAAGCAAGATATCTCAGGCATAAGGAATTATGATGAGCTACCAAAAGAAGTTAAAGAACTAATCAAGTTCTTAGAACAGCATGTAGAGACCAAGGTCTTTGGTATAGGTGTTGGTCCTGAAAGAGAACAGTTCATAAAAGTTCAATGACCGCTGCCAACAACAGAAAAATATTTAAACCCAGATTTAATAATTATGACTGGTATCATAAAAGAGGTGCATAGGTGACCTTAGAACTGGAATTAGAGGAATTCTCACATGAAAAAAAAGGTATGTCCCCTCTCATAGCCACGGTCCTGCTAATAGCCTTTGCAGTGGCTCTCGGAGCCATGATAATGAACTGGGGTTCCTCACTAGGAGAAAGCACAGGCCCTGACTGCTCAAACATCATAATGCAAGTCAACCCATACCTCTGCTATGCAGAGAACATGATAAGAATGAGCATAAAGAACACCGGCGACCCAGTAAAAGGACTCGCAGTAAGAGTGATAGACGAGATCAGGCAGTCAGACATGACCATCAAGGAATCAGCCCTGAAAAAAGGAGAAACCCTGAAAAGAGACATACCCTTTGTAAAGAGCGGCAAGACCTACATAAGCCTCATACCCCTGGTCGAATACAAGGGCGAAGCCACAGCATGCCCAGAGCCAGTAATCGAAATAGATGACCTGCCCCTATGCTGACAAAACCTTCTTCTGACAAAAACATTTTTTAATAAGAGCAACTTCTAAGAGTGTTATGAAGATAAAACTGGATTTAAAAAAAACATTAGAGCAGAACGCAGAGCAGTACTTTGAAAAGGCCAAGAAAGCCAGGAAAAAAGCAGAAGGAGCAGAAAAAGCAGTAAGACACTACCAGGAAAAGCTCGCAAGCGTGAAAAAGGAAACCCCTGCAGAAACCAATGTTGTAAAGAAGAAGCCCGCAAAGAAATGGTATGAGAAGTACAGGTGGTTCATGAGCTCAGACAACCTCCCTGTAATAGGAGGAAGGGACGCGACCACCAATGAGATGATAATAAAAAAGCACACAGAAAAGAACGACCTGGTTTTTCACACAGACATGACAGGCAGCCCATTCGTCATAGTCAAGAACAAGGAAAATAATGACATACCTGAAACAACCAAAAAAGAAGCAGCAACTTTCACAGCGGTGTTCTCAAAAGCCTGGAAAAAAGGCCTTGGAACCCTGGACGTGTTCAGTGTCAAGCCGGAGCAGGTAAGCAAGAATGCCAAGCCAGGAGAATACTTAGCTAAGGGCGCCTTCATGATATACGGAGATACTGACTATTACCATCCAGAGATGAGCCATGCAATAGGAATATACCAAGGCAGGGTAATGGGAGGCCCGCTTAGCGCAATAAAAAAGCACTGCAATGAATACGTGGAAGTCGTACAGGGCAGGAAAAAGCAGAGCGACATAGCAAAAAAAATAAAGAAAAAACTCGGCGCAGAACTCGACGACATACTAAGAGCCCTTCCCACAGGATGCAGGTTAAAGAAGTGAAAAAATGCTTGAAGAAAGAATAAGAAGAATCAGAGTTGGGAAAAGGATGGTAAATGACATGTATTATAACTATTTACACCCTAAAAACATGAGGTACTCGCCAGAAATACACGATACCAGGACTGATGGTCTTAATGAGTACACAGATAACTAGGAAGGCCTAGGATACCTTACAGCATTAATAAAGAACACTATTTTGCATCCTATAATAACCTATAGAGTATTCTCAAAGAAAGAAGAGGATTAAAACCAGTCATCATAAAGCTCTTCTTCTAACTCCTCCTCTTCATGCTCTGACAAGAAGAACTCCTCATAATCCCGGCCCTTTTTTTTCCTCATATGTAAATATGGTAAAGCATATGATTTATAAATAATTTTCGGAAAATCAAAGAAAAATCCCGGGTTTTGATAACTATGAAAAAGACTAAATCCATGAAAAGCTTTTTATACTACCTCTCCTCTTTGTTCAAAACAAAAATTCAGATAAAAAAAGCAGAACAAGTGATGCTCTTATGAAGAATACAAAAAACATGCTCATACTCATCTTTTCAATAATGACAATACTACTCATTTTCACGGGCTGCGCCCCCAAAGAAACAACAGAGCCAGAGTCTCTTTTCAACCAGAGCCTTAACCAGGAACTTGAGAACCTCACACAGCCTGAGCAGGGAACAGATGATTTCGAGCCCTTCTTCTACAATTGGAGCCAGAGACCTGAGGCAGAGTATGAGATAGCAGAGCATGATGTGTTCACGCTTACCATGGGCAACTTTACAAGCACAGAGATAAGCTTCTTCAGTGTAATGCTTGGAGACTCCTATGAGGAATTGCTGGAAAGGCTGGGAATACCAGACACTATCTTCATGCCTGCAGATGAGTCTTACAAGAACTTGGAGTACAGGAAAAAGATAGGCATAAGCGGATTAGAATCCGGCCTCACCTTTCACCTTGAGAACAACACAGTCACCAGGATTACAGTGAAGCCCAACTTTGACAAGTACCTGCACGGCAATACCAGCATAGGCACAGACAAGCAGACCATCTACACAGTCCTTGACCTACCAGACTACACCAGCTTTGTAACCAGCTACAGAGTACTGAATTACGTGGAGAAAGGAGTAGAAGTATACCTAAGAACCAACCAGGTCGACAGGATGTCATTCACACTTCCCAAGGAGTTCAAAGGAGTGGAATATGTTACCGCCA
This sequence comes from uncultured Methanosarcinales archaeon, assembly GCA_964426715.1. Taxonomy (GTDB): domain Archaea; phylum Nanobdellota; class Nanobdellia; order Woesearchaeales; family SM23-78; genus SM23-78. Next base: position 14,607 of record CAYRRQ010000010.1, read on the forward strand.
CCAAACTCGTTGGAGAAGGCGTGTTGGTAAATACAACAGAGCCTGTCCTGATAGAATAATTCTTATCCAGGGGGATTGCCGCATTATCCTACTCCGCTTGTTGCGCAAGCTACGCCGTGCCTTTGCATGCCGCAAAAAATAGGCGGCAACGCAATTAATGGCAACGACGGATTCTGCAACAACGCTGTCTCCAGAGTAATCTTTATAAAAAACCTTTTGCTCCTAACAATCATGATATGCCTTGGAATAGAAAGCACAGCCCACACCCTGGGAGTGAGCGTGGTGAGAGACGAGCAAAAAAAGGTATTGTCTAATGTCATAACCACTTATAAGACCAGGAGCGGAGGATTAATACCCTCAAAGCTCGCAGAGCACCACTTAAAAGCACTTGAACCCGGGCTCAGGCAAGCCCTGAAAAAAGCAGGCATAAGCATTAAAGACCTGGATTTGATTGCTTACAGCCAGGGACCAGGCATGGGGCACGCCCTGAGAATAGGCGCAGGCCTGGCAAGAAGCCTCTCACTGCACACAGGCAAACCCCTAGTCGGGGTTAATCACTGCATCGCTCACCTAGAAATAGGCAGGTTCCTGGCAAGCGCAAAAGACCCTGTGCTCCTCTATGTTTCAGGCGCCAACACCCAGGTAATAGCTTATGAGGCAGGCAAGTACCGCGTGTTTGGAGAAACCCTGGACCTCGGAGCAGGCAACTTCCTGGACGGCTTTGCAAGAATGCTCGGACTCGGATTCCCAGGCGGACCAAAAATAGAGGAGTTCGCCAGAAAAGGAAGAAAATACATTAAGCTGCCCTACAGCGTGAAAGGCATGGACATCAGCCTCGGAGGCATGCAGACCAACCTGAAGCAAAAGATTAAGGCAAAGAAGTATTCAAGACAAGACCTGTGCTTCAGCACGCAGGAAACCGTGTTTGCAATGCTCGTGGAGATAGCAGAGAGAGCCATGGCTCACACAGGCAAAGACGAGCTATTGCTCGGAGGAGGAGTAGCATGCAACCAACGCCTACAAGAAATGTGCAGGATTATGTGCAAAGAAAGAAAAGCAAAGTTCTTCACCCTGGAAAACCAGTACCTTGTAGATAATGCTGCAATGATAGCCATAACAGGCCTGGAAATGCACAAAGCAGGCATTCAGACCAGCATATCAGACGCAGACATCAGACCTTATGAAAGGACAGACGATGTGAAAGTAAGCTGGCGCTGAGCAGGATTCACACAAAAACCTCCTTGTTCTTCTTCCTAATACTGACCTCAACTTCAAGGTCCCTGGCAGGGTCATAGAATAATAAGCCGGCCCGATGATACTTGTTATTAGAGTTCTGCCTGAGCTCGAACTCCTCCCCAAACAACAATTCCTTGAACTTGTTCTTCAAATAATTCTTTAGCAGGATAATGTTCTTTATGTACTCGTCATAATCCTGGATTGAGTTGTTAACCACTACGAACTCCTTTTTCATGAAAAAAACACCAAGCTCTTTACAGGTTCCTGGAGTATATAAACCTCACGCACACACATGTCCAGAGGCCCTAACCAAAACATTTAAATACCTGTATACTAATTGTTGATATTAAGCTATTTTGCAGCGGTGATTTTGTGTGAACAAAAAAATAGTTCTTATAACAATAGGCCTGCTCTTAATACCTGCATTAGTGCTCGGAGCCACCCTGATAATAAGCAACAAGCCCATAAACCCAGAGGACGCTCACATATACTTTGTGACCGGCAATGCTGCGTACCAGCAAAAAGACTATGAATCAGCAACCCAGCATTACAAGAAAGCAGTAAGCCTCAACCCGGAATACGAGGAAGCTCACAACAACCTTGCTTATCTTTACAACAAGCTCGGAGATTATGAGAAAGCAGCAGAGCATTTGGAAAAACTCATAATCCTGAACCCCGCCAATCCAGGCTATTATTATGACTACGCAGTCAACTTAATGCTTCAAATCAAGAAGACCAAGAAAGGAGAAATAAAAGACATAGAAGCAGCTCTTCAGGCATTTGAGAAAACAGAAGAATTATCCCCGGGATATGAGCGCGCGCAGGAAAACACAATCTTTCTGGAGAATATGAGTGCGAAGTACTATGAGCAGCAGGGCTAGCCAGGGATTAACACAAACTTTATAAACAAAATACTTCTATTCCTAATCATAAAGCAAGTCAATGGGTGGGTGCAGTGAAGAAAACATTGATTCTAATAACAAGCATAATAACATTAATAGTATTAGCAGGAATAGTCCTGGGAACCAGCATAATCGTGAAGACAAACAACCCTGAGTTTGAACAGGATGCTTCTTTTTATAAGGCACTCGGAGACTACTTTGCAGAGCACCAAGAGACAAGCAAGGCAATAAGCATGTATGAGCAAAGCCTGAGCCTGGGAAAAGACCTTGATGTGACGAACAACCTGGCAGTACTCTACCACACAACAGGAAACTACAAAAAAGCAATAGAGCAAGTGGAAGAACTTGTAGAAGCAAAGCCAGAAAACCCGTCCTACCACTACGACCTCGCAGTCAACCTGGTGGCTAGGTTCAGGAACACAGAAGACAAACAAATGGAAGACTTGTACTTGGCATTGGAAGAATATGAACTGGCAGAGAGATTAGAGCCTGGCTATGAGAATGCAAAGCAGAATGCAGAAGTCATAAGGCAGGTTCTTAAAATATGAATTAATTGATTTCAAATATTTGATTTATTTTTCTTATATTACTGTTCCCTATTATTTTCTTTGCAATTTTTGTTATTTTATCTTTTGAATGATTATCTATGAAACTGAAATCCTGTTTTGCTATTCCGAATAATTTGTATATCATGGAGAAACCGGTGTGTTTTACTATGTTGTACTCTAGTTTTTCTTTAAACTTAAATCCCAGGTTTGTAATATAATTTTTCCAGAAATTGGTTATTATTTTCTTATTTTTTTTGTTTGGCTGGTTAAAGTAGTAAAGGAATAAATGACCTAAAAAAAGTCCTATTTCAATGGCGGGGTCGCCATAATATGCTCCTTCATAATCAATCAGGAAAAAATTATTTCCAATAATGAACAGGTTATTCATCTTCAAGTCATGATGAAGAAAGGTTATGTTATTCTTTCTGGTCTTTCTTATTAAGTCTTTTTTTGTTTTTTCAAGAGAAGGGTCCTTTACTTGTTTGTATTTATAGTATCTGTATTTTATTTTTATTTCATGGAAGTCGCTGTTATCAAATTTTTTTTTGACTTTTTTATCATACAATGATTTCGTGTGGATTTCTGAAAGTGTCTTGCCAATTTTTGAGAATATCCCTGGTTTTATTTCATCTGTTAGCATTAAATTATCTGCTCTTCTTTCTAATCCAAAATCCTTCATGCAGATTGCTTTGTTTTTATCATCAAAGAACAGCTCTGTCCTAAATGTCCTACTTCGATTTGCTCACTAAAAACTTGTTCGCAAATCTTCGTCGCGCCGACCGTCATTGTCATTCCGGTCAATGTAGGCGGCGACACACATTTAGGATAATGCCGGTAAGAACAGAATCAATGAATATTAATCTTCCATTCTCTTTATCTTCTTAAGAATCCGCTTCTTGCCCTTCCAGTCCAAAGCCTCTGCCAAGACCTGGCTTATGTCCTCCACAGGAATAAGCTTTATCTTCTTAAGCCTGCTCTTGTCAACAATAATGTCATTAAGATTACTCTTGGGCACAATAACCTTTTTGAGGCCTGCGTCAATAGCAGCCTCTACTTTTGAGCTCACCCCCCCCACCGGAAGCACATTGCCCCGCACGCTAAGGCTGCCTGTCATTGCAACGTCCTGCTTCACAGGAATCTTGTTAAGAGAGGAAATTATGCTCGTGGCAACGCCTATGCTCGCACTGTCACCCTCAACTCCCTCATAGGTCTGCAGGAACTGCACATAAATATCGTATTTGCCCTTAATATCCTTACCAAAATAC
>CAYRRQ010000011.1:0-18331 GCA_964426715.1 uncultured Methanosarcinales archaeon
TGTCTGGGCTTGGACATAGCTTGTTTTAAGGATTCTGTTTAGTTTACTAAAAAAAACATTTTCGCTTGAAAGCTTTATTAAAAATATGTGCAGAAAATAAACTTATAAAAAGAGAAGGTTATTCACAAGTAGCGCATGGTAATATTCTTGTTGCTTGGAATAGCAGACCTTGTCACAGCAGGCCTGATGCTGTTAATGCATCTTAATGTTTTGCATGAGTGGAGGCTTGTTATAATAGGCGCAGTTTACTTAGTTGGCAAGGGAGTAATGCTTAGGGGAAGCCTTCTCAGCATATTGGACATACTCGCAGGGGTTTACATAGTCCTTTTAATGCTTGGCTTAAGAACAATCCTGGTATACGTGTTTATCCTGGTTCTTGGTTATAAGTTCTTGGTAAGCCTGATTATGAGGGGCCGGGCGTAAAAGAATTTTTTTTGGGTTGGGTCGGGTAAAGGTAGCAACGATGATAAGCCACGGAGGTGTGAGGTGAGTCGCTCCAAGCCCCTGCTTTTTTCAGGCTGAAGTGGATTATCAATGCCCAACTACAAGGATTATAAGGCAAACGCTTTATAAATAAGCTGTGAATCCTTATTATAGGATTAAATACCACAAGCTTTTTAAATGAAAAAAGGTTTTTTACTACTATATGGTATACTGGTTGGATTTTGTTTTTAGTCCGCCTTGGTTCTACGGCAAGGACATAGCAATAGATGTTCTGAGCGCGCTAGTAGTCTTATTAATAGGAGCGTTCTGCTTCAGAAACTTCTTGTTGGACAAGAAAAATAAGAGGCAGCTGTTCTTGTCAGCCGCCTTTGTGTTGCTGGGATTATCATTCATAAGCAAGACCCTGACCAACCTGCTCACTCACAGCCAGGCCTGGCTCTCCAGGGAGTTCTGGATTACAATCTTCGGAACCCAAGTGATCAAGTCATACAGCTTTTTCTCAGCCCTAGGCTTCATGGCATACGCCCTGCTCACACTGTTCGGCTTCTACATCATATACGCCTTGTCATCAAAAGACGAGCTCAGCATGAACTACGTAATAATAGCATACTTCATACTCATAACCACTTATTTTACCAGGTTCACCTACTTCATAATATACCTATCCGCATTTATATTCTTGTTCGCCATTAGCAGGCGGTACTTCCTGGCATATGCAGAGAAAAAGTACAAGAACACCCTTCTGCTAGGTGTGAGTTTCAGCGTCATAACCCTCAGTCAATTCATATTCATATTCAGCAGCTCAAACCATTCTCTGTACGTAATAGCAGAGATAATCCAGCTCATAGGATACTTGTTCTTACTTAACACATTCCTAAGGGTGCTCAGATATGCCAAGAAAAAGAAGTAGGATAGAAATAATACATGACATGCTGAAAGCAATCAGCAAGAAAGGCGGCACTATAAAACCAACCCACCTAATGTACAAGGCCAACCTCTCCCACACCCAGATGAAGCAATACCTTGAAGAACTCATGAGCAAGAACCTAGTGGACGAGCAGGAAAAAAAGAGCAAGAAAAGACTGGGCATCACACAAAAAGGCTATGCATTCATACAGCAGTACAACCAGATGAAAGAGTTCGAGAAGACGTTTGGGCTTGACTAGGCGCGTCTAGATGTTCTGAAAATTGTTCAAAAAATTCTACTCAGCTTACTTTAACCCTAAACTGAAGTTTAGGAACAAAGTCAGCTTCGCCTGGCCTTGCCATTATTACCTCATCATATTCGGTAACAACCGGCAATAATGGCGCAGACAAACTTTTTGAACAATGCCGACAAGCATAAGAGGCCCTTTTTCGTTAAATATAAAAAAGACTTCTTCTTTCCCTAGCATTAGAGGTGGTATTTTGGCAGAAGAAAAAGAAATCGGGACAATAACCCATTACTACACCCACATAGGAGTGGCTATTGCTGAGCTCACAGGCACCCTTAAAACAGGACAGAAGATACACATAAAAGGAGCGACCTCAGACTTTGTACAACCAGTTGATTCAATGCAGATAGAGCACGCAGCTGTTAAAGAAGCAAAAAAAGGAGACAGCATAGGCCTGAAAGTCAAGGAGCACGCTAGGGAGAACGACAAGGTCTTTCTTGTTGAGGAATGAAACTTATTTGTATTCTTTATTTGTATTTGAACTTGTTTTGGTTTAATGCTTTTGTCTGGTAGAATTCTTTTTCATTAAACTTATAAATAGAAAAAGGATTATTCTCTTCTGAACAATGCAGAATATAGTTGTTATTGGCGGAGGAACAGGCTCATACACAATTCTCAGAGGGCTTAAGAATCATGATTTGAGCCTCACAGCTATTGTCTCAATGATGGACTCAGGCGGAAGCACTGGCAGGCTCAGGGACGAGTTCGGCTTTTTGCCTCCGGGTGATGTCAGGAGGTGCTTGTTGGCATTAAGCCCTGATACTAGCAGCCTGAGAGAGCTCTTTGAGTACAGGTTCAGCAAGGGCAAAGGCCTTAACGGGCACAGCCTGGGCAACTTGTTCCTCACTGCTCTGCGCGACATAAAAGGAGAAGAAGAAAAAGCAATACAAGAAGCAGCGCGTATACTCAACATTAAGGGCAGGGTGGTTCCGGTCACAACTAATAACTGCCAGATGGGAGCTGTGCTCGAGAACGACCAGGTAGTGGTCGGAGAAACCAATATAGACATACCCAGGCACAACCCCGAGCTAAGGATAAAAAAGCTTTTCTTAGTGCCCCAGCCGCGAGCCTGCAAGCAAGCACTAAAAGCAATCAAGGAGGCAGACAAGATAATCATAGGGCCCGGCGACCTTTACACCAGCGTGCTACCCAATCTCCTGGTAAAGGGTATAAAAAGAGCAATAACAGATTCCAAGGCCAATAAGATATTTGTGTGCAACATCATGACTAAGCACGGTGAGACAACAGGCTTTAAAGCCTCGGACTTTGTAAATGAAACTGAGAAGTACGTGGGTAAGGGAGTGATTGATGTTGTGGTGTGCAACAATAAGAAGCCTCAGGTCAAGCTGATAAAAGAGTATGAAAAAGAAAGAGCAGAGTTTGTAGAGCCAGACCTGAAAAACAATGATTACAAGGTTATAAGAACAGACCTGCTGCACAACATAGACCTGGCAAGGCACAGCCCTGAAAAACTTGCCAGCACAATTATCAGGATTTAAGTTTACAATGATAAAAACAAAAAATAATTTTTTTGAATGCTCAAAATTTGACAAGGTGAAATTTTGATTAAACTAATAATCTTTGACCTGGACAACACCCTCTTCGACACCTATGGCCAGCTCGGAGCAAAGGTTCTTGAAAACATGATTAAGCGCATGAAAAGAGCAGGTCTCACAGATGAGCAGGCAGAGACCATGCGCAAAAAGTATATGCAGACAGGCTTTAGGATACTTGCAAGGCAGATGAAGCTCTTGTCCCGGATAAGGAAGATAGGAATGGACACCTATAAGAGCATGGACCTAGCACGTATCAAGCCTTTTGACGACATAAAAATGATAAAAGACTTGCCCCAGGAAAAAGCACTGGTAACCTCGGGCACGAAGGAGGTGCAGATGAAAAAAGTCGAGATTCTTGGAATCAAAAAACTTTTCAATGAGATAGTGGTGGATGAAGCCAGCTCTCACAAGAACAAGCAGAAAATATTTGAGAAGCTGATGAAAAAACACCATGCAAAGTCCTGTGAAGTCATGGTTGTAGGCGACAACTCAGAATCCGAGATAAGAGCAGGCAGCAACTTGGGAATGATAACTGTGCAGATGCTGAGAAGGCCGTTTCTCAGGGGAAAAGCAGATTACTATGTAAAAGACCTGTATGAGGTTAAGAAAATACTTGAAAATGAAAGAACTTAAGCATTATTTCTTTTTATAGCCAGATTTCTTTATTGTGTTTTGTATGGTCAGCTATATCTAAGACAAAGGCTATTATTGTGATTTGGTCTTCTTCCTGGTTGGGAGTGTACAGCAGTCTCTAGGAACACGGGAGTTTAACCCAGAATAAAGAATTAATGCGGTGTCTTAATTTATATTCTTTTGGAATGAGTTTTTTTTGGATAGAATTCCCATAATGAGCATCTTTTTTTATTAGTTCTATTTTTTTCATTATTGCCTTAAAAAGCATTTGTTCCTTTTTAGAATTTAATGATTTCTCTGCTAGAAATGAAAATACTTCTTTTGTTTCATTGGAAAACATGATTCTTGTTCTGGCCATTAAAAATTATGAAAATAAGTTGTTTATAAAGTCTCCCTGCGAATTTTCGCAATTAACTTATTGTAATCGCAATCTTTTCGAATAGCTTTTTGAAGCAAAACATATTATTACTTGTGCGCAGACCGGTTTTATTGCTTCAGAGGAGAGCTCACCAAAACTTTTTATACAACCATATCCTTCTCTACTCTATGAAAACAGAACTAACCTCATTAGACTTATATTATCTTGTAAAGGAATTCCAGGCTCTGGTCGGCGCGCGCTTTGACAAGGCTTATGAGCAGGCTGAGGACAAGGACGAGTTCTTGTTTGTTTTTCACAAGACCGGCGTTGGCAAGCTAATGCTCAGGATTAAGCTGCCTGAGCTTTGCTATCTAACAGATTACAAGCAAGTATTTCCTGACACACCACCTGGTTTTTGTATGTTCTTGAGAAAACATCTTTCTGGTGCAAGAATTAAAGAAATCAGGCAAAAAGGCTTTGAACGAATCTTAGAAATTGTTTTTACAACCAAAGTGGGAGTTAGAATTATGATTTGCGAATTGTTCAGCAAGGGAAATATGGTCTTGGTTGATGAGGATTACAAGATAAGGGGATTATTCAAGTCCCAGAACTGGCAGGCAAGAACAGTCAGAGGCGGAGTAAAGTACGAGTACCCGCCAGAACAGCCCAACACTCCTGAGCTGAGCTTTGAAGAGTTTAAGAAGATTATCTTGAAGTCGGGAATGGATTCAATTGTAAAAACCCTTGCAGTAGACTTTGGTTTGGGAGGATTTTATGCAGAAGAGCTTTGCAAGAGAGCAGGCACTGATAAGAACAAGAGGCTTGATGACAAAGATGCAGGCGAAGTATTTAATGAATTAACAAAGCTTTTTACAGAGGAGATTAAGGCTAATAAATCTGAAGATGAGTTAGTGCCTTTTTCATTGGCTGCAGGCGCAGGTAAAGAATATGAGTCATTTAATAAATTATTAGATAATGTTCTCACAGACCAGGTTGTTAAACAGGCACAGGCAGAAATTGTTAAGCAAAAGCAAACAAAGCAGGACAAGACCATGCTCGTGGTCAAAAAACAGGAGCAAAGGCTTGCAGAATTAGAAAAAAGCATTACTGACAACCAGAAAAAAGCAGAATTAATTTATGAGCATTATCAGGAAATAAAACAACTTCTTGACAACATTAACTCTGACAGAAAAAAAATGAATTGGAATGAATTGAAGAAGAAATACAAAAAAAACAAATTAATAAAAGATATTGACGAGAAAACAGGGAAAATAAGTGTTAATCTTTTATGAATTTCTTAATGTATTCAACCATTTACTTTACCTTTGGAATCACATCTGTCAGCAGGCTAATCACATTGCCAACATTTTTTTTAAATATTTTATAAACAGCCTGCCAGGTCACAGGTTTTTCATCTTCTTTCCAGCAGTCATAGTCAGTGCTCATGGCAACAGCGGCATAGGGAATGCCAATTTCATTTGCAAGTATGCACTCTGGTGCAATGCTCATATTAATAACATCTGCCCCCCAGGCTCTGAACATATGGCTCTCTGCCTTGGTAGAAAACCTTGCTCCCTCAATAGTTATTACAGTCCCTTGCTTGTGATGCCTTAGTTTTAGTTCCTCGCAGCTTTTGACAAGCTGTTTTCTCAGTTCCTTGTCAAAGGGCTCTGCCATGGGACAGTGCGTTGGCTTGTGAGGCTTGAACTTGTCATAAAAACTTATGTGCCTGTGCCTTGTGAAGTCTATGAACTGGTCTAGTATGACAAAGTCTCCTCTTTTAATCTCTTCTTTCAGGCTTCCGCACGCAGTGGTTGCGAGTATGTGGGTGCAGCCTGCTTGTTTTAAGGCGTGGATGTTGGCCCGGTTATTAACCTTGGTTGGGGGTATGGTGTGCTCTCTGCCGTGCCTTGCAAGAATAACAACCTCAACCCCTTTTATCCTCCCTGTCTTCAAGGGGCTGCTTGGCTTTCCATAAGGAGTATCAACTTCTTTATCCTTTGTATTCTTCAGAATATCCGGGTTGTCAAGACCGCTCCCCCCAACAACCCCTATTTTTGCCATGAGAATGAGAGAAAAATTAAATTATTCTTAAATGTTTTGAAAATAGGATTTCTTCCTATGTCTTTTTTTGAGTGCTATCATATTTTTGTTTTGCAAAACATAATTCGCTTTACATATTTATTCAGGCATTTTAAAGAAGTTGGATAAGTATTCTCGGCTTGGTTTATCTCCCTTGGTCATGATTTCAAAATAATCTTTTTTTTGTTTTCCCATTACCCAGATTTTATAGTCTGGGTTTATAATCACGAACTGGCCTCCCCTCAATTCACTTATATCTGCTTTGGGAGTGATTGTTTCGGGATTCTCTTTTTGCACTTTGTCTAATAGTTCTACCAGGTTTGAATCCTTGTTTTCAAGACGGCTGCTATAAAATGTGTAAGGATTTCTCTTTGTGATCTCCAGTTCGTAAGGCGTTATTTTATTCATTGCAGAGGTAAGAATGAGGTTTTGTTTTTAAATATTTCTTTAATCCAGAAAGATTTCCTAAAAAGATAGTTTTTCTCCGGGAAATCAGGGGTGAATTATTTAAAGCATTGTTTTACCTGTGAACCCACAAACATCACAGAGGTAAGAAAAAAATGGGATTAAGTAACAGGAAAGAAGAGCAGCTCAGAAGGATGCCGCATATTCAGAGCCGGATAAAGGTTAGCAGGAACGGCAGGTATATTATTCAGCAGACAGTAATAACCAATATCAAGCCTATAGAGTATTATCAGGCAATCCTGGCTAATAATGTCCTGGTTTCAGAAGAGCCTCTTGATGAGGACGAGCTGATGATAGAAGAGGGTGCGGAGATAGCAAAGAACCTTGCATAAAATTTTTTTTCTTTTTCTTTTTTTCTTTTTAATGTGTTAAATGAAAAGTTTAACCAAGAGTTTTATAAATAAGTTTTACTTAATGAAGGTGTCGGTATTGAATATTGACTTTGAAGAGCATGCTTTTGTCATGCTGACAGATAGGAGTTGCCAATTCGGGTTAAGTATATATGAATCGCTTGAGTGAGTAGAGAAGACAATTGCCAGAGGCATATTATTGCTGTCAAAACATTCACGAAATAATATTATATATCACAAATATTTTCATGATAACCTGTCCTCTTTTGTTGGGTGTAGAAAATGTCAGAAAGGATTTGTTGTTAAAACAGTAATTATAAGACAATGAAGAGAATAAAATGAAAAAATGCTTGGAATGCGGGAAAAAAATGACTTTGGTAAAGATTTCGCACAGGGGAATAGAAGCAGATGCTTACAGCCGCCTCAAATGCAAGATGAACGTATTTACCCAAGAGCAGGCTCTGACATTTGGCAGGAAATTACAGCAAAAGCTTCTCAAAGACAAATATGTTAAGAAACCCATAAAGATAGGGCATAGTTATGGGATGATCTTTCCCAGAGACATAGTGAAAGTATTTAACTTAGATTCTCCTAAAACAACAATGGATGTTAAGATGGATTCATCAAAGAACAAGATAGAGATAACTGTGGCATAGTCTTTCAATAAGAGTTAATTTTTAATGTTTTACAGAAAAATAGACTTAATGTTCTGTTAAGGAGGTTTTGAGGATTTAAATGGACAGCTTTCCAGGTTTCCCGCACAGAAGTGCAGTACACCCTGGAACGTGGACGTGCTTGACTTCCAAGTTCGAAATGGGTTTGGGTAAACCACGCCGCTATGACCGTCCAGGAAAACAGAAAAAAGCATTGTTTATAAAGCTAACGGTTCAGGAGGAATTTGTCTGTTTAATCCTGAAGTTATGATAGCCTTATAATTTTCTTTCAAGCATGTAATCAGCAATCCCTATTAAGAAGTCCTTACCCTGCTTCCTGAAATCAGCTTTTGCTATCACTTTCTTGGCAGTGTTAATCATGTCCCCGGCATTTTTCCTGCAGTAATCAAGAGCTCCAGTATCCCTGACAACCTTTCTAACATCCTCAAGGTCTTTCTGGGTTAAGTCCTGCTTGCCGAGGTTTCTCTGAATAATCTTTTCCTGCTTTTTGTCCGCCCTGTCTAGGGCTATGATTATCAGGGGCGTCTTCTTGCCCTGCTTTATGTCTGAGCCCACAGGCTTGCCCAGTACGTCCTCTCTGCCATACAATCCCAGGATGTCGTCCTGTATCTGGTAAGCCACGCCAATAGGAATAGCATAGTCTGATAACAGGTTCAGGTCTTTTTCTTTTGCCCCTGCGAGCAGAGCGCCTATGCACAGGGGTCCTTCAACAGTGTAAGTAGCTGTTTTGAGCTCCTCCATCTTCATAACATCCTTTGCACTAACATCTTCCATGATATTTGCAAGTATATCCATGGTCTGGCCGTAAACCACCCGCCTTATTACCTTGCCTAGTTTTTCCAGTGCTCTAATCCTGTACTCTGGCTTAACATTCATGTTTGCCAGGATTTTGTTGCCAAAAGCAGAGCACATATCTCCTGCGCAGATACCCAGCGAGATCCCTAAGTGCGAGGCGTCAGTCTTAATACCTTTTTTCTTCACATAATCCTTGTATGCTGTGTGCATGGCAGGCCCGCCCCTCCGTGTATCATCCTTGTCAATAATATCGTCGTGTATTAACAAGAAGCTCTGGATTAGCTCCATACTCATAGAAGCATCAATAATCGCGGGGTTCTCCTTTTCAAAGCACAAATAGCCGTAATAAAGCAGGGCCGCTCTTAAACGCTTTCCACCTCTGAGAGTGAAGTCCTTTAATAACTCAACTAGTTCTCTTGAGGTCTTATCAATACGCGCAGAGCGTATGAGTTCCTGGTCAAAAAAGTCTGCCAGCCTCTTGTCAAGCTTCTTCTTATAATCTGCCAAAACCCTTTTTGCGTCCATCTTATCAAACAGGAATAAGAAGTCTTATTTAAATATTGTTTTGAACAAGGGGGGTGTTGTTGGAAATATTTCAGTCTGTGCCATTGTTGCCGGTTGTTACCGAATATGATGAGGTAATAATGGCAAGGCCAGGCGAAGCTTATCTGCGTTCATACACACAGTATATGGTTGCAGTAAGCGAAGCAGGATATTTTCAACATTACTTTGAACACGGTTTCACAAGCTTTAAAAATCATATTTTACTCACTAAACATTATGAACCTATTATTCATCGGAGCAGGATATGTAGGCCTTGTATCCAGCACCTGCTTCTCTGACCTAGGCAACAATGTGACCTGCTTGGATATTGATGAGCAAAGAGTAAAGGATTTGGAAAAGGGCAGGGTTCCGATTTATGAGCCCGGCCTAGCAGAGTTATTAAACAGGAATCTGGAGCAGAAAAGGCTTGTCTTCACGACCAATGCAGAGGAAGCGGTTAAAAAATCAGACGTCATATTCATATGCGTGGGAACGCCTCCCTTAGCAAATGGCGACGCAGACATGCAGTATGTTTACAAGGCAGCAGAAGATATTGGCAGGCACATGAACAAGTATAAGATAGTGGTTACCAAGAGCACAGTGCCTGTTGGGACTGCAGAGAGGATTAAGAGGATTATAAATTCTGAATTGAACAAGAGGAACAAGAATAAAAAGGACAAGGATAAGAAAATAGAATTTGACGTTGTATCCAACCCAGAGTTCCTGAGAGAAGGAGCGGCTGTCAAGGACTTCCAGAACCCTGACCGCATAATCATAGGTACGCAGAGCAACAGGGCAAGGGAATTGCTGGCAAGGCTTTACAAGTCCCTGAGCAGGGCTTCCAAGCCCATAATATTCACGACTCCTAAGAATGCTGAGCTGATTAAGTATGCGAGCAATGCAATGCTGGCAACACGCATAAGCTTTATGAATGAGCTCAGCCAGTTATGCGAGGAGATAGGTGCAGACATAAAATCAGTGGCTAAGGGCATGGGCTTGGACAATCGTATAGGCTCTAGGTTTCTCCAGGCAGGCTGTGGCTATGGCGGCAGCTGTTTTCCCAAGGATGTCAAGGCACTGGCCCAGATGCTTGAGCAGCACGGGCTTACCAGCAACCTTATGCGCACAGTGGATTATATTAATGAGAGGCAGAAGAGGAGTATTGTTCCCAAGCTCAAAAAGCTGGTTCCTGAGCTCGACGGCAAGACAATTGCTGTGTGGGGGTTGTCCTTTAAGCCCAGAACAGATGATATTAGGGGCGCTCCCAGCCTTGTAGTAATAGACCAGTTATTAAAGGCCTACGCCTGTGTAAGGGCTTATGACCCTGAAGCAGTGCCTAATGCAAAAAAGCATTTTAAGAAAAAAGTGGTTTTTGCTGACAACGCTTACCACGCACTTGAAGACGCTGATGCCCTGATAGTGCTTACAGAGTGGGACGAGTTCAGAGGCCTGGATTTTGCCAGGATGAAAAAACTGATGAAACAGCACATAATCATTGACGGCAGGAACATATACGGCCCTGAGGAGATAAGAAAAGAAGGGTTCAAATATATTAGTGTGGGGAGGTGAAAAAGTCAAGTCCTACTCCGCTTGCTTCGTAAGCTCCGCCGATACAAAAATATAACTATATTTTTGAATGTGCAAAACATAAAAATTCTGCACATGTCATTGCTTTTACAGGGGACTAAGCACGAAGTGCGCATGTCGCCTTGTTTTAGTCAGATTTCAACAAAAGCTTTGCTTTTGAGTGCCAGAAATCAAAGATTTTTGAGCATTCCCCAAAACTTGGCAAATAACGGCAACGACGGTCTTGGCTTTTAACTTTAAGAAAATGAAAATTCTCATAACTGGGTGCGCAGGATTCATAGGAAGTCATGTCTCAGAAGCCTTGCTGCGCAGAGGGGATTCTGTTGTTGGAGTGGATAATCTTAATGATTATTATGATGTAAGGAAAAAAAAGTCTAACCTGGCATTATTAAAGAAACACGTTAAGTTCAGGTTCTACAAGCAGGACATAAGGGATTATAAAGGGTTAAGAAAGATTTTTGAAAAACAAAAGCCTGGCAAAATAATCCATATAGCTGCAAGGGCAGGAGTAAGGCCTTCAATAGAGCAGCCTTTGCTCTACCAGGAGGTCAATGTTAAAGGCACTATGAATCTCTTAGAGCTTGCTAAGGAGTTTAGGGCTAAGAGTTTTGTTTTTGCGAGCAGCAGTAGTGTTTATGGCAATCAAAGAAAGATTCCTTTCTCAGAAGACGATGATGTGAGCAAGCCTATAAGCCCTTATGCTGCGACTAAGAGAGCTGGAGAGCTTCTCTGCCACACTTATCACTACCTTTACAACATGAGGATTGCCTGCTTGAGGTTCTTTACTGTGTACGGGCCCAGGGGGAGGCCTGACATGGCGCCTTATTTGTTTACTGATTGGATAATCAGGGGTAGGCCTGTTAATAGGTTCGGAGACGGAACCACTAAGAGGGACTATACGTATGTGGATGATATTGTTAGGGGAGTGGTCTCTGCTCTTGACAAAGAGCTGGGTTTTGAAATAATCAACCTTGGGAACAACAAGCCTGTCATGCTGAATGATTTTATTAAAATCATTGAAAAGATAACAGGCAAGAAAGCAGTTATAAAAGAACTGCCCATGCAGCCAGGAGACGTGGAAATAACCTATGCAGATATTGCCAAGGCTGAGAAGCTATTGGGATACAATCCCAGGATGAGCATAGAAGAGGGCATGAGAAAGTTCTTTGAATGGTACAAGGAGAATGCTTGAATTTTGGGGTTACTTAAGCTTGTTCTTTCTTTAAGCTGATGATTAATTTATAGAAATCTGTAATCCCCGGATTCTTAAGCCCTGCCTTGAAGTTGGTTGACCAGAAGCCGTATGTTGAGTGCTCTCCGAACATGCCGATTGCTTTCATGCCGTGGTCTGACAGGATGATGAGCTCTCCTTTTTTGCTGATTTTTTCAGCGATTTCATCCAGGTCTTTGTAAATCATCTTCATCATTGCAGTGTTCCCAAAGTTGAGGTGGCCTATGACGTCTGCCACGCTGAAGTATCCCAGGACAAGCTCGTGCTTGCTATATCCTTGTTCAAGAGCTTTGAAAAACTCTTTTTTTATCTTTCTGTGATGCTCGAACGCGTCCTTGTTGTACTGCTTCCTTATATTATCCTTCTCCTTCTTATCCCTGGCTTCAAAATAGTTTTTTAATAATTCCCGCGATTTGTCATGCACCTCCTTGTCATAACTGTAGCCAGGCAGGTCGAGCACAACAGGATTCCTGAACTCTGAGAAAAATGTCTGCTCCAAAGGCCACTTCTTGTCCCACATCTCCTTGTCGCCGTCTTTTAAAACGTCTTTTTCCTTGTTCTTTCCTGTTATGAACGAGCTCCAAAGCACCATGGTCCTGGGCTGAGAGAATTCTGAGATGTCTGTCTTTCCATAAAAGTCCTGTTTCAGGTTTTCGCAATCAAACTCTTCTACTTTCTCGTATTCCAAGGCGTCGATTGCAAATATTATTATCATCTTGGCTTTTCCGCGCTTTTTTTTGCGCGCAATTAATTTATTTATGCTTTTATATCTTTTATGTAATTCATGAAAATTTTAATTGGTCCTCAAATACCGGACAGGCTCTAAACATCTGTTATTATCCCGCCTGCGCACGTGTCTTTTCTCTGGAATACGAACCTTCCGAGCTCCTGGACAATGTTGAAGTTCTCCACTACCACGGGCTTCTCTGTCTTTATTATGATGTCTGCTACTTCGCGGTTCTTAATCTGGTCTGCGTCCTTGCTTAAGAGCTTGAGCGTTGAGGAGTCTATTACTCGGTCTATCTTGTCAATGCTGCTCATTACTTCCTGGGTTGCGCACTTGAAGAGCAATCTTTCATTTTTTTTGAATGGCTGCTTGTCCATCCAGAACACATGAGCCTTTATTGTGTCAGTCACTGCGGGCAGGTCCCTGGTATGGGTTATCACATCTCCCCTGTCAGCAAAGACCTTGTCCCTTGTGGTTATGCCTGTGCTCTTGCCAGCCTCTGCCTGCTTAACATTTTCTTTGCCATACTCTTCTATGCTCTGGACAATTGTTTCTTCTCCTGACGGAAGAATTTTTATCTTTTCGCCTGGCTTTATTGTTCCGCTCTCAACTCTGCCCGCGATTATCCTCTTCTCGTACTTGTACACGTCCTGCACTGGCAGCCGCAGCGCCTTGTTCCTCGCAGACTTCCTAGTCTTAAAAGTGTCCAGGGCTTCTAGTACTGTGGGGCCTTTAAACCATGAAAGGTTCTTGGTCTTCTTTGCAATAAAGTCGCCTTGCTTGGCAGATATTGGGATGATGTAAGTTGGCTTTATCTTGATGCTATTAAGGAATTTTAATAACTCTTTTTTTACCTCTTCATACCTCTCCTCTTTGTAATCAACTAAGTCCATCTTGTTTATCACCACGATTACCTGGTCAAGGCCCAGCAGGCTGAGGATGTAAGCATGCCTTCTGGTCTGCTCCTGCACGCCTTCCTCAATGTCCACTATGAGCATGGCTGCTTCTGCCTGGCTCGCGCCTGTAATCATATTCTTAATGAACTCTACGTGGCCTGGAGCGTCTATGATGGTGTAGCTCCTCTTGGTTGTGTTAAAAAAGGTCTGGGCGGTGTCTATGGTTATGCCCTGGTCCCGCTCCTCCCGCAGGTGGTCCATTACATAGGCGAACTCGACCTCTTTTCCCAAGGCTTTGCATATCTGCTCAATCTCTTCCATCCTGCCCTCTGGCAGTGAGTCAGTGTCGTAGAAGAGCCTGCCTATCAGGGTTGACTTGCCGTGGTCTATGTGGCCCACGATTACGAACTTCAGGTTTTCAAGCTGCTTGTCCTGGTCTTTTGTTTTGCTTTGTTTTTTCTCTTTGTCTTTAGGCATCATTTTTATTCTTCAAACCCCATCTGATTTTAACCCATGCTCTCTCATGGAAGTAGTATATTATGAGTTTTACAATCACTTCAAGCACTCCCACTGCAAGTGACAATCCGATTTTGCCTGTGAACAAGTACACCAGGATTATGGTGGTGAAAGTGGCCAGCACCCTCCAGGTAACACTCTTGGCTATGCTCCGTATGGGGGTTTCTTTTCTCATTGTTTCAAACTAACCTATCCTTTTTAGATTAATTTATATTGCAAGGTCTTTTTTTAATACCTGGGTTGATTAATTCAATAAATTTTTTAATTTCATCTTGTTTATTAAAATATAATTTATAATAGGGTTTTTTACTTTTTAGATATTGGGATTTTGGAAATGTTGGAGAGAATCCGAATTTGTAAGAGAGTTCTCTGATATATAACATCAATTCTTTGTTAGTAGATGCTAGGGTCAATATTTTTTTTTTTTCTTTAGTTAAAAAATAGGATCCTTCAGATTCATAAACCCCTTTTATGAAATCAAGTTCTCCTTTTGTTTTATTAACAAACTTCTTAATCTTTATTATATCTGTATTTTGATACCATTCAAAAAAAAGTTTAGATCTGGTTTCTATTTTGTGTATGATCTTATTTTTTTGTGACCTTTTTCTGCTATAGGGTCCGCCAACAATCAACCCGATTTTTTCTAATGCTTTTTTAAAAGATTTAATGAAGTTTAATTCAACTGTCTCTAAAGCTATACAATAATTAGAGCCGTTCTTGTATAAATAACCGTCTCCACAAAGAATTCCTAAGATATAACATAAATTTTTTGTTGGTTTTAAATTTGGCTTATTTAGAGATAATTCTATGCTATTTCTTCTAGGAATATTATTTTTAATCATCTCACTTCTTAGTTTGGAATAAGAAAGTCCTAACTCTTTTGCAATCTTGTTTATACTTTTTCTTTCTTTTTGATGTGATTTTCTAATTTTCTCCGAATTCACAAATATTTTTTTATGTTCCCATGGTGTTCTGGTTTTAATTTTATAATAATTAAGTCTTCTATGAATCGTCCTTGCAGAACAAGACCGTGTTTCCGAGATAGATTTAATACTTCTTTTTTGATTAAGATATAATTCTGTCAATTGCTCTTTTGAAATATCATACTTATATTTCATCTCCAAACATGGTACTGCTTGCATTTTTATACCTTACGCGGACAAATGTCCTGTGATTAAAAATAGTTTAATAAAAGCATGTAGCCGAGTGCGCGAAGCTGCTGCATTGCGTCTGCTTCTTCCTTGTCCTGGGCTCTCCCGCTCCTCTCTGCGACTTTGCTTTCCCCGACCTCTTTTATTATCTTGTCTATGTTGTCTGCGTTGCTTTCCACTGGCGCAGTGCAGGGCTTGCATCCAAGGCTTCTGTAGCGCCTGCCTTTCTTTGCAAAGTACAAGGGGTTGACAGGCAGTTTCTCCCTCTGGATATACCTCCAGATGTCTATCTCTGTCCAGTGAAGCAAGGGGTGGACTCTGAGGTGCTGCTCTCTTTGTTTCTGGGTTTTGAACTGGTCCCATAATTCTGGGGGTTGGTCCTTGTAGTCCCATCTGAAGTCCCTGTTCCTGGGTGAGAACACGCGCTCCTTTGCTCTTATGCCGTGCTCGTCCCTCCTGATGCCGAGCAGCAATGCTTCGAACTTGTGCTCTGCAAGGGTTTTTTTCAGGGCAATGGTTTTCCTAGTGTTGCAGCACTCAATCTTGGCCTTGGGTCCTATGCCCTGCTCTTCTGCTTCCTCGTAGTTCCTTGACATGATGAGGTTAAGCCCCCATTTCTTTACGCACATGTCCCTGAAATCATACATTTCCTGAAAGTGCAGGCCCGTGTCTATGTAGATTACTGGGAAGGGTACCTTGCCGTAGAAGGCTTTTTTGGCGAGCCAGAGCATGGTGGTTGAGTCCTTGCCTATGCTCCAGAGCATGCCTATCTTTCTGAACTTCTTATAGGCTTCTCTTATGATGTAGATGCTCTTGCTTTCGAGCTTGTCAAGATGGTCCATTTTCACACCTTTTAGTCCAGGTAGCCCAGGCTTCTGAGCCGCTCCTTAACTTTCTTCTCGTCTTCTTCTGTGTAGGCTTCTTCTGGCTCTTTTTGCTTTTTGTTTTCCTTGTCCAGCCTCTCCACTACTTGCTTCAGGATGTAGTTGATGTACTGGTCTGTTGTTTTTCCTTTTTGTTTTGCTCTTTTTTCTAGTTTTTTAAGAATCTTTTTTTCTATTTTCACCATTTTTTTTGCACCTGCTATAAGTATCCTAGTTTTTTAAGCCTCTGCCTTATTTTTTTCTCTTCGCCTGTTTTCAGGGCCTTGTCTTTTTCTGCCAGTATTAGCCTTAGGATGAATGTGATGTATTCTGAGACAGAGGATATATCTGTGGACCTAATCTGCTTTTTTATCTTCTTTGCAATCCCTTTTGGGATTGAGACAATGGTTTTCTCTTTGTCCAGCTCTTTGAACACGCTTGTCATGTCGCTGAGCAGCTCCTGGTATGAGCGGTCTCTCTTGGCTGCCAGCATTCTGAGCTCTTTTCTCAGGTTCTCTGATATCTGTATTGTTGTCCTGTCCTGCATTTTCCACCCAAAAACACGTATACATAAAATTATGTATGGGTTTTTAAAGTTTGTGGAAGATGGGATTAATCTTCAAAACTCAGAATCTCTTTTTTGTGCTTGTCAAAAATATCAGGATTAATCATTCCAAAAACCCCTTGTAAACCATCTTGGAATTGTTTGGAAAGAATCTTCTTCTTGACCTTTCCCAATCTCTCTTTTAAGTCAGCGTGTTTAGAAACCTCGTCCTTAATCCATGCTTTGTTTTTAACACAGGGGCCTATCATGAATAATTCTCTGATGTCAGTGGAACGGCAACTAATTAGCTTCATGACAAATAAAGCATCGATATTAATAATCCTTATTTTTAGCTCTTCAGAAATAGTTTTTCCCTTCAACCTCCTGATTTCTGAATTCTTAAAAATCCAGTCAGCAGAAAAAACAGCATTTGTCTGTCTGTCAAGAACTTTTTTGAAAAGAATATCCGTGCTGACATAAAAATCTTTTTTAATCTCTTTTTTAAACTTTAAAAATTCGCCTTTGTAAGGCAGTTCTGCTTTCTGGTCTTTTAGTTCAGCATAATCATTCTGCTTTAATATTCTCATGATTTTTTTAAGAGCTTTTTTGTCTCTTACTACAATGTCGCAATCAACAGAAAACCTTGGAAGAGTATATGTGTTAACAGCATAGCCTCCGATGATAACAAAGTCTGCGCCTTTCAGGCTTTTTAATGTTTCAAAAATTTTCTTTTCTCTAAGTTGCAGAAGCTCCATATTTTTCCCTCATATAATTATAAGCATATAAGAAAATATCATTTGATTTGGCGTATTTCATGGTTTTTTTCAAGGAATCAACTTTTAAGCCATGTTTTTCAACAAAACCCACTTGTTCTGCACGTATCAAAATCACATACTCCCCTATGTTTGAGCCCTTGTTAACATAATTAGGTATGTTGTGCTTATTAAAAAAGCTTTGCCACCAGTCCAAGTCTTTTTTTAAGACCCTGACAAAATAAGGTGATTTTTCAATTCCTCTCTGAACATAAGCATAATCAGACCATACTTCGACTGCAGACAATCCAGTAAAAGCGTATTTCCTATCTGCTTTTTTTATTAAGTCGGGGACCCGGAACCTTGTTAATTCACTAATGGCTTTGCTTGGAGGCACGCATTTATAAGTGCTTCTTGAAGCTTTCTTAATCCACCCAGACTTCAATAATAATGAAAATATTTTCTTCCTCATGCTAGGGCTTACAATCCAATCTAAAAAGGACTGCTTGAACTCTTCTCTTGAGCCGAACTTTGAATAGAACAAAGCATAAGCTCTCAAACAGTACTGTGGAACCTCAACCGTCATAGTTACCTAATAGGTAACTATTATTTAAATGTTTTTCGGTTAAAGGTTGCGTTCAAAAAGTTCGTCGTTGCCATTATTGTTGCCATGCTGCGTAGCAGTAATGGTAACTGGCACGACGTAGCTGACTTTGTTCCTATAACTTTAGTTTAGGGTTAAAGTCAGCGAAGTAGGATTTTTTGAACGCACCCTTTTCCTGAGCTATGAAAACCAGGAATTAGAAAGCTTTTTAAAAAGGTTGCTAATAACAAGATTAAGATTTTCGGGCCCGTGGTCTAGTGGCTTAACCTTTTCCGCCTTCGGCGCAAAACGTTAGCGAAAACCAGGCGATTCCTAGTGCTGCGCACCGGAATCCCCTAGCTAAAAA